>NZ_JBVAXR010000002.1:0-297423 GCF_055419445.1 Mycobacterium sp. IDUB_19 | reverse complement strand
CGGCCAGCCTTGGTGCCCAGCTAGACCGGTCGGGGGCGCGCGCACCCAGCCGAGTGAGGCAGGATGGACCCATCCGCACCGTCGTGGGAGGGGCGCTTTGATCCGATATGTCGTCGTGCTGGGGCTGGGGTACGTGCTGGGCTCGAAAGCCGGACGCAGGCGATACGAGCAGATCGCCGCTACGTATCGCTCGCTGACCAGTAGTCCCATGGCCCAGTCGGTGATCGAAGGTGGGCGGCGCAAGATCGCGAATCGGATCTCGCCCGACGCCGGGTTTGTCACCGTGGCCGAGATCGACAACGCGACGGCCGTGGTGCAGCGCGAAGTCGAGCGGCCGGTCGATGAGGCCCTTACACCGTCAGATCGTCGCCGCTAGCCTGCTCCAGCAGGCTGCGCCGGTATGCCTCCATGGCGACCAGGTCGCCGAACAGCGCGTGATACTCGTCGCCTTGCTCGATGGGTGACATGCGCTGCAGCTTGGACTTGACCTCGGCGATCTGCCGGCCCATCCAGACCTCCTGCAGGCGAGCCAGCACCCCGGCGATGTAGCGGGGCAGTCTCTCGTCATCGACGGCAACGGACTCCACGCCGAGCTCGTTGATCAGGCCCGCGGTCAGACTCGATGTGGTGTGTTGGCGCACCGCGTCGATCCACTGTGCGCCGGTAGTGCCGGTCGACGTGCCGCCGGCCGCGTCGATGGCCGCGCGCACGGCCGCATACCCGGGGTGGGTGAAGCTCTCGACGGTCAGGGTGTCGAACACCGGGCCGGCGAACGCCGGGTATTGCAACGCCGACTTGAGCGCCTCGCGCTGCGGCCACAGGGTCGGGTCGCGCGGGTCGGGACGAGCGGCGGCGGGCTCGGCCGGGGCGCTTTCGGTTGGTTGCTGCTCGGCTCCGCGACGGCGCGGATTCGGCGCGAAACCACCCCGGGTCGCCGGGGCCTTGGACGCCCTCGCCTCGGTCCGCACCCGGTCGATGATCTGCGCCACGTCGTCCCACCCAACCCAGCCGGCGAGTTGGCGGGCGTACTCGTCGCGCAGCGTGGGGTCTTTGATCTGACCCACCATCGGGATGCAGCGGCGCAGTGTGCCGACCCTGCCTTCGGCGTTGTCCAGGTCGAACTCGGCGATCGCGGTGCGAATCGCGAACTCGAACAACGGGGTTCGTCGTGCCACCAGGTCGCGCAGCGCGCCGTCGCCGGACTTCAGTCGCAGGTCGCAGGGATCCATGCCATCTGGGGCGACCGCGACAAAGGACTGTCCCGCCAGGTTCTGTTCGCCGCCGAAGGCCTTGAGCGCGGCCGCGCGGCCGGCCTCGTCGCCGTCGAAAACGTAGATCAGTTCGCCGCGGAAGAAGCTGTCATCCATCATCAGCCTGCGCAGCATCGCCAGATGCTCGTCGCCGAATGCGGTGCCACAGGACGCGACCGCGGTGGTGACCCCGGCCAGATGCATGGCCATCACGTCGGTGTAGCCCTCGACGACGACCGCCTGGTGTCCCCTGGCGATGTCGCGTTTGGCCAAGTCGAGCCCGAACATCACCGACGACTTCTTGTAGAGCAGTGTCTCGGGCGTATTGACGTACTTGGCTTCCATCGGGTCGTCGTCGAACAGCCGCCGGGCCCCGAACCCGATCACTTCACCGGCCGAGCTGCGGATCGGCCACAGCAGCCTGCGGTGAAAGCGGTCCATCGGCCCGCGGCGCCCCTCCCGGGACAACCCGGCGGCCTCGAGCTCCTTGAACTCAAAACCCTTGCGCTGCAGATGTTTTGTCAGCATCTCCCAGCCCGACGGCGCGAATCCGCAGCCGAAGCGTCGAGCGGCCTCGGCGTCGAAGTTCCGCTCCTTCAGATACTGACGGGCCGGTGCCGCCTCGTCGGATTCCAGCGCCGCCGCATAGAACTCGGCCGCGGCGGCGTTGGCCGCGACGAGCCTGCTGCGGCTGCCACGATCGCGCTGCACGTTGGTGGTCGCTGCGCCGGTGTAAGTGATCGTGTGGCCGAGCCGGTCGGCGAGCAGTTCGACGGCTTCGACAAAGCTGACGTGTTCGATCTTCTGGATGAACGCATACACGTCGCCGCCTTCACCACAGCCGAAGCAGTGGAAGTGGCCGTGGTTGGGGCGAACGTGAAACGACGGGGACTTCTCGTTGTGGAAGGGGCACAAGCCCTTCAGCGAGTCAGCGCCCGCGCGTCGCAGCTGGACGTAGTCGCCGACGACTTCCTCGATGCGGGCGCGTTCACGGATGGCGGCGATATCACGATCGGAGATCCGGCCAGCCATCGGCTCAGTCTAGGACGACGGATCCGGCGGCGTGGCCGACCAGGTCAGCTGGCCGGGCCGATCACGCCACAGGCAACGCGGTCCATTGCCACGTCGGTGTCCTGAGGACCGTGCAGCATCAGGGCCGTCCTGGTACCGCCCAGCAGATCATCCCTGGTGAACGCGTCTGTGGTGGTCACCAGATAAGCGGAGCCGTCCTGGCGCACCTCCAGCGACGTCAGGTCGCCGCTTTCGGGCTTTCCGGTGTGCCCGGGCGCCTGGTAGTGACCGCCCGCCGACAGGAAGTTCCCCGGCGGACCGCCCGTCGGCGCAACCGAGTTCGGCTCGCACTTGCCGACCTGGTGCACGTGCAGGCCATGGATACCGGGCGCCAGGATGCCGGGGGTGTCCGTCTTCACCGTGACGGTGATGTAGCCGTCGGTGAAGTCGAAGGTGGCCGTGGCCACCTGCCGACCGTCGGGTGCTTTGAGTGCAGCGGCCAGCGCTTGGCCGCTAGGCGCCGCGCTGGATGTCGCCGGCGACGCCGGGGCGCCGCTGAGGACCGAAGGGGTAGTGCCCGGCTGGGTGCTCGCATGCTGGGGCGAACTGCAGGCGGCGATGGCCACGACCGGAATCGACATCAGGGCGGCAACGGCGGTGTTTCTGCTCATGCCCGCAGCCTAACCTGTGCCGTCCAGCCGAGGAATGCCTTTACGGGCTCGTCGGGCCGGCATCGATTCGTTCCAGCCGCCCCTCGGTGTACGAGGCGATCTGGTCGATGATGACGCGGAGCCGGGCGCCGTCGTCGGCGGCCGTGGTGAAAGCCGAGGCGAACATCGGATCCAGCGTTCGGGGGGCTCCGGCGTACAGCCACTGCGCCACTTGATGAATGCGGTCGCGCTGCCGGGCCTGCGTCTCCAGATGCCGCGGGTCCGACATGATGAACTGCAGCGCCAGAATTTTCAGCAGGGCGACCTCGGCGCGCACCAAATCGGGTACCTGCAGCTCGGCCTGGAAACGCACCAACGGCCCGGGACCGGCCGCCGCGCGTGTGGTGGCGATCGCGGCCGAGGCGAATCTGCCCACCAATTCACTGGTCAACTGTTTGAGCGCGACCGACGCGGCCAACGTGGCGTCGTACTTACCGACGGCCGCAACCACCGGCAGCCCCGACAGCCGGCGCGCGGCGGCCATGAAATCGTCGGCGCTCACCCGGGAAAATTCGCTCTCCCCCAGCTTGGCCAGCGCCGCCGCCTCGTCGTCGTCGGCAAGCACCCGCAAATCGATGCGCTGTGAGACGACGCCGTCCTCGACGTCGTGCACCGAGTAGGCGACATCGTCGGCCCAGTCCATCACCTGTGCTTCCAGGCACATTCGGTGCTGCGGTGCGCCCGCGCGCATCCATTCGGCGGCCTCGCGGTCCGCCTCGTAGAACCCGAACTTCCTTCTTCCTGCTCCGAGCCCGCTGCCGCTGTACCACGGATATTTCGTAACCGCGTCCAGCGACGCGCGGGTCAGGTTCAGCCCCGCGCTATTGCCTTGCTCGTCAAGCACTTTGGGCTCGAGGCTGGTCAGGATCCGGAAATTCTGGGCATTGCCTTCGAAACCGCCGTACTGGTCGGCGACCTCACTGAGTGCGCGCTCGCCGTTGTGCCCGTAGGGCGGGTGCCCGATGTCATGGGCCAGCCCGGCCAGCTCGACGAGATCGAGATCGCAGCCCATTCCGATCGCCATGCCGCGCCCGATCTGCGCGACCTCCAGCGAGTGGGTCAGCCGGGTGCGCGGCGTGTCACCTTCACGAGGCCCGACGACTTGTGTCTTGTCCGCCAAGCGGCGCAGCGCGGCACTGTGCAAGACGCGTGCCCGGTCCCGGGCGAAGTCGGTGCGGTGCTGACCTTCGGTGCCCGGCAGACCCGCGGTCTTCGGCGCTTCGCCCACCCGCCGTTGACGGTCGAAGTCGTCGTATGGGTCTTGCAGGTTCGTGATCACCGACGCACAGTCTGCCAGGGAATGCCGGGAAGTGGCCTCGCCGTCCCCCACGGCGTTCCGCGGCTCGGGGTAGCTCGCCTCACGCCCTGCGGGCCGGCGTTGTCGCGGGGCTTAAATTGACCTATGCGCACTGCCCGCTTACTCCGCGTGATCCTGACAATGCTCATCACCGGGCTGCTGGTGGCACCGACGGCCGAAGCGCAGGCCCCGTTCCGGCTGCCGGGGTATGTCACCGACAACGCGGGCGCGCTATCGGTCTCCGGTCGCGCCGAGGTGAGCGCAGCGATCGACAAGCTCTACACCGACCGCCACATCCGACTGTGGGTGGTCTATGTCGAAGACTTCTCCGGCCAGAGCGGGATGAACTGGGCACAGCGCACCGTCCACGAAAGCGATTTGGGTACTTACGACGCACTGCTCGCGGTGGCCACCACCGGACGCGCATACGCGTTCCTGGTGCCGTCCGGGGTGAAAGGCGTGACCCAAACACAGGTGGATGACCTGCGGCATAACAGGATCGAACCCGATCTGCGCGACGGCGACTGGAGTGGTGCCGCGGTTTCCGCGGCGAATGGGCTTAATGCGACGCCGAATTCGTCGAACCGATTCTGGCTGCTGGGCACACTCGGCGTGATCGGCCTCGCGGTAGTGGCCCTGATGCTCGTCATGCGTTATCGCCGCCGGCGACGCCGCGCCGCCGAATTGGCTGCCGCGCGGCGAGTGGACCCCACCGACCAGACCGCGCTGGCCGCCGTGCCGCTGGAAGCGCTCGATGACCTGTCGCGCTCGATGGTGGTGGAGGTCGACAACGCGGTACGGACCAGCTCCAACGAGCTCGCCCTGGCGATCGACGAGTTCGGCGCCGAACGCACCGAGCCCTTCACCAAGGCCGTCGAGAATGCCAAAGCAGCACTGTCCCAAGCCTTTACGGTGCGTCAGCAACTTGACGACCACACACCCGAGACGCCCGAGCAGCAGCGCCAGCTGCTCACCCAGGTAGTCGTGTCGGCGGCCGGCGCCGACCGCGAACTAGAGGCCCAGACCGAGGCGTTCGAGCAGCTGCGGGACTTGGTGGTCAATGCCGCATCGCGGCTCGACGCGCTGACCCAGCAGGTCGTCGAACTCACCACTCGCATCGAGCCGGCCGAACAGCGACTAGCCGAGTTGAACAACGAATTCGGTCCTGCGGCACTGACTTCGGTGTCGGGTAATATCTCGGCCGCCACGCAGCGCCTGGCATTCGCAGACCGCAACATCGGCTCGGCCCGAACGCTGGCCGGCCAAGCGGTGAGTGGACAGCAGAGCGGTTTGGTCGACGCGGTGCGGGCCGCCGAGTCAGCGCTCGGGCAAACCCGCGCGCTGCTCGATGCGGTGGACAACGCGGCCAGCGACATCCGGCGTGCCGTTGAGCGGTTGCCATCGGTGATGACCGACATCAAGGCGGGCATTACGCACGCCACCGAGCAACTGCAAAGGCAGGACATCAAATCCGCGCATACCAGCGAGCTCGTCGCGGCCCGTGACGCCGCCACCAGAGCCGTCGACGCAGCCGGCGGGGGATCCGCCGATCCCCTGGGCACATTCGCTCAGCTGGCGAAGGCGGACTCCGACCTCAACCGGCAGTTGGCCACACTGGCCGGGGAACAGGCAGCCGCCGATCGGCTTGCTCGGTCACTCGAACAGGCGCTGTTCACCGCCCAGGCGCGGGTGCGCGGTGTCTCGGAGTTCATCGACACGCGTCGCGGCAGCATCGGCCCCGACGCTCGAACCCGGCTCACCGAAGCCCAACGACATCTCGAAGCCGCACAAGATAAAAGGACCACCAACCCGGCCGAGGCGATTGCCCACGCCAATGCGGCCTCGACACTGGCGGCCAACGCGCAGTCGCTGGCCAACGCCGATTTGATGTCCGCGCAGCGCGCCTACGCCCGCCGCGGCGGCAACAACACCGGCGCGATGATCGGCGGGATCATCATCGGCGACCTCCTCAGCGGAGGAATGCGCGGCGGATTCGGCAGCTGGAGTCCCACGTCGTTCGGCGGATCTTCGAGCTCGTCGCCGGGCGGCGGATTCATGGGTGGCGGCGGACGATTCTAAGACAATAAATGCGTGGCGGCGGACGGTTCTAAGACAATAAATGCGTGGCGGCGCACGTTCGTAAGACAGCAGTAGGGGTGCACCGATTCGGCGCGCCCCTACTGCTCGAAAGTACGTTAGGCCCAGCTGGACCCGACGGCGCTGTCGGTGCTGGCCATGTTGTTGCCCGCACTTTGCACCTTCTGGCCGTGGGAGTTGGCCTGCTCGTAGATCACCTGGAAGTTACGACCCAACTGGGTGATGAACTCCTGGCAAGACACCGAACCGGCGCCGCCCCAAAAGTCTCCGGCGGCAAGCACATCGCGAACGATGGCCTGGTGCTCGGCCTCCAGCGAAGCGGCCTGCGCGCGGACCAGCGCACCGTGCGCGTCCACATCTCCGAACTGGTAATTGATCGACATTGTCTATGTCCTCAAGTGTTGGGTAGCAGCGAGTTTCGCGGCTAGTGGCTGAGGGTCTGCTGCGAGGCCTGCTCTTGCGTCTCGTAGTTGTTGGCGTCACGGATCAAACCGTCACGCACGCCGTGGAGCATGTTGACAATGTTGTTGAACGCCTGGTTCATCTGACCCATGGTGTCGTACGACGTGGCCTGAGCCTGACCACTCCAGCCAGCGCCGGCGATGTTCATCGACGACGACCACATCTTGCGAGCCTCATCCGACACCGTCTGCGCGTGCATCTCAAAACGGCCCGCCATCGCACGCATCGCATGCGGATCAGTCATAAAACGTGTTGCCATACTGCCTGTTCCTTAGTTACGCGGACTAACCCACAGACGTGGCGGACCTGTTGCCCGACAGTCTTTCTCGCTCACCCAGCCGCTGGAGAATGCGGTACAACGCTGCTGGGTCGGGGAACTTCGAAGCGAGGTTCGGCGTCGCCGCCCCATTCGCCCCACTGCCCCCATTCCTTCTTTTCACTCATGCCGTCGGCGCCCGCCGCCTCTGAATCCGGCCCGTCGATCGCCTTGTCATCGGCATCGGAGAGCTCTTCGCGCTCCGGTGCCCAATGGTCATAGTCGTCCGGCGGAACGGCCACACCCCAACTGAGTGGAACCGTTAAGCGACCGAGCATGCCTGACTCACCCCGAACTGCCGCCACCGAATCGTCCGGCAGAGGTGAACCAAGAGGCAAAAGCATGATGCCCCCTTTCCACACCCGAAACTCTGTTCACACAGACCCCAACGGCGCACCAATGGCCGCCGAGTATTTTTCATACTAAAGCAAACCAAAGGACAATTGTTGGAAATTTCTGTTTCTATCGCCGTTAAACACGAAAATTCAGCCACACGGGAACCCGCAGCCGCGATCGTCGGCGAGCCCGTCGATCGCGACGGGGACGGACGCAACTGCGAGGAGCGACGCGCCTGGGAGAACCGGCCGCTGGGCTTGAGTGCGAAAAATGTTGCTCGGCAGCGATTCTGCGAAAAATCAGCAGGCGCGTTCACAAAGGTGTTCACCCGCGACCTCGGCGTGACGGCAATTGGCTCGAGCTTGCCGGACCCGACAACACGACCGGCACCCAACGCTGTATCTACCCGCAGTACGCATGTTCTTGGCCGGCATTGCGTGCGTCAGAATCATTCACTGTCGCAAACCGTACCTAATAGTTTGATTAAGCGCGTAACTCATGAATAGGCGTTCGCAACATGTTGAGAAATTTGCACGGCTCCCGATTCGACGGTTTGGGCGCTTCGGCAATTGCGGCTGGGCCTCTCAGGCGCCCTTGCGGGGCACCACCTTGGGCCGGGACTGCACCACATGGGGCGGACTCGCCCCGGCGCGGCCCACCATTCCGGTCGGCTTGTCATCCCCGGGCCCCGTCCGCGCCGGCATGGGCATGCCAGCAGCGGGTCGTGCCGGCTGCGCCACGGCGCCGGGCACTGCCGCCGCCGAGCTAACGATCGGCGCCGGCGTCGATCCCTGCCACACCGAGGGCACCGATATCGCGCCCACCAACCGCGCCCTGCCCAGACTGGCCGAGATATTCGAGCCCCAGCCCCCGCCGCTGCCGAGCACGTTCGTCCCCGGAGCGGTCGAACTGACGTATTGCGACGGACTGCCGGCGGCCACATTCGTGGCACCGGCCAGCGACGTAACCGGCGCGGTGCCTTGCGTCATCGCCATCATCGGCGACATCAACGCGCTCGCCGGGTACATCCCGATCTGGGCCGCCGACATCAATGACGACACCGGCGCCGACGAAACTATCGATCCCACCTGAGTCAGCGCGGATTGAATTGCGGTCACCGCTGACGAGAAGCCCGGGCCGAATATTTGACCGCCCACCGACGACAGCGTCCCGGCAAACTGCGACGCCAAACTGCTCAGGGGCGTCGTCAGCAATCCCGCCAAACTCGACGGTGCCGAACTGATCGACGGCAAGGCCGACATCACCGATTGCGCGCCCGCGTGATAGCCGAACATGGCCATCACATCCTGCAGCCACATCTCGACGTATTCGAATTCGGTGGCCGCAATTGCTGCGGTGTTCTGGCCCAGAATGTTCGTCGCGATCAATGTCATCAACTGGACACGATTTGCCGCCACCGCCGCGGGCGGCACTGTCGCCGCGAATGCCCCCTCGTACGACATTGCCGCCACCCGGGCCTGCATGGCCGACATGGAGGCGTGCGCCGCCGCACCGTGCAACCACTGCAGATAGGGGCCTGCCGCCTGCGTCATCGACTCCGCTGACGGACCCGTCCACTGCCCATTCGACGCCAGGCCCGAGACCACGGAGTCGAAGGACGACGCCGACGCCCACATGTCGGCGGCCAACCCATCCCACGCCGCGGCAGCCGCCATCAGCGGCCCAGAGCCGGCACCGGCGTACATCAGGGCCGAATTGATCTCCGGCGGCAAAAACGCAAAATCCAGAACCATCTACACCTCGACACGCCTGGCCGCTTCCACGGCCTCACAACTGCACCCCGACAGTCATTACAGCGACTGGACACTGCGTATAAGACTAAAGCCGAATAGTAGGGCAGCACCACACCAAGATTGCCGCGTTTGTCCAAATGGCTGGATTGCGGGCCGCTAGGCGCCCTTGAGCCGAACCGCCAGGTAGTCGGCGACGGCGTCCATCGACACCCGCTCCTGCGTCATCGCGTCGCGGTCACGCACGGTGACGGCGTTGTCTTCCAGCGAGTCGAAATCGACCGTCACGCAGAATGGCGTCCCGACCTCGTCCTGGCGCCGATAACGGCGTCCGATCGCGCCGGCGTCGTCGAAATCGATGTTCCAGGATTTCCGCAGTTCGGCGGCCAGGTCTCTGGCCTTGGGGCTCAAGTCGGCGTGGCGGGACAACGGCAGCACGGCCGCCTTGACCGGGGCCAGCCGCGGGTCGAGGCGAAGCACCGTGCGCTTGTCCACGCCGCCCTTGGCGTTCGGGGCTTCGTCCTCGGCGTAGGCATCGATCAAGAACGCCATGAACGACCGGGTCAGGCCGGCGGCGGGTTCGATCACGTAGGGCGTGTACCGGGTGTCGCTAACCTGGTCGTAGAAGGACAGGTCGGTGCCGGAATGCTTTGCGTGCGTTGATAAGTCGAAGTCAGTGCGGTTTGCGACGCCTTCCAGCTCACCCCACGGATTGCCCTGGAAACCGAATTTGTATTCGATGTCGACCGTGCGATCGGAATAGTGCGACAGCTTGTCTTTGGGATGTTCGTACAGGCGCAGGTTCTCCGGGTTGATACCGAGGTCGATGTACCACTGCTGCCGGGTGTCGATCCAGTACTGGTGCCATTCCTTGGCGGTGGATGGCTCGACGAAGAACTCCATCTCCATCTGCTCGAACTCGCGGGTGCGGAAGATGAAGTTGCCCGGGGTGATCTCGTTGCGAAAGCTCTTGCCGATCTGGCCGATGCCGAACGGCGGCTTGCGCCGCGCGGTCGTCACCACGTTCGCGAAGTTGACGAAGATGCCCTGCGCGGTCTCGGGCCGCAGGTAGTGCAGCCCCTCCTCGGTCTCGATCGGCCCGAGGTAGGTCTTGAGCATCATGTTGAATTCGCGCGGCTCGGTCCACTGACCGGGCTCCCCGGTCTCCGGGTCGCGGATGTCGGCCAGCCCGTTGGGCGGCGGATGCCCGTGCTTGGCCTCGTAGGCCTCGATCAGGTGGTCGGCGCGGTAACGCTTGTGGGTGATCAGCGACTCCACCAGCGGGTCGTGGAACACCTCAACGTGCCCGGATGCCACCCACACCTGCCGCGGCAGGATGATCGACGAGTCGAGTCCCACGACGTCGTCGCGGCCGGTGACCACCGTGCGCCACCACTGCCGCTTGATGTTCTCTTTGAGTTCCACGCCCAGCGGCCCGTAGTCCCAGGCCGACTTGGTGCCGCCGTAGATCTCACCCGCGGGGAAGACGAATCCGCGCCGTTTGGCCAGGTTAACGACGGTGTCGATGACGGACGCCACGGGGTGTCCCACTCTCTTTCTTCGATTACTGCGACGCGCGGGGCGGCGAAACGTCGCCCGCGAAACCTCAGCAATGGTATCGACCGAGCCGGGGTCTTTGACATGCGTCATCATGCATGTGACAGTGGATGTCGTTCCCTACAGTGGGGCACTGGCACGTACCCGGCACTTCTCAAGGTGATGACTTTCGCATGGTGATGCCCTCAACGCCGACCGCCGCCCATGGCTCCTCGTCGGACCCGGGCGCCCACGGGCACACCCAGGCAGCAGCGGGCGAGCACTCCCCGTTCGCCGAGTATCCGGTACCGCCGTCGCGCGAAATTCTCGACGCAGCCGGTGAGCTGCTGCGCGCGCTGGCCGCACCCGTGCGCATCGCGATCGTGCTGCAACTACGCGAATCCCAGCGCTGCGTGCACGAGCTGGTCGACGCGTTGGGCGTGCCACAACCGCTGGTCAGCCAGCATTTGAAGATTCTCAAGGCAGCCGGGGTGGTCGCCGGGGAGCGATCCGGCCGCGAGGTGCTCTACCGGCTGGCCGACCACCACCTGGCGCACATCGTCGTCGACGCCGTCGCCCATGCCAGCGAGGACACACCATGACAGGACCCAGCGTCCGTTCCACCCGGCAGCGGACGGCAATTTCCACGCTGTTGGAGACCCTCGACGAATTCCGCTCCGCGCAGGAGCTGCACGACGAGCTACGCCGCCGCGGCGACAACATCGGCCTGACCACGGTCTACCGGACGCTGCAATCCATGGCTACGGCGGGAATGGTCGACACGCTGCGCACCGACACCGGCGAGTCGGTCTACCGCCGTTGCTCGGAGCACCATCACCACCACCTGGTGTGCCGCCACTGCGGGTCCACGATCGAGGTGGGCGACCACGAAGTCGAGGAGTGGGCGGAGCAAGTGGCCGCCAAGCATGGCTATTCCGAGGTCAGCCACACCATCGAGATCTTCGGCACCTGCTCGGACTGCGGTTAAACCTGCCGAAAGTGAAACTGGCTTCACGTTCGCGCCCCAATGTGAAACTAACTTCACGCTCGGCGTCGGCTAACCGCTGATCGCGGGCTCAGGCCGTCAGCACGCGCCGTATCTGGGCGCCCGTATCGAGCACCAGCAGGATCAGGGTGCGCAGGGCGTCGTCGGTCAGGCCCGCCCCGGGAAAGTTGTATCGCAGCATCACGTCCGCGGTTTTGGATCCGCCCTTGCCGGAGTTGCGCTGCGCGGCCTTGTCGCTGATCTTCTCGACCAGCGTCACATTGCCGAAGTTGCTGTCGTGCGCTTGCTTGGCGACCTGATCGCTGAGCTTCTTGGTCAGCGGCAGATCCCACGCCACGATCTGGGTGAGCGACACCAGGTCCAGGCCCTCGGCGATGTTCACCACCCGCAACGACGCGAACGTGGCGTCGTGGTGCACCGTCAGCCCACCGTCGGGTTCATCCTCGACCGGCAACACATCGCGGAGAATCGACCCCAGGCGCTCCTGCAGGGATGGCATCAGGCACTCCCAAACCGTCGGTTGCGGTCCGCATATTCAACGCAGGCCGCCCACAGATCGCGACGGTCGTAGTCGGGCCACAGCTTGTCTTGAAAGATGTATTCGGCGTAGGCCGCCTGCCACAGCATGAAGTTGCTGGAGCGCTGCTCCCCCGAAGTCCGCAGAAAAAGATCCACGTCCGGGATGTCGGGCCGCTGCAGGTGATGCGCCACCGTCGTCTCGGTGATGCGCTCCGGGTTCAGCCGCCCGGCGGCGGCCAAGCGTGCGATTTCCTTTGTGGCTTCGGCGATTTCGGCGCGGCCGCCATAGTTGACGCAGTAGTTGACGGTGATGACGTCGTTGCCCTTCGTCATGTCCTCCGCGATCGCCAATTCATTGATCACGCTGCGCCACAGGCGTGGCCGCGAACCCACCCAGCGGATCTTGACCCCCATCGCCATGAGGTTCACCCGGCGCATACGGACCACGTCGCGGTTGAACCCCATCAGGAAGCGGACCTCCTCGGGAGAACGCTTCCAGTTTTCGGTCGAGAAGGCGTAGAGGCTGAGCCACTTGATCCCGATTTCGATTGCCCCGCAGACGACGTCGATGACCACCGCCTCGCCCGCCTTGTGGCCGTCGGTGCGGGTCAGCCCCTGCTGGGTGGCCCAGCGGCCGTTGCCGTCCATCACGATGGCCACATGGTTGGGCAATCGGTCGGCCGGGATCCGCGGTGCCACCGCCTTCGAAATGTGCTGGGGTGGCCGGCTCGGGCCGCCGTGGGCAGCGGGCGGTAATTCGGGGAATTCCACCGGCCACGTCGACCTGTCGGGAAAAGTCGGATAGCCGTCGGGCGCTGCGGGTAGTTGCGGGAAGTCGGTGGACTTCAGCTTGCGCTCGTGGTTCCTAGCCACAGTCCTCATCCTGCCCGAGCAGCGCTGCGCGCCGATCGGCGATCGTCCGGTCTACCCGATAATTGCGCTCCACCAGCGGCAACGTCTTGAGCTGGCGTTCCAGGTGCCATTGCAGGTGGGCGGCCACCAATCCGCTGACATGGCTGCGGTGGGACTGCGGCGTCGCCTCGGCGGCTTCCCAATCGCCATCGTGCAGCGCGGACATCAGTTCCAGCACGCCCAGCGGCGGCGTGGTCGAACCCGCGGGCCGGCAGTGGCCGCAGACGCTGCCACCGGCGGCGATGTGGAATGCCCGATGCGGGCCGGGTGTGGCGCAGCGGGCGCACTCGGTCAGCGCCGGCGCCCAGCCGGCGATGCCCATGGCACGCAGCAGGTAGGCGTCCAGCAGCAGGTCACGGGGGCGGTGTCCGTCGGCCACCGCCCGCAGCGCGCCCACCGTGAGCCGGTGCAGCGCCGGGGCGGGCGCCCGCTCCTCACCGGCGAGGCGTTCGGCGGTTTCCAGCATCGCGCACCCGCAGGTGTACCGGCCGTAGTCGCTGACGATGTCGGTGGCGAACGCGTCGATCGCGACGACCTGGGTGACGATGTCGAGATTGCGGCCGGGATGCAGCTGCACATCGATGTGCGCGAACGGCTCCAGCCGCGCGCCGAATTTGCTGCGGGTGCGGCGCACCCCTTTGGCCACCGCGCGGACCAACCCGTGATCGCGGGTCAGCAGGGTGACGATCCGGTCGGCTTCGCCGAGCTTGTGCTGGCGCAGCACTACCGCTCGGTCTCGATACAGCCGCATCTCAATAGTTTTGCACCCCGCCGCGACATCTCGGGTATCCGCGCCGATAGTCTCGTACCCCGTGATTGGCGCTCCTGGGTCCGCTTCCGGATCCGCTTCCGGATCCCGTGGCACGCGCCTGCCCACACTCACTGACCTGCTCTATCAGCTGGCCAGCCGCTCGGTGACATCCGACACATTGGTGCGCCGTTCGCTGCACGCGATCGACGCCAGCCAATCCACGCTGAACGCATTCCGGGTGGTGCTGACCGAGTCGGCGCTGGCCGACGCGGCCGAGGCCGACCGGCGACGCGCCGCCGGTGACACGGCGCCGTTGCTGGGCGTCCCGATCGCGGTCAAGGACGACGTCGACGTTGCCGGCGTGCCCACCGCCTTCGGCGCCGACGGTTACGTCCGGCCCGCCGCCCAGGACGCCGAGGTGGTTCGCCGTCTCAAAGCCGCCGGGGCCGTCATCGTCGGCAAGACCAACACCTGCGAACTGGGACAGTGGCCGTTCACCAGCGGGCCCGGGTTCGGGCACACCCGCAACCCGTGGTCGCGGCGGCACACCCCGGGCGGATCGTCGGGCGGCAGCGCGGCCGCGGTGGCCGCCGGCCTGGTCACCGCCGCGATCGGCTCCGACGGCGCCGGCAGCGTCCGCATCCCGGCGGCCTGGACACACCTGGTCGGTATCAAGCCACAGCGCGGCCGCATCTCCACCTGGCCGTTGCCGGAGTCGTTCAACGGGATCACCGTCAACGGCGTGCTGGCCCGCACCGTGGCCGACGCGGCGCTGGTGCTCGACGCCGCATCCGGGAACGTCGAGGGCGACCGGCACAAGCCCGCCCCGATCAGGGCATCCGACTACGTCAGCATCGCGCCCGGGCCGCTGAACATCGCGCTGTCAACCCGGTTCCCGTACACCTACTTTCGGGCCAAGCTGCATCCCGAGATCCTGGCCGCGACCCGCTCCGTGGGCAAGCAACTCCAATTGCTCGGCCACACCGTCGTTTCCGGTAACCCGGACTACGGCGTGCGGCTGGGGTGGGACTTTCTGGCCCGCTCGACCGCGGGGCTGCGCGAATGGGAGGAGCGGCTGGGCGACGGTGTCGCCCTGGACCCCCGCACCCTGTCCAACCTGCGGATGGGACATGTGCTGGGACAGGCGATCCTGCGCAACGCGCGCCTGCACGAAGGCGCGCTGCAGCGCCGGGTGGGCTCGATCTTCGACATCGTCGACGTGGTGGTGGCACCGACGACCGCGCAACCGCCCCCGCTGGCACGAGCCTTCGACCGGTTGGGCGGCTTCGGCACCGACCGCGTGATGGTCAAGGCGTGCCCGGTGACGTGGCCGTGGAATGTGCTGGGCTGGCCGTCGATCAACGTGCCGGCGGGGTTCACCTCGGACGGCTTGCCGATCGGTGTGCAGCTGATGGGACCGGCCAACAGCGAACCCATGCTGATCTCGCTGGCCGCCGAGCTGGAGGCGGTCTGCGGCTGGGCGTCCAAGCAGCCGAAGGTGTGGTGGGAGCATGAGCACGGCCAACCCCTGGATTGAGAAGCGCTAAAAGCCCAGCCGCCCAAGCTGTTTGGGGTCACTCTGCCAGTTTTTGGCGACCTTGACCCGCAGGTCGAGATAGACCTTGGTGCCCAGCAGCTTCTCGATCTGCCGGCGCGCCACGGTCCCCACTTCCCGCAATCGGGCTCCGCCCTTGCCGATGATGATGCCCTTCTGGCTGTCCCGCTCGACGTAGAGCAGCGCATACACGTCGATCAGGTCGTCGCGGCCCTCGCGCGGATTGACTTCGTCGATCACCACCGCCAGCGAATGCGGAAGCTCGTCGCGCACTCCCTCCAGGGCGGCCTCCCGGATCAGCTCGGCCATCAGGATCTCTTCCGGCTCGTCGGTCAGCTCGCCGTCGGGGTAAAACGCCGGACCGGTGGGCAGTGCGGCGGCCAGCACGTCGATCAGCAGGTCGACCTGGGTGCCGGCGACCGCCGACACCGGGACGATTTCGGCCGAACCGTCGACCAGCTCATTGGCCGCGACCAGCTGTGCGGCCACTCGGTCTTTGGGCACCTTGTCGATCTTGGTGACGATGACGACGAGCGTGGTCTTGGGTGCGACGGAACGAATCTGGTCGACGATCCAGCGGTCTCCGGGGCCGATCGCCTCGTCGGCCGGGATGCACAGCCCGATCACGTCGACTTCGGAGTAGGTGTCCCGGACCAAGTCGTTCAGCCGCTTGCCCAGCAGGGTGCGCGGCCGGTGCAAGCCCGGGGTGTCGACCAGGATGATCTGGAAGTTCTCCCGGTGCACGATGCCGCGGATGGTGTGCCGGGTGGTCTGCGGGCGCTTAGAGGTGATCGCCACTTTGCTGCCGACCAGAGCGTTGGTCAGCGTCGACTTGCCGGTATTCGGCCGGCCGACCAAACACACGAAGCCCGAACGGAATTCGTTCCCACTTGGTGTCATAGCGAGGCACCGGCGCTGTCGGTGAGGATGATCGCCGCGGTCGGACTGCCGGCCTCCGCGCGCGCCATCGCGGGGCGCGCCAGCACCACCAGCTTCTCGTCCTCGGGATCCTGCTGCTCAGCCATCATGCGTGTCCTCAAACTCGTGGTCCTCCGGCTCGACCGGACTGAGCAGCACGGTGCCGATCCGCAGCCGGCCGCGATGGTCAGGGCCGCCCTCGGCGCGTAGCCGCAAGCCGTGCGAGACCACCTCGGCGCCGGGCAGCGGAACCCGGCCCAATTCCAATGCCAGCAGGCCGCCCACCGTATCGACGTCGAGATCGTCGTCGAACTCCACGCCGTACAGTTCGCCGACATCTTCGATGGCCAGCCGCGACGACACCCGGAAATGCTTGTCGCCCAAGTCTTCTATCGGAGCCGTCTCTTCCTGGTCGTACTCGTCGGCAATCTCACCGACGATCTCCTCCAGCACGTCTTCGATGCTGACCAGGCCGGCAATCGCGCCGTATTCGTCGACGAGCAGCGCCATGTGATTGCGGTCGCGCTGCATTTCACGCAGCAGCGCATCCAACGGCTTGGAGTCCGGCACGAACACGGGCGGACGCATGATCTCCGACACCTTGGTGTCGCGGCCACCGTCGGCCGACAAGAACGTCTGCTGGACAAGGTCTTTCAGATACACCACCCCGACGACGTCGTCGACGTTCTCGCCGATCACCGGAATGCGCGAATGCCCGCTGCGCACAGCCAAGTTCGTCGCTTGGCCGGCGAATTTGTCGCTTTCGATCCAGATCATCTCGGTCCGCGGCACCATCACCTCACGCGCCGGGGTGTCACCGAGTTCGAACACCGACTCGATCATCCGGCGCTCGTCGGCGGCCACCACGCCGCGCTGCTGGGCCAGGTCGACGACCTCGCGCAGCTCGATCTCGGATGCGAACGGGCCATTGCGAAAGCCGCGACCCGGCGTGAGCGCGTTACCCAGCACCACCAGCAACCGGCTGATCGGCATCAACAGCGACGAGATCACCTGCAGCGGAAGGGCTGTCACCAGCGAAATAGAATACGCATGCTGGCGGCCCAGGGTCCGCGGGCCCACCCCGATGACGACGAAGCTGGTCAGCACCATGATGGTCGCAGCGCCGAACACCGCCCAATTCAGGCCGAAGTTGTCATAGAGGAACACCACGAGCAGCACGGTCGCGGTGACCTCACAGATGATGCGCAACAGCACCACCAGGTTGATATAGCGCGGCCGGTCGGCCATCACCTTCGCCAGGGACCCCGCACCCGGGCGCTCATCGCGCATCAGCTCCGCCACCCGAGCCACCGACACCGTGCTAATCGCGGCGTCGATCGCCGCGAAAGCCCCACCCAGACAGATCAACGCAATCGCGCCGAGCAGCTGAGATAAGCCGGTCAATTGTGAGAATGCCTTGACTCGGTCGCGGACTTGCCGGTCGCGTCGCCGCTCTTGTTCCGACGATTCAGCAACCCCGCGATGACGACGACCGCCATCACCAACAACCCGTACCGCACTCCCCACGGCCACCAAGGTTGGGCAGGTGCCGCGGGCTGGGCGGGCTGGGTCTGATCACCGCGGACGGCCAGCGTCGCCAAGAAGTCGCCATTGTCGGTCGGCCCGAAGCCGGGCAGCGACTGGGTCTTGGTCACCCTGATTTGCACGCCGCTGCTGGGATCGGCGACCTGACCCCAGGCCAAGGTCGAGTCGTCGAGCAGGAAGGAGTCCTGGCTGCCCGCGGGCTCGCTATCGTCGTGCCCTACCACCGCCACCTGGCCGACTTGCACGATCTCGTTCACGGCGGGGATATCGGCCAAGACGCTCTGGTACAGCGTCGGGGCTGCCGGGGCCGCGTACTCCGGCGGCGGGGGGCCCTGGAAGTTGTCCGGCGGTACGAAGGCCCCGCCGTAGAAGCTGCCCGACGCCAGGTAGCTGTCGCCGACCGCGGTGAACGGGACCAGGCCAACGGTGGCGGCATCGAGCACGATCCGGCCGCCGGCCGGCAGGTACGCCTCCCGGGAAGCGCCGCCGTAGGTGTAGCGGAAGGTCATCGCCTGACTGAGCGGGTTGTACAGCGTCGGGCGGTGATATTCGTCGTAGTCGACGTAGTCCCAGTGCCGGGGACGGGCCAACTCCTTGTTGTCAGCTTTGATGAGATCGACATTCTCGCTGTGGGCGCTGACGACGTTCTGCACCTGCTGGTTGAAGTCCGTCTGGGTCGGCGGCTTCGGTGGGTCGGCGGGATTGAGCCGGGCCGCCGGTGCGGCCTTGGCAGCCGCGATCGCCTGTGGGGGCGCCTCGAGCTTCTTCGGCGGTGACACCACGGCCACGTTTCTTGGTGCCCCCGGGGACGGCGGATTGATCTTCGGGGTCTGCACCGGGACCGGCGCCGGGCGGGTGGACGTCGGCGGGGGCAACGGCGGAGGCTCCGGAATGTATACCGGCACGGTGCTCGACGGCGCCGGGGCCGGCCGGGGCGCGGGGGCGTTGCACACGTTCGCGGTGTGATAGGCCTGCACATAAAACAGACAGTGCTGGCAGGACACGGGGTTTGACCCCTCGCCGGCGCACGGCGATGCCTGTGCCACACCGGTCGTGCCGACCAGCAGCACCGACGGCGCCAAAGCCATGGCGGCCGAAACCGCGATCCAGAGTGCTCTCTTCAAAGGGCTCAATTGTCGAAATACCTTGACTTGTCCAGCAACCGGCGGTCTTTCTCGTCTTGCCGGTCGTAGTGGTAGGCCTCGACCTGTTCGGCTACCCACTCTTCGAGAAGTCGCTGCTGTAGCGCGAACATCTCCTTCTCCTCATCGTGCTCGGCGTGGTCGTAGCCGAGCAAGTGCAGCACGCCGTGAATTGTCAACAGCGCCAACTCATGTCCGAGACTGTGGCCTGCCGCGGCGGCCTGCTCGGTCGCGAATTCCGGACACAGCACGATGTCACCCAGCATCGACGGCCCGGGCTCGGGCGCGTCCGGGCGGCCGCCGGGCTCGAGCTCGTCCATCGGGAAACTCATCACGTCGGTCGGGCCGGGTAGGTCCATCCAGCGCATGTGCAGGTCGGCCATCGCCGCGGTGTCCAGCAGCACCATCGACAGCTCGGCACCCGGATTGACCTCCATTTTGGCGATGACGAAGCGCGCGACGCTCACCAATTCCACTTCGGAGACATCGATGCCCGACTCGTTGGACACTTCAATAGTCATGGGCTGCTCACCGCACACTCATCGGCGATTTCGCGTTCCGGATGCCCGCCGAGCGGCCCGATTCATCCCGGAGTCCGGGTCCTCGTGGCGAGCGTAAGCATCGACGATCTCGGAGACCAGCCGGTGGCGGACCACATCCGCGCTGGTCAACTCCGCGATGTGGATGTCGTCGATGTCTTCCAGGATGTCGACCGCCGCCCGTAGACCCGACCTGGCGCCGCCCGGCAGGTCGATCTGGGTGATATCGCCGGTGACGACGATCTTCGACCCGAAGCCCAGCCGGGTGAGGAACATCTTCATCTGCTCGGGCGTGGTGTTCTGCGCCTCGTCGAGAACGATGAATGCATTATTAAGGGTTCTACCCCGCATATATGCGAGCGGCGCCACCTCGATCACCCCGGCCGACATCAGCTTGGGGATCAGCTCGGGATCCATCATGTCGTAGAGCGCGTCGTACAGCGGGCGCAGATACGGGTCGATCTTCTCGCTCAGCGTGCCCGGCAAAAACCCAAGGCGCTCACCGGCTTCCACGGCCGGACGGGTCAAGATGATGCGGGTGACCTTCTTGGACTGCAGGGCGTTGACCGCCTTGGCCATCGCGAGATAGGTCTTGCCGGTTCCGGCCGGCCCGATGCCGAACACGACGGTGTGGGCGTCGATGGCGTCGACGTAGCGCTTCTGGTTGAGCGTCTTGGGCCGGATCGTCTTGCCGCGGCGCGACAAAATATCCAGGGTGAGCACCTCGGCCGGTGACTCGTTGCCCGTGCCGACCAGCATCGCGACGCTGTGGCGCACCACCTCGGGTGTCAACGGCTGGCCATTGGCCACGATCGCGATCAGCTCGGAGATCACTCGCTCGGCGAGCGCGACGTCGGCCGGTTCGCCCGACAGCGTGACGGCGTTGCCGCGAACATGCAGGTCGGCGCTGAGTATGCGTTCGAGGGCGCGCAAATTCTCGTCTGCCGAACCCAGCAAGCCCACGACCAGATCAGAAGGAATGTCGATGCTGCTGCGAACCTGAGCATCGGCCTGCAGGGCCCCAGCTGCGTCAGCAGCGTTGGTCTCGCGTGGCGTCACGTGGTTTCCGGTGCCTGCCTTCTCGGGCTCGTCAGGGTAGTTCGGGATGCCTCAGTCTACGCCGAGGGCTCCGCCTGGTCAGCCGCGAGCGGCCCAGGTGGCCCGACCTCGACGGTTTGCTCCCATCGCGAAGTGAGCACGCCGAGGGCACCCAGGGCCACCGCGGCGGCTGTCGAGGTCCGCAGTACCTGCGGGCCCAGCCGTGTCGCGACGGCCCCCGCGTCGGTCAGCGCGGCCAGCTCATCCGGCGCGATACCTCCCTCGGGACCGACCACGACGAACAGCGAGCTCGCCTGCGCCACAGCGACATCCGCGATCCGCTCGGCCGCCGACTCGTGCAACACCAATACCGCTGCGCCGGCGGCCACTTCATCGCGGATCCGCTGGGCCAGCGCCGCCGTCGACAACACGCCGTCAACCGGTGGGATGTGCGCCCGCCGCGATTGCCGGGCCGCCGAGCGGACCACGGCGCGCCAGCGGCGCAGACCCTTCTCCACGCGGGCCCCCTGCCAGGTGGCCACGCATCGGGCCGCCTGCCAGGGCAAAAACGCGTCAGCGCCGGCCTCGGTGGCCAATTCGATCGCCAACTCCGAGCGCTCCGATTTGGGCAGCGCCTGCACCACCGTCACCGGCGGCTTCGGTGGATCGACGCTCCAGCGGTCCAGCACCCGGGCACCTAAACCGTCGCGCCCGGACTGCTCGACCACGCAGCGGGCCAAGCCGCCGGCGCCGTCGCCGAGCACCAATTCCTCCCCGGACCGGATCCGGCGCACCGTCGCGGCGTGAAACCCCTCCTCACCGTCGACGACGGCCAGTTCACCGGCGCCGGGTAGTGCTTCGATGTAAAACAGCGTCGCCACCATGTGCAGGGGCCCCTCAGAAGTTGCGTCAGCGACCGGTGAAGGTCTCGCGCAGCCGGCTGAACAGCCCACCGCCGCTGTGCGTCGAGCGGACCTCGGGTACGTCGCGGGTGCGGCGGTTCTTCAGCTCGCGCAACAGGTCGCTGTCGTGGTTGTCCAGCCGGGTGGGAACGACCACCTCGACGTGGACGTGCAGGTTGCCGCGGGTGGCCGCGCGCAGCTGCGGCATCCCGTGGCCGCGCATCGTGATGACCGAACCCGGTTGCGTGCCAGGCGGAATGGTGATCTCGCTCGTGCCATCGAGGATGGCGTCGACGCTGAGCGTGGCGCCGAGCGCGGCGTCGACCATCGGCACCGACACCGTGCAATGCAAGTCGTCGCCGTCGCGGACGAAGATGTCGTGGGCCTGCTCATGGACCTCCACGTAGAGGTCACCGGCCGGCCCGCCCCCGGGCCCGACCTCACCCTGAGCCGCCAGCCGAACTCGCATGCCGTCGCCGACACCGGCGGGAATCTTGACGCTGATCTCCCGGCGGGCCCGCACCCGGCCATCGCCCACGCACTGATGGCAGGGGTCGGGGATGACCACGCCCACTCCGCGGCAGGTGGGGCACGGCCGCGACGTCACCATCTGGCCCAACAGCGAGCGCTGCACCGACTGCACCTCACCGCGGCCGCCGCAGGTGTCGCAGGGAATCGGCACGGAATCGCCGTTGGTGCCCTTGCCCTGGCAGCGGTCGCACAACACCGCGGTGTCGACCGTGACCTGCTTGGTCACACCGGTCGCGCACTCCTCGAGGTCCAGCCGCATCCGCAGCAACGAGTCCGAACCCGGCCGAACCCGGCCGATCGGACCGCGGGACGTCCCGCCCCCGCTGAAGCCGCCACCGAAGAAGGCTTCGAAAACGTCGCCCAGGCCGCCGAAGCCGCCAAACCCGCCGGCCCCCGCGGCCGCGCCTTCCAACGGGTCGCCCCCCAGGTCGACGATGCGACGCTTCTCGGGATCGCTGAGCACCTCATAGGCGGCGCTGATCTCCTTGAACTTCGCCTGCGCGGCCTCATCGGGGTTGATGTCGGGGTGCAGTTCACGCGCCAGCTTCCGGTACGCGCGTTTGATCTCCGCATCGCCGGCGTTCCTGCTCACGCCGAGCATCCCGTAATAGTCGCGTGCCACGCCTGACCTTTCTGGGCCCTTTTAAGGCCGCGTTACCACGTCTGTCCACAAACCCTGCGGGTGCGCGCTCATCGAGCACCCAGGACTTCGCCAATATAAAGAGCAACCGCGGCTACGCTGGCGATAGTTCCCGGATAGTCCATGCGTGTGGGCCCCAACACACCCATGCCGCCGTACACGGTGTCCATCGTGCCGTACACGGTAGACACCATCGACGTGCCCGCCATTTGCTCGGCTTCCGTCTCATGACCGATGCGCACCGTCACCTTGCCGGCTTCCTGCTGTGCCGCCAGCAATCGCAGCACCACCACCTGCTCCTCGAGAGCCTCGAGAATGGATCGCAGCGACCCGCCGAAGTCCGCGGCGTTGCGGGTCAGGTTGGCGGCGCCGCCCATCAACAGGCGCTCTTCGGTGTGCTCGACGAGCGACTCCAGCAGCACCGTCGCCGAGCGGCCGACCGCGTTGCCCAATCCGCCGGCGCCGCCCAGCTGCTGCGTCAGCTCGGCCACCGCGACCGAGGCCGCGGCCAGCTTCTTGCCCTCCAGGGCCTGGCCGAGAATCTCCCGCAGCTGAGAGAGCTGATGATCGTCGATGACGTCGCCGAGCTCGACGATGCGCTGATCCACCCGCCCGGACGACGTGATGACCACCATCAACAGCCGGGCTGGCGTCACCGCGATCACTTCCAGATGCCGAACCGTCGACGTCGACAACGTCGGGTACTGCACCACCGCCACCTGACGGGTGAGCTGAGCCAGCAGCCGCACCGCCCGGCGCAATACGTCGTCGAGGTCCACGCCGGATTCCAGGAAGCTTTGGATCGCCCGCCGCTCGGCCGACGACAACGGCTTGACGTCGTCGATCCGGTCGACGAACTCGCGGTAGCCCTTCTCGGTGGGCACTCGCCCGGAGCTGGTGTGCGGCTGGGTGATGTAGCCCTCGGCCTCCAGCACCGCCATGTCGTTGCGGATGGTGGCGCTGGACACCCCGAGGTTGTGGCGCTCGACGAGCGACTTCGAACCGATGGGTTCCTGGGTGGAAACGAAGTCGGCGACGATGGCGCGCAGCACCTCGAAGCGACGGTCGTCAGCACTGCCCATCCGTACCCACCTCCTTGACCGAGTCCATTTTACGGTCTCACGGCGCGCTGACTCTCCATCAGCAAGCGTCCACCGCGCGCTGCCGATCATTTTGCGGCTAGCCTGTCCAGCATGTATCCGTCGGGCCTCGACGACGCAGCCAAGAAGATCCGCCCATGATTTTCAAGGGCGTACGCGACGGTAAGCCCTACCCGGAACACGGGCTGACCTATCGGGACTGGTCCCAGATCCCGCCGCAGCAGATCCGGCTCGACGAATTGGTCACCACGACCACCGTGCTGGCCCTGGACCGGCTGCTCTCGGAGGATTCCACCTTCTACGGCGATCTGTTCCCACACGCGGTCCGCTGGCGGGGCATCATCTATCTCGAGGACGGCCTGCACCGCGCGGTGCAGGCCGCGCTGCGGAATCGCACGGTGTTCCATGCCCGGGTCTACGACATGGATGTACCGCTGAGTCAGCAGACGCAGGGATCCGGTTCGACCTTCGGGCATTGACCGGTCACGTTTGCGCGTCGCCGGGTGTCGACGTAGTTGAGGGCCAACAAGGTCCGCACCGTCACTATTCGGGAGGTTCGCCATGTCCCGGCTTCAGGGAGTCTCCGATCGCGACGCCAGCCTGGGCGCCAAGATCGCCTTCTTCTTCACCAAACGCAAACTCGCGCAGATGGCCGGCCTCGAAACGGCCGGCATGCTCGAACCGTTGCGGATGTATGCCCACATCCCCAAGTTGCTCAGCGCCTACGGCAAGCTCGAGCAGGCCGAATCGAAGCTGGACATGCTCAGCCCGCGGCACCGCGCGCTGGCCGAGCTGAAGGCGGCGACGACGGTGCGCTGCGAGTACTGCATCGATCTCGGCTCGCAGATCGCCCGGCAATGGGGAATCACCGACGAAGAACTGCTGGCGATCACGGACTACCGCAACGCCGCGTGCTTCTCCGAGGTCGACAAGCTGATCCTCGAGTACGCCACCGCGATGAGCCGCACCCCGGTCGAGGTGACCGACCAGCTGTTCGACGCGCTGCGCGCCCACTTCGACACGCCACAACTGGTCGCCCTCACCCACGTCATCAACCTCGGCAACATGCGCGCCCGGTTCAACACCGCGCTCGGCATCGGGTCGTCCGGCTTCTCCGGCAACCGGGTGTGCGCTCTCCCCGACGCCGGCCGCGGATGACGGTGGACGCGTCGCTAATGGCGCGGTTCGAGGCGGCCCGGCCACAGCTGGGCGCCATCGCCTACCGCATGCTGGGCTCGATCGACGACGCTCAGGACGCCGTGCAGGAAGCCTGGCTGCGGCTGAACCGCAACTCCGGCGAAGACATCGCGAACCTCGACGCCTGGCTGACCACCGTGGTCGCCCGCATCTGCCTGAACACCTTGCGCGATCGCCACGCCCGTCATCGCGAGGAACCGGTCGCCCAGCTGCCGGATCCGATCGTGGACACTCCCGGCGAATTCGACCCCGAACACCGCGCGATGCTGGCGGACGCGGTGGGCCTGGCGCTGTTTGTCGTGCTGGACACCCTGCCGCCGGCGGAGCGGCTGGCGTTCGTCCTGCACGACGTTTTCACGATCCCGTTCGATCAGATCGCGCCCATCGTCGACCGGACGCCGGAAGCGACCCGCAAGCTGGCCAGCCGCGCGCGCCGGCGCATCCAGCAGGCGGACCCGCTTCCCGACGCCGACATCGCCGCGCAGCGCGAGGCCGTCGACGCGTTCTTCGCCGCCGGGCGCTCCGGTGACTTCGACCGGCTGGTGTCGGTGCTTGATCCCGACGTGGTGTTGCGCGGCGACTTCGGCTCCGGTGCCGGGTTGTTCCGCGCCGAGGGTGCGCCGTCGGTGGCCAAGCTGGCCCGCAGCTACGCAGGCCCC
This sequence comes from Mycobacterium sp. IDUB_19, assembly GCF_055419445.1. Taxonomy (NCBI): domain Bacteria; kingdom Bacillati; phylum Actinomycetota; class Actinomycetes; order Mycobacteriales; family Mycobacteriaceae; genus Mycobacterium; species Mycobacterium sp. IDUB_19. The sequence continues at coordinate 271,703 of NZ_JBVAXR010000002.1, read as the reverse complement.
GAGCGTGAAGTGCGCGCCGCGATCGTCAACGGCGCGGCGGGCGCCGTCGTATTCGTCGCCGGTCGGCCCGCCTCGATCATGGCGTTCGTGGTACGCGACGGCCGGGTCGCCGCGATCGATGTGCTGGCCGACCCGGCCCGCATCGCCAGGCTCGACCTGAAAGCCGTGTCCGGCTAGTTCGTCGCGGTCGCCGCCTGCACCAGGGCGAGCGCGGAGTCGTGCTGCAGGATCCAGTTGCCACCCTCGTTGACGAACGCGAGGTTCTTGGTGACCGGTCCGGCGAACTTCGGACCCGCTATCGCGACGTCGGCGGTGGCCGCATTCGGGCCGGCCGGCGCAATATTCGTCACGGTGAAGGTCTCCGGAAAGTTCCCGTTCCGGTAGGCCTTGCGCAGGTCGTGGTCGGCCACGTGACCCTCATCCGGACTGATGCCGCCCTGGACCAGATTGATCTTGGTCGAGTACCCAGTACCGGCATCGGTGACCTGGTTGCACAGGTTCACCAACTGGTCCGGGGTCGGCAGGTTTTGACCCGGCGCCGGCGGCGGGGGCGGAGGCGGCGGCGGGTCCTGCGGCAGTGCTGGTCCATAAGGCGCGCCGACCGCGGCCAGCTGCACCTGAGTCATCGGTGCTGCGACAGCAGCGATTCCGACGGCCGCGCCGCCGACGACGGCCAGCGCCGCCACGCTCATAGCTACGGATTTCACGATTCCCCCTTCAGAGGCCCGTTCGGGGCCAACCTGCCAGATGCTAGTCAGCTTCCGGCCGCTTGCAGAAGCTCCATCGCCGAAGAGCGCGACAATATCCAACCGCCCTGGTTGACGAAGGTGACGTTTTGCATCACCGGGTTCGGCAGCTTCGGGCCCGACACCGCGACGTCCGCAGTTACCGAACCCCCGGCGGCCGGCGCAATGTTGGTGATGTTGAACGCCAACGGCAGGTCGCCGTTCTTGGCCGCCTTCTGCAACTTGCGGTCCGCGAAGTGCGCCTCGGTCCCGCCAATGCCGCCTTCGACCAGATTGCCCTTGCTGGTGAACGACACGCTGGGATCGGCGAGCGTGTTGAGCAGCCCGGTCAGCTGGTCCGACGTCGGAACGCCGGCGACGGGCGCAGGGACGGGCGCGGGCGGCGCCGGATCCTGCGGCAACGGTGCGCCGACCGCGGCGAGCTGCACCTGGGCAGCGCTACCAGTCGGAATGGCCGCGATTGAGGTGACGCCGATCGCGGCGGCGCCGAGAGCGCCCAGAGCTGCCACACCGGTGGCAATGGCTTTCACGGATTTCATGATTCCCCCTTCGAAGTGCAGCGACGTGACGGAATGCCACCCCATGCCAACACCTGGTGTAGATGGTGTGGTTGTGCACCTTGTGACAGATGCTACGCGGGATCGCACGGATTAATCTGTGCGCAACCTGTGTAGCAGCCCAGAATCTCGGGTTTGCTGGCTAGCCAACCGACCGGGTCCCGGCGACGGACTCACGCAGGCTCTTCGGCCGGATATCGGGCCAGTTTTGTTCGACATAGTCCAGGCACGCCGCCCGGGTGGCTTCGCCGTGCACCACGCGCCAGCCCGCCGGAATGTCGCTGCAGACAGGCCAGAGACTGTGCTGCTCCTCGTCGTTGACCAGCACGAAGAAGGCGCCATTGTCGTCGTCGAAAGGGTTGGTACTCATCGCTTCTCCACCATCGTTTGGAGTCTGGACAAACCCGCGGGACCGACCCAGGACCCCAGTACTCGGTCCGACAGCAGTCCCAGGCAGCTCAGGTTGGGAAATCCGGGGCCCTGGGTGAGGCCGGACAGGTTGGGCAGGAACAGCTTGGGGGTGACGTCGCTGACGGACAGGTCGTAGCCGATCCCCTCCTGCAGGCGCTCGGAGGCCAGCGGTCCGCCCAGACCCAGCTCGAGGGTGTCGAGGGCCTCCTGGCTGAACAGTGAGGTAAACCAGAGTGCGTCGGCGCCCGAGCCGTCGATCACCAGATCGAACCCGTGCACCGTCTCCAGGTTCTCGCTGAACCGGTTGGTGGACAGCGTCAGCCGGATCTGCCCGTCGCGACCTACCGCGTGGGCGACCCGGCCGCGCAGGTGGCGGATGCGGTCGTCGGCCAGCAGCGCCTCTTGCACGTTTGCCGAGAAGACGCCGCGGTCGGTGCGGGCCAACGCGTCGCGGCGTTCGGCAAGTGTCAGCGCGGTCCAGTCCGTGGGGTCCGAGAACAGCGAGTTCTCGAAGAAACTCTCGCCGCGGGTGAACAAGGTTACCTGCGGCGAGATGACCGTGATCGTCGAAACCCGGTGCCGGAAGAGCTCATTGAGCATCGAGGCGGCCGTCTCACCGCCGCCGATCACCGCAACCCGCTCGGCAGTGATCCGGTCGTGGCCGGCGGCGCGATCCCAGAACTGGGCGATCGACATCATCCGCGGGTTGCCGGGCAGCAGCGATTTCTCCGCCTGGCCGGGCCCGGTGATCATCAACGCGTCCGCGTGCACGGTGGTCTCGTGGGTGCGTAGCGCCCAGCGGTCACCGAGGACACCCAGTCCGTCGACCTCGCCGTGCACCACTTTCATCCCGACCTGGTCGGCGACCCAGCCCAGGTACTGGCTCCACTTGCGATGCGGCGGAGCCGGCCTGCCCCGGTCGATCCACTCGGCGAAGGATGCGGTCGCGATCAGATACGACTGCCAGCTGTAGCGGGTCATCAGCTCGTCGAGATCGCCGTTGCGGCGCGGCACCAGCGCCGACCGGTAGGGGAACCCGACATCTTTTTCCGGGCTGGTACCCAGCCGGTGCGCCCCGTCGGTCCAGCCGCCGCTCGCCTGCCAGTTCGCCCCGACCCCGGTGCGTTCGACGGCGATCACGTCGGGGACCTCGACGCCCATGTCGCGCAGTGCCTTGGCCTTGGCGGCCACGGCCACCGCCTTGGCGCCGGCGCCGAGGATCGCTAACGTGCTCATGTCACCATCTCCCGCAGTGATTCAATCCAAAGCTGTTGCAACGCAGAGATATCCGCATCATCGAGGATGTCGGGCAGCGCGCGCCACTGCGCGGCCAGGATGCGCTGCCCGTCGAACGGGAGCACGGTGGCCATGATCGTGAGCTCGTGGCGCACCGCCAGATCCGGTTCCGGTTGCGGCGATACCCCGGCGAGCAGCCCGCGCTCCGGCGCCACCACGGTCCCGCCGCCGGTGTGGGCTGCGCCCAGATAGTTCAGCAGCAGCTGCGGGTCGGGCAACGAGGCCAGGCGCGGGGCGGTGTCGGTCCGCAGGTAGCGCAGCAAGCCGTAATCGAGTCCGTCACCCGGGATCGCCGCCAACCGCGCGCCGACGGCTCGCGGGTCGGCCGAGTCCACCCGCACCGGGTAGATGGAACTGAGCAGTCCGATCGTGTCGCCGGTGTCGATGGTGTGCGCGCCGGGTCCATCGACCAGACCGTCTGCGCGGCCATGGGTTTCGAGCGCCAACAGCGGCGGCGGCGTGGCCTGGTTCCGACGCTGCCGCCAGCGCGTCACCGTCGCCGCGGTGGCGGCGATCAACAGGTGGGGCAACGGCAGCCCGCAATCCAAGAGCCGGCGGGTGATGTCCGCATCGGCGGCGACCATGCGGACGATCAGGTCGCCGGCCCGGTCGCGGCCCGGATCGACCCGTCGGGCACCGAGGTTGGGGTCATCGCCTTCGAGTTGGGCCGCCCAGAACTGCGCGGTGTCCAACCGGGCGGCACGCTCGGCGAGAACAGCGGCCCAGCGCCGGTAACTGGTGTGCTCCCGGACCGGTGCGGGCGAGTGTCCGGTAGCAAAAGCCCTTAGCGCGGCGTCAAGTTCACCGAGAATCACCCGCCAAGATGCCGGATCCATCGCCAGCACATGGGCAGCCAGCAGCAGCACGCTCGGTCCGGTCCGCGGGCGAAGCCACACCGCGGCCAGCAGCGCTCCCCGCTCCGGGTCAAGACGGTCGACGGCCTGTGCGACGTATCCGGGGACCACCGCGTGCAGGTCGTCGGAGACCGCGACCTCGTTGATGATTTCACCGGGGGGTTCGGTGGTCGGCGCCGGCACCAAGGTCATGGTGGCGCGGTCCAGCCGGGTGCGTAGCACTTCATGCCCGGCGACGATGCTCGCCAGCGCGGCATCCAGTTGCTCGCGGCTGACGTCGTCGGGCAGCCGGATGGCTTCGGTCTGGGCCAGCCGTCTGGCCTCACCGTATTCGTAGAGCCAGCGGCCGTTGGCCAGCACCGGCATGGGCCCGGCGCCGTTTTCGACATCGGTTATGGCAGATGCAGTTTCGGAATCGATTGCCTCCGCCAGTTCCCGGATGTTGGCGCACTCGAGGATGAGCCTGGCACGCAGCGCGAGACCCCGCGCCCGCGCCGCCTGCACCACCGACAACGCCATGATGCTGTCCAGGCCCAGCTGCAGGAAGTCCGCGGCGACGTCGACTCGGGGCAGGTGCAGCAGCTCCGAAAGCACTTCGGCCAGTGCGGCTTCGGTGGGAGTTTCGGGATCGGCCCCGGCGGAATCCGTGGTCTCGGCCGCGTCGAATGCGCTCAGTGCGGATTCGTCCAGCTTGCCGTTGGCGGTCAGCGGAATTTCGTCGACCTTGATGATGCGCTGCGGAATCATGTAGCGCGGCAACCGGGTACCGAGCATGGCACGCAGCTCGGCTGCCGGCGGTTTGGATGCGGCCGTTTCGGAAATCACCACGTAGGCGGTCAGCCGCGCTCCTGCTTGCCGCTGCCGCACCAGAACGCCCGCGCGCTGCACGGCGGGGTGCGCTTCGAGGGCCGCGGCGATCTCGCCCGGTTCCACCCGGTAGCCGCGAATCTTGACCTGCGCATCGGCGCGCCCCACGTATTGCAGCGAGCCGTCCGGCCCCCGACGCACCAAATCGCCGGTGCGGTACATCCGCTCGCCGGCGGCGAACGGATCGGCGACGAACCGGTGGCTCGTCTCCCCCGCGCGGCCGAGATAGCCGCGGGCCAGTTGCGCGCCGCCCAGGTAGAGCTCGCCGGTCGCCCCCACCGGCACCGGACGCAGGGCCGAGTCCAGCACGTAACCGCGGGTGTGCCGGGTCGGCCGCCCGATCGAGGGCTCGTCGTACTCCGTGATGGTTGCCACCACGGCCTCGACGGTGGTTTCGGTTGGGCCGTAACAGTTGTAGGCGCGCAATCCGGTTCGCGCACACTCGCCGCGGATCAGGGCCCACGCCGAGCTGCCGAGCGCTTCGCCGCCCAGCGCCAGCACCACCAGCGGGACCGTCGTGAGCAGTCCAGATGCGGTGAGTTGGGCGAACATCGACGGGGTGGTGTCGATCATGTCGACACCGTGCCGGGCAATCGCCCCGACGAGAGCCTCGGCGTCGGTCTGGGTCCGCTCGTCGACGATGTGCACACCGTGACCGTCCAGCAGCGCGACCAAAGGCTGCCAGGCGGCGTCGAATGCAAACGACCAAGCGTGCGCGATGCGCAGCGGGCGACCCAGCCGGGCGGCCGCGGGGCGCAACACGCTGTCCAGGTGATCATCGGCATAGGCGCCGACTGCCGCATGAGTTCCTATGACGCCCTTGGGTTCTCCCGTCGTCCCCGACGTGAAGACCACATACGCGGCCCGCTCGGGCGACACCTCGACCGGCCGGAACTCGGCGCCGCCATACCCGCGGGCTTCCAGCAGGTCCTCATCGACGACGATCGACGCACCCGTTTGACGCAGAATCGACTCCACCCGTTCGGGGGGCAGCCCCGGCTCCGTCGGCACACACATGCCGCCGGCTTTGAGCACCGCGAGCATCGCGACGACGTATTCCGGCCCGCGGAAAAGCCGTATGGCCACCGGGGTTTCGGAGTTCACTCCGCGAGCGGCGAGCCGGGCGGCCAGCGCATTGGCGCGAGCGTCGAGCTCGCGGTAGCTCAGCGTGCCGCCTGCCCAGCTGACCGCGACGTTGTCGGGCGTCTTGCCGGCGACCTCGGCGAAGCGAGTGTGGATGCCGCGTGCCGGTGGGGCTACGGCGTCCGCGGCGTCCGCGGCGTCCGCGACGGTCTCGTCCTCGAACAGGACGCTGACCTCACGCAACGGCCGCTCCCAGTCCTGCAGCAGCCGTTCGGCGCTGGTCAGCACCCGCCGGCCCAGCCGCCCGGCAGTGATCGCGCCGAGCGCGCCGTCCAACACTTCGATCAGCACCACGAGTTCGCGGCCCTCCAGGTGGGCAGCGATCGCGATCGGGAAGTGGGACAGGCTCTCCAGGGCAGATGGCCGGAATGTCGCACTGCCGGCGGTCAATTCGCCACCGGCGACCAGTCCGTCCATCGGGAAGTTCTCGTAGACGAGCAGGGTGTCGAACATCTCTCCCACGCCGCCAAGCGCCCGCAGCTGCGCGTGGCCGAGGAAACCGTGCTCGCGCAGCAGCGCGGCAGTGCGCTGCACCGCGCGGCATTGTTCGCCGACGCCGGCGGCCGGGTCGAGCTGCACCCGCATCGGCACGGTGTTGATGAACAGGCCGATCATCGTCTCGACGCCGGCAAGTTCGGGCGGCCTTCCAGACACTGTCACCCCGAAGACCACGTCGTGGGTGTCGGTCAGCCGGGACAACACCAGCGCCCAGGCCATCTGCATCAGGGTGTTGACGGTGATGCCACGCGATCGGGTGCCCGCGACCAGCCGCTCGGTGGCGTCGGGCGGCAGTCGCAGTTCGGTGGTGCGCGGCAAGCCGGCCCGCTGCCCGTCGGCCGCCTCGGCCGAGCCGAGCGAAGCCGACAGCAGGGTGGGGCCGGGCAGGCCGGCCAGGTGCCGACACCAAACCTGTTGGCTGGCTTCGGGATCGCGGCTTGCCAGCCACCCGATGTAATCCCGGTACGGCCGCGGGGCGACGGGCAACGCCGCAAGGTCTCCCCCGGCGCCGTACAAGATCATCATCTCGTTGACGAACACCGGCAACGACCAACCGTCGATCACGATGTGGTGGGCGGTGATCACCAAACGCCACCGTGCGCATGGCAATTCGATCAGAAGGAAGCGAATCGCCGGCCCATGTTCCAGATCGAACGGTCGCCGGCGTTCGCCGACCTCTAACGCCTGCACATCCTCCGGCGCGGCCGTGACGACGTGCCACGGCAGCTCGACGCGGGACGGGACGATCTGCACCGGCCGCGCGATGCCCCGGCTGAAGAAGCTGGCCCGCAGGTTTGGGTGTCGCGCCAACATCTTCGACGCGCAGTCGTGCAGCAGCGCGACGTCGAGTACACCGGAGATGTCAGCGGCCATCCCGATCATGTACGGATCGTCGGCCGCTTCGCCTTCGACGAATTCGGTGAGCGCGGACAACGAATACAGGCCCTCTTGCAGCGGGCTCAACGCCATCACGTCCTCGATGTCGGGTGCGACATCGGTTTCGGTAGCGGTCATGACGTGCCGTCGCGTGACGACGACCAAAGCTGCGTCACCGCAGCCAGATCGTCGGCCGACAGGCCGGACGCCGCCATCGGCTCGAAGCGGGCATCCGCCGGCTCATCGGCCTGCTCGGTATCGGTCTGCGCGTCACCCAGCGCGTCCAGGGCGGCGGCCAACTGCTGGACCGTCGGATGCTCGAAGATCATCCGCGGACTGACCGCCAGGCCCACCGCGCGGGCCCGCGATGCCAGCTGGACCGAAAGGATGCTGTCGCCGCCGAGCGCGAAGAAGTCGTCGAACCGGCCGACCTCGGGGGTCGAGAGCAGCTCGGCGAACACCTTGGCCAGCGCCCGCTCGGTGTCGGTGCGCGACGGTTCGACCTGCCCGCTGGTGGCCACGGCCGGCTTCGGCAGCCCGGGCCGGTTCAGCTTGCCCGAGTCGGTCTTTGGCAGTGCGTCGAGCACCGTCAGCGACGACGGCATCATGTATCCGGGCAGCGCCGTCGCGATCGCGGCACGCACGGCGCCCGCGAAGGCTGCCTTCCCGGCGTCATCGACGATCGGCCGTTGCGGCACAACATATCCCGCCAGCGATGTACCGCCGTGCACCTCCCAGGTACGCGCCGCCGCCGCGCCGACGCCCTCCGCCGCCGCCAGCGCGGCTTCGACCTCGGCCAGCTCGACGCGGAAACCGCGCACCTGTACCTGATGGTCGACACGGCCGGCGAACTCCAGCTGGCCGTCCTCGGTCCACCGGGCCAGGTCGCCACTGCGGTACAACCGCGACCCCGGTTCCAGCGCATACGGATTGGCCACGAACCGCGTCGCGGTCAGACCTGACCGCTTCCAGTAGCCCCGGGCCAGTTGGTCGCCGGCGTAATACAGTTCGCCCACCACACCGACCGGCACCGGGCGCAGGCCGTCATCGAGCAGGTAGGCATCCGCACCCGGCACCGGCTTGCCGACAAGCGGATTCGGCAGACCGAGCCGCCCGCGCGACACCGCACCGGAGGTCTCGGTGGAACCGATGTTGTTCAGCAGCTGAGTATCCGTGCCACCGGCACATGCGGCGACGAGCCGCTGCAGCAGCGACGCGCTCACCGGCTCCCCACCGCAGACCAGCCGGGACAGGGAACGCACCACATCCGGCCGGGTGTCCACCAGCGCGGAGACCAGGCTGGGCACCGCGGTCACCTGCGCCACCGAATGGCGGGCCATCAGGGCCCCGAGGGCTTCGGCGTCGCGGTGCTCGGCGTCGTCGGCGAGGATCATCGTGGCACCGGCCGCCAGGCCGGCCAGCATCTCCATACCGCCCTCGAGGAAGGTGATCGAGGCCTGCGCCAGTCGAATGTCGTTGGCGCAGGGCGGGTAATGCCGCAACTGCCAATCCAGCCGGGCCGACATGGACCGATGCGTGCCCACGGCGCCCTTCGGCTTGCCGGTGGAGCCGGACGTGAACACCAAATACATCGGGTCGTCGGGGTGCGGTGCCGGCAACTGCTGCACGGCCGCATCGCTGTTGTCCACGGCGGCACGCACTTGTGGGTCGTCCAGCGAAATCACCGTGACTCCAGGCACTTCCGGCGTGCTATCCACGGCTTCCGCGGTGGCCAGCAGCACGGGCGGCGCGACATCGTCGAGCATGAACTGCTTGCGGGCCAGCGGATAACCGGGATCGATCGGGAAGTAGCCGCCGCCGGCCTTCATGATGGCCACCAGCGCCACCACCATGTCGATGCCACGCCGCGTCGAGAGCCCGACCAGCGTCCCCGGTCGCACGCCATGTTCGGCGAGCAGCGCCGCCAGGTTGTCCGAACGGCGGTGCAACGCGGGGTAATCGATCTGCTCGTTACCCCAACGCACCGCGATCCGATCCCGGCCCCAATTCCGGCTGGGCGCAAGCAATTCCGGAATGGTGCGCGGTCGGTCGTGCGGCGCCGGCGTACCGCGGCTCCACTCGTCAAGGATGCGGCGCCGCTCGTCGTCGTCGATCACCGCAACGTCGCGCAATGTTGTATCGACGTTGTTGGCGAACTCGGTGACGATCCGCGCCAGCCAGTCGGCCAACCGCTCGATGGTGGACCTGCTGTACAGCTCGGTCCGATAGATGACGTTGCAGGTGTATCCGGCGCCGTCCGACCCGTCGGTGCCGAAGAAGTTGACGCTGAGGTCGGCATGCGCCATGTCGAAGACGGGGTCCAGCGAGGTGCACACCGTGTCGTCGTCGCCGCGGCTGTCGGGCCCCGAATCGATCACCCGGGTGGCGGGCAGGTGGTCACGCACGTGCACCACGACCTGGAACAGCGGGTTGCGCGACAGCGAACGCACCGGGCTGACGCTGTCGACCACCCGGTCGAACGGCAGATCCTGGTGGGCGTAGGCGGCCAGCGCCGTCTCCCGGGCCCGAACCAGCGCTTCTCGCAGCGTCGGGTTGCCGTCCAGGTCATTGCGCAGCACCAGGATGTTGACGAAAAAGCCGATCAGTTGCTCCAATTCGGCTTCCGTGCGTCCGGCAACCGGGGTGCCGAGCGGAATATCCACGCCGCCACCGGCCTTGTGCAGCACCACGGCGACGGCCGTTTGCAGCAGCATGAATTCGGTGATGCCCATCTCGCGGCACAACTCGGTGAGCTTGGCCCGGGTGGCCGCATCGATGGCGAAGTCGACGGATTCGCCCTCGCCGCTGGGCACCGGCTGGCGGGCAAAGTCGGGTCGCAGCCCGGTGTCCTCCGGCATCCCGGCCAACTGCCGCGTCCAGTAGTCCCGCTGCTCGCTGGCGATCGGGGATTCCTGACCACTGGAGTCACCCAGGAACTCGCTCTGCCAGGTCGCGTAGTCGGCGTACTGCACGCGAAGCGGCGCCCAGGACGGCACCTCTCCGGCTCGTCGGGCCCGGTACGCGGTGAGCACGTCGGTGAACAACACGCCCGCCGACCAGTGGTCGGAGGCGATGTGGTGGACCACAAACGACATCACGTGTTCGCCCGCGTCCCCGCCGGTGCGCAGCACGGCGATCCGGATCGGCCGCTCGCCGTCCAATTCGAAGCAGTGCCGACGCTCGGCGTCGAGCTGCTCCGTCAGCCAGGCTTCGCTGTCTGTGGCGGCGCCGTCGAAGGCCGCCCGGCGGATCGGCAGATCTCCGGCCGGATTGACCACTTGGTAGGGCACGCCGTCGATTTCGACGTAGCTGGTGCGCAGAATTTCGTGGCGGGCAACGACGTCGCCGATGGCGGCGATCAAAGCCTCGATGTCCCACGGCCCGGTCAGCTTCGCGGCGAACGGAATGTTGTTGACCCAACTGGGTCCGTCGATGCGGTAGGCGAACCAGCTGCGCAGCTGCGACGCCGACAGCGGTAACGGTTCGTCGTGAGCGGTCGCGATCAGCTTGGGCCGCGACTGGGCGAGCTCGCCGGACAGCAGCTGGTCGACCCGCTCGGACAGTAGGCCCACCGTCCCCAACTCGAAGACGTCGCGGATGCCAAGCTCCACACCGCACTCCGAACGGATCGCGGTGACCAGTTTGGTTGCCACCAGGGAGTGGCCGCCCAAATCGAAGAACGAGTCGTCGACACCCACCCGGTCGTGGCCGAGCAGCATGGAAAACATTGCGGCGACGCGGCGTTCGGTGGGAGTCGTCGGGTCGCGGTATTCGGCGCCGGCCGCGATCTCCGGTTGCGGCAGCGCGACTCGGTCGATCTTGCCGTGCGCGGTGATCGGGATCTCGTCGAGCACGACGTAGCCGGCCGGGGTCATGTAGTCCGGCAGCGCGGCGGCCACCCGGGCGCGGATACGTTCGACGTCAACGCTGTTGGTGCCGCAGTCCGGGGCCGGGGTCACGTACCCGACCAGGCTCTTGCCCAACCGGGGCAGGTCCACCGCCAGCACGACCGCCTGGCCGACGCTGGGATCGACCGAGATGGCGGCGGCGATCTCACCGAGCTCGATGCGGAAGCCGCGGATCTTGACCTGTTCGTCGGCACGTCCGACGAACTCGATGTCGCCGTCGGCATTGCGGCGGGCCAGGTCGCCCGAGCGGTACATCCGCCCGCCGGGGGTGAACGGGTCGGCGACGAAGCGTTCGGCTGTCAGCCCCGGACGACGGTGATAGCCCTGAGCGACATGTGTCCCGGCGATGTAGATTTCGCCGATCACGCCCACCGGGACCGGGCGCAGCGCATCGTCGAACAGATGCACCTGAGTGTTGATCTTAGGTTTACCGATCGGCACGATCCGGGTGCCCTGCGTGCCCTGCACCGGGTAACTGGTGCAGTTGACGACGGTCTCGGTGGGTCCGTAGAAGTTGTACAGCAGCGCGTCGAAGGTGGCGTGGAACTTGTCGGCGATCTCGCCGGGCAGCGCCTCTCCACCGATGGGGACTCGCCGCAGGGTGCGCCACTGGTTGACGCCGGGCAGCGACAGGAAGAGCCCCAGCAGCGACGGCACGAAATGCATCGAGGTAATGCCTTCGCGGCTGAGCAGATCGGTCAGGTAGCCGATGTCGCGCAGGCCGTCGGGCCGGGGAATGACCAACCGGGCACCCATGATCAGCGTGCCGAAGATCTCGCCCATCGACACGTCGAAGCTGGGCGAAGCGACCTGCAGCAGCGATTCGGTTGCGTCGACCTGGTATTCGTCGCCGAACCAGACGAAGTACTCGGCGATCGGCGCATGCGGCACCGGGACGCCCTTGGGCAGCCCCGTCGACCCCGAGGTGTAGATCAGATAGGCGGTGTTGTGCGGGCTCAGTGGCCGAATCAGCTGTTCGGGCGCGGTGCCCGGATAGTTAGATAGGCCGGTAACCGGTTCGTGCAGAACCAGTTTGGCGTCCGCATCGCCCAGGATGAAGGAGACTCGATCCTGCGGGTAGGTGGGGTCCACCGGCAGATAGACGGCACCCGCTTTGAGGATGCCCAGGGCCGTGACGACGAGTTCGGGCGACTTGTCCAGCAATAGCGCGACCCGGTCTTCGGTGCCGATGCCCTGCTCGATGAGCCAGTGCGCCACCCGGTTCGACTCTTCGTCGATCTCGCGGTAGGTGTAGTCGCGGCCTTCGTAGCCGACGGCCACGGCATCGGGCGCTTGGGCCGCGCGCCGGCTGACCAACTCCGGCAGCGTGGCAGCCGGGGTGGTGAACTCTTCACCCGTCGACACCTGGCGCAGCCACTCGGCGTCTTCGTCGCTCATCAGCGCGCACGCGGACAGCGGCGCGTCGGGGTTGCTCAGCGCGTTGTCCAGCAAGACGACATAGTGTCGCAGCAGCTGTTCGACCAGGGGACGATCCAGCACCTCGACCAGATATTCGGCCTCGACCAATCCGCCACTGTTCGCCGAGCGCTGAAGCTCCACCATGAAACTCAGTGGCAGCTGGTTGAAGTGACCGCGTAACTCGCCGCGCTCGCACTTGACGCCCGGCGGGCAGAAGCCGGCGCCATCTGCGTCTCGCTGTCCGAAGCTCACCCGGGTCATGCGGTCCGCGCCGTGCCGGCGATCGGGGTTGGATTCGCGCACCAGCCAGTCCAGGTCGGCGCGTGAATGCGCGAAGGCGCCCACGGCGCTGTCACGAGTTTGGGCCAGCAGTTCCCGGAAGGTCTGGTGGGAGTGCGGTTGCAGCCGAATCACCACGGTGTTGCCGTAATAGCCGATCGCGTCCTCGGCCCCGAGGCCGCGATTCAGCACCGGGACCGCGACCAGGAAGTCACTCGACTGCGTGTAACGCTGCACCAGTGCGGCGAACGCCGACATCAACACCATGTAGGGCGTGGCGCCGCATTCCCGGGCCAGCGCCGCCGCCCGCTCGACAACGGCCGCCGACAAGGGCGCCGAAGCGCGCTGCGCACGCCAACTGCTCGGCACCACCGACCCGTTGGCGCCCGGAAGCTCAAGAGGCTCCGGCAGATTCGCAATCAGCGGCCGCCAGTAGTCCGCGTCCTCGTCATGACTCGGGGTGTCGGCGAAAGCCGGCTCCACCGTGGGAGCGCCGGCCGCCGGCGCGGCGCCGAAACCATCCGCGTCGGTGTACGCCCGGGTCAGATCGGCGAAGAAGGGCGCCCATGAGCCGTCGTCCCACGCGATGTGGTGGGCGGTGATCAACAGCATCAGTTCGTCGGCCGACAAGCGCGCCACCGTGACCCGCAGCGGCGAAGCCTTGGCCAGGTCGAAGGGCCGGCCGAAGTCCCGCTGCGCCAGCACATCCAGCCGTAGCCGCCGGGACTGATCGGTCAGGCCGGACAAATCGTGTTCGGCCCAGTGCGGTCGCAGATCCTCGCGGATCGCCGGATACGGGAAGCCCTCACTGTCGGTCTCGTAGGTGGTGTGCAGCACGCGATGGCGCGCGGCCACGGCATCGATCGCCCCGTGCAGCCGCGTGATGTCGACGCTGCCGGTGATGCGATACGAGACACAGATATTGAGCAGCGCGCTGTCGGGATCGACGGACTGCACGAACCACATCCGGTGCTGACCGCCGGACATGCGCGGCTCGTCGCAGGTCGCCACGGACCCTTCGGCCGCGGGCCGATCGAGGCCACGTTCAGCGATCTTGCGGCGCAGCAGTTCCAGCCGCTTATCGTCGAGCCGGGCACTGGCACCGGAGGTTTCAGTCACGCTAGGAGTCCAACCTTTCTAGCATCGCGAGCGTCGAGTGGTGCGCCCCGATCGGAGGGGCGGTGGCTTCCAACCTCGGCGGCGCCGTCGGCCCGCCGGTTGAGCCAACGCCCAACGCATCGATCAATTCGTGCACGGTGATGCCGCCGAGCATGCGTGCCACCGGAACCGAGCTCCCCACCGTCCGGCGCAGCCGCTTGCGCAGATCGAGCGCGAGCAGCGAGTCCACCCCGAGGTCGATCAGTGACGCACTCAGGTCAATCGATGACGAATCACCCAAGTGCAAGGTCGCGGCCAGCTCGGCGCGCACCACGTCGGCGACCGGCTTCGCATCCGAGTCGTCGTCACTCTCGGGGCTGTCGTTGCTGCCTGGACCGCTGAACGGCATTGGCATTCCCTGGCTTTCGAAGAAGACCGCGAGCCGCTCGAAGTCCGCGTCGAAAATCAGTGGATCACCGACGTAGCGGTTCAGGCTGGCTTCTATCGCCAGTTCGGGTTCCATGGCAATCAGGCCGGAACGCTCGGTGCGGGTGATCTCGTTGGCCGCCACTACCCCGGCGGCCCGCCACAGTCCCCATCGAACCGCCATGCAGTCCCGGCCTCTGGCACGCAGCTGCGCGGCCAGCACGTCGAGCATCCGGTTGGATGCCGCGTAGGCCGCGTGGTTGTAACCGCCCCATACGCCAAACACGGACGAGCAGGCCAGTATCCGGCTGTCGGGCCGCGCCGGCCACACGTCGGCCAGCAGCGCCAGCCCCCGAACCTTCGCGGCACAGACCTCCGCCACATCCATTCCGGCGAGATCGGCGCGCGCAACGGCTTTGGCGATACCGGCGGTGTGGATCAGCAATGACGCACCGGGGCCGGCATATTCGGCGGCGACGGTGGACACGGCGGCACGGTCGGTGATGTCGCACAGCGGGGCCCGGACCACCGCATCGGAATTTTCCGCGAGCCGCGCCAGCGCGTCGGCATCAACGCCGTTGCGGCTCAACAGGGTGACCGTGCGGGCTCCGTGCTCGATGCAGTACCGCGCGTACCGCAGGCCGATGGCTCCGCTGCCGCCGGTGATCACCACGTTGTCCAGCGCAGCGGCGTCCAGCGGCCGACTGGTTGCCGATTCGCGGCATTCCCGGAAGGTCCGGACATGGCGCCGCGGCGATTCGGTTCCTCGTAAGGCGACCTCGGCGTCGTCACCGAGCAGCACGTCGACGACCGCGAGTGCGGTCTCGGGGTTGACGTCGCGGCTGGGAAGGTCCAGGTGCCCGAACGTCTGGTCGGGGAATTCGAAGCCGACGCTGCGATGCATCGCGGCCAGCGCCGCCTGCGCCGGCGAGACGTGGGGCTGGTCGGAATCGACGTGCTCGGCACCGACGGTGAGCAACCACACGGCCCGGCATCGTGGACCGATGACCGCGGCGTAGTCGGGCAGGCCCGCATCGGCGCGGCCGGCGATCTGCTCGATTGCGGCAAGCGCATCCAGCTGGTCGAGCTCCGGGGCGATCACCGCGACGACTTGCGCCTCGCCCAGCGGCACTGCCTGGCAACCGTCGTGCGTGGCAACGGCGTCGATCAGCTGCTGGGTCAATGCGCCTGCCGCGGCCTCACCGAAAAACCCGATGGTGCAACGCGTTGCGCTGACCGGGCTCGCTGATGTCACCTGCTGCCAGTCCTCGACGGCGGCGGTAAGCGCTGGAACCGGCACCGTGTCGGTCAGCGGTTCCGGTGTCACCCACAGATGCTCCGCCCGCATCGGCGCGTTCGGGAAGCCGCGCAGCGGCGGCTGGACACCGCCCGGGACGGCATTGGCCCACGGGCTGCCGGGTTCAGCGGTCGCGACGGCGGCGATGCTCGCCGACAGCGAGTCGGTGATGGATTTGTCGCGGTGCCCAGATCCGACGATCACGGCCGACTCGTCGTCGACGATGTCGGCGAGCGGATACAGCAGCGACGGGTGCGCGGACAGCTCCACGAACGTGTCCATACCGTCCTTTTGGGCACGTCGCACCGCCCGATCGAATCGCACCGTGCCGCAGAGGTTCTCATACCAGTACTCGGAGAAGTCGACGTCGCCGTCCACCTCGTCACCGAAGGTGGATCCAATGAAGCGCGCAGCTCCGCGCCGGAAGGCCGACTCGGGGATCAGTTCGATCAGCGGGGTGCGCAACGCCCGTAGCGCACTGGTGTGGCCCGGATAGTCCACGGACAGCTGGTGATTGAAGATGCCTCGCCGCCCGGCCAGTTGCACCGCGGCGGCCACGGCGTCCTGGTCACCGGACACCACGGTCGACGACGGCCCGTTGACCGCCGAAACTTCGAGCCACCCCGGCGCATCGGCCAGCACCGACTCCGCCCCGTCGAGGCCGACTCCCAGCACCGCCATCGCGTAGCGGCCGGTCAGCCGGTCGACAACGGTCGCGCGCGCGCCTACCAAGGTGACCGCATCCGGCAGCGTGATCGTTGCGGCCACGTACGCGGCCGCCACCTCGCCGAGGCTGTGCCCGATGGTGACCTCGGGAACCACGCCGCAGTCTCGCCACGCCGCGGCCAGCGAGACCGCATGCGTGAACTGTGCTCCCTGAATCTCCGTGCGCGACCAGCTCTGCTCCACCTCGCCCACCAGGTACGGCAGTGGTGACGGCAACCCGGCGGCGACGAACGCCTGCCCGCACTCGTCGGCGGTCGCCCGGTAGGTAGGCAGGCGCCGGTAGGCGTCGGCTCCCATCGCCTGCCATTGATTGCCTTGTCCCGGAAACACGAACGCGATTCGCGGCGTCGAGCTCTGCGACGACCAGCTGATCAGGGGGTGCTCTTCAGCACGGGCGAGCGCGGACAAGCCGTCGACGAGCTCGGTCCGGTCGGCGGCCCGCAGCACCGCTCGGTGCCGTCGCACCCGCCGCAGCCGCAGCAGGGTCGACGCAACCGCCGCCGCGACATCCGGTGCGTTGGACGCGTTGCGATCGAGGTAGTCCAGGATCGCCGCCGCATCCGGGCGGACGAGTTCCTTGTCGTGCGAGGTGAGCAACACCGGGACGCGACCATCGGGTAACACGTGATCGAGCACTATGCGACCTCAGGCACTGAGACGATCAGATGTGCGTTGGTGCCCGCGATCCCGAACGCCGATGCCACGGCCGTGCGCTGTCCGGCGATCGCCGGCCACGGCGTCAAGCTCTGCGCCAGACGCAATCCTTGGCTTTCCCACTCGATTTCGGGACTGGCTTCGGCGGCGTGCAGGGTGGCCGGGATGGCGCCGTGTTCGGCCGAGACGAGAACTTTGGCCAGGCCGAGTGCGCCGGCAGCGGCCAGCGAGTGGCCCACATTGGATTTCACCGAACCAAGCAGAGCTCCGACTCCAGGTTCGGTGTCGCCGTAAGTCTCTGCCAGCGAACGTAGTTCGGTGCGGTCGCCGAGCCGGGTACCGGTGCCGTGGCCCTCGATCATCCCGACTTCCGCGGGCTTGATCCCGGCCTGGGTGATGGCCCGGCGGAACAGCCGGACCTGTGCGTCCTCACTGGGGGCGGACAGGCCGGCGCTGCGGCCGTCCTGATTGACCGCGGTAGCGCGGACTTCGGCCATGATCTGCCGGCCGGCCCGCAGCGCTGCCGATTTACGTTGCAGCACAAACATTGCCGATCCCTCTGCCCACACCGTTCCGCTGGCCTGCGCGCTGTACGGACGGCAGTAGCCGTCGTCGGAGAGGGCATGCTGCTTGGAGAACTCGACGAAGAAGCCGGGTGAGCCCAGCACATTGACTCCGCCGGCCAGCGCCAGGTCGCAGTCGCCGTCCTTGAGGGCACGCACCGCGACGTGGAAGGCCACCAGCGCCGATGCGCACGAGGAATCGAGGGTGAGCGCCGGGCCGGTCAGCCCCAACGTGTACGCGACCCGGCCGGAAATCACGCTCAGCGCCGTCCCGGCGAGCAGATGACCACTGTGCCGGGAGAACTCGGCCATCTCGGGGCCATACCCCGTCATGGATGCGCCGACATAGCAGCCCACGTCATGGCCGGCAAGGTCGTCGGGATTGATGCCGCTATTCTCCAGCGCGCGCCACGACACCCGCAGCGTCACCCGCTGCTGCGGGTCCATCGCGATCGCCTCGCGCGGCGAGATGCCGAAGAATTCCGGGTCGAATGTAGCTGCCCCGCAGAGGAATCCACCGCGGTCGTGGATCTGTTTGAATCCGCTGCGACGTGATCCGGCGAGCAGCTCCGCGACCGACCAGCCGCGGTCGGCCGGGAACGGGCCCAGCGCTTCACGGCCGTGCGCCAACAGGTCCCAGTAGCTGTCGGCGGTGTCGATGCCGCCGGGCGCTTCGACGGCCATCCCGACGATAACGACCGGGTCGGCACCTTCAGGTTCGACTCCATTGTCAGACATCGGCATTCACCTGTGCGGCGATCGCGTCGACGTGGTCATAGACGTAGAAGTGCCCGCCGTCGTAGAGCGACAGCGCAAACGTCCCGGCGGTGTGCCTCTCCCACCGCCGCAGCACTTCGATCCCGATGCGGTGATCGTCGCGGCCGCCGAGGACGTGGATGTCGGCACCAATGCGGATGTCGGGACTGGGGTCGTAACGATTGAACGCCTGGTAGTCGGCTCGCATCGCGGTGGTGAGCAGTTCGGAGAACTCTTCGTCGGCAAGCAGTTCGGGATCGGTACCGCCCAGATCGGCGATGTCGGCCAGCACTCCGTCATCGCTGGTCGGCAGCTCGGGCAGGTCGGCCACCACGCACGGCGGCGGACCCGCGGACGCCCACAGCATCTGCACGGCGACGTCGTTCTCTTCGGCCACCCGGGCGAATTCGAACGCCACGACGGCGCCCATGCTGTGGCCGAACAACCGCAACGGTGCGACGCTGCGCCACGGCCCGGCCGCGAAGAGTCCGAGGGCGAGGTCATGCACGGTTTCGTGAGCAGGTTCGGCGAGCCGGTCGGCGCGCCGCGGGTACTGCACGATGTAGGTGTCGCCGCCGGCGGCCAGCGCGGCGGCCAGCAGCCGGTAGCTCGCGGCGGCGGCCCCGGCGTGCGGGAAGACCACAGTGGCTCCCGCGGCCTGCTTTTCGTCTCGCCCCGGGACGAGCTTGACCCAGGACGGAAACGTGGCAGGCATGCTAATCAGGTCACGGAATGTCATTGTGCCGCTTCATAGTTTGCGGATTGATCAGTTGCGTCCAGAACCAAGTCAGCGTCCATGCCGATAACCTCCAGATACAACTCGGCGACCTGGTCCAGCCGGCCGGGGTCGCGCTCGCGGCGACCGAGCAACCCGGCCAGCGCCGATACGGTTCGGTTGGCGAAGACGTCGGCGACCATCACATCCGGGCTGTCCAGCCAGCTGCGGATTCGAGCCACCGCTTGGGTGGCAAGCACCGAATCGCCGCCGAGGGCGAAGAAGTCGTCGTCGAGACCGACCCTATCCAGGCCGAGCAATTCCGCGACGATGCCGGCAAGCGCGGATTCCAGTGCCGTCGATGGCGCCCGGTAGCCGGGTGTGTCGGTGTCCGAGCCGGAGACGGCGGCGGCCAGTTGCCCGGCGACGACGCGGCGGTCGATCTTCCCGGCATCGGTGAACGGAATGTTCTCCACCAGCAGTACGTGACGCGGAATCATATGCGTGGGAAGGACATCGACGAGAGCATCGCGAATCTGCTCGGGAGTTGGCTCGGTGTCGCCAGATGCCTCCGCACAGACGGCCGCGGCCAGTACCTCGGATCCGCCCGACCCGGACAGCAAGGCCGCCAACGCGATTCGCACTCCCGGCAACCGCCGTATCGCGGCCTCGACCTCGCCGAGCTCGACCCGGTACCCGCTGATCTTGATCCGGTGGTCGGCGCGGCCGACGAACTCCAGCGTGCCGTCCGGCCAATACCTGGCCAAATCACCCGTGCGATACCAGCGTCGGCCGTCATGCTCGACGAATCGCTCCGCGGTGAGATCGGGACGACCGCGGTAACCGCGCGCGATGCCGCGGCCCGATACCCAGAACTCACCGGGCACCCAGTCGGGGCAGTCGTCGCCGGTGTCGCTGACGACACGGCACGCGTTGTTGACAAGCGGCGTCCCAAAGGGCAGGGCGGTCCAGTCCGCCGGCAGCGCGGCAGCGTCGAGCACCTCGAAAATCGTGTTGTGGACCGGGGTTTCGGTCGCACCACCCAGGCCGGCGAACCGCACATTGGGTGCCTCGGCCGCAAAGCGGCGAGCCAACTCGGGCCGCACCCAGTCGCCACCGGTGGGAATCACCCGTACCGACGAGAGTCCCCCGCCGGCCACCTCGATCAGCATCTCCAGCCAACCCGGCATGAAATGCAGCACGGTGATGTGGTGGAGGTCGATCAGCCGGGCCCACGCGTCAGGATCGCGGCGTTGCGCCTCGTCGACCACGACGATCGACCCGCCCGTCCGCAAGGTGACGAAGAGGTCCATCACCGAAATGTCGCCTTCCAGCGTCGACAGGGCCAGGCATCGATCCTGCGGCCCGATCTCGAAGTGATGGCCGATGAATTCCACCGTGTTCATGGCGGCGTCGTGTGTCACCTCGACACCTTTGGGTTCACCGGTCGAGCCCGAAGTGAACAAGACGTAGGCGAGGTCGGCGGGATCGACTCTCACAGACTGAATCTCGGCGCCGGCCGTCACGTCGGCGAGCACGTCGGCAAGCGTCAGCGCGGGCACCGGCAACGACGGCTGCTGTCCGCCGCAGACCAGGGCCAGCCGCACGCCTCCGGTTTGCAGGATGCGCTCCGCGCGCTCGCGGGGTTGATCGACGCCGATCGGTAGATAGGCCGCGCCGGCCGCCAGGATGCCCAACACCGCGGGCACCTGCTCGGCGGACTTCGGGCCGACCACCGCGACCGTGTCGCCGGCCTCGACCCCGGCCGCACGCAATGCCGCGACCACTGCCAGCACCCGATCACGCAACTGCGCATAAGTGAGGTCACCGGAACTGGAAAACACCGCGGGAGCATCGGGCCGCTGCTCGGCCTGCCGGAAGAACCCGTCGTGCAACGCCTCTCCGCTGGGCTCGGCGGTGCGGCTGTTCACCGCGTCACGCACCGCGCACTGTTCGGCGGGCAGCGCCGACGGGCCCGCGAGCTCCCACGGTTCGTCGCCGGAAGCCAATCGCAGTAGCTCGTCGACTTGGTCAGCGAACATCGCATCGATGACGCCCGGCGCGAAAACGCCGTCGCGCACGTCCCAGTTCACCAGCACTCCGCCGTCGAACTCAGTGACCTGAGCGTCCAGTAACACCTGCGGGCCCTGGGAGATGATCCATCCGGGTGTGCCGAATTGCTCTGTGACGTCAGCACTGAACAGTTCTCCGAGTCCCAGCGCACTGGTGAAGACGACCGGCGCCAGCACCTGGGTGCCGCGGTGGCGACTCAGATCGCGCAGCACGGACAGCCCGGAGTAGGCGGAGTGCGCGGCGGCGGTCTGCATGGCATCCTGCACCGCCCGCGCCCGCTGCGCGGGGGTTGCTGCGCCCGTCAGATCGACGTCGAGTAACAGCGACGAAGTGAAGTCGCCAACCAACAAGTCGACGTCGGCGTGCAGCGCCTGCCGCCCGAACAGCGGGACGTTCAGCAAGAACCGCGAGGTGGCCGACCAGCGGGCCAGGACATTGGCGAACGCGGCGGCCAGCGCCATCGCCGGCGTGATTCCCCGCGCTCGCGCGCGGGAGAACAGGGCGTCGCGAGTCGCCGAGTCCAGCCAGTGCCAGCGACGCGTTCCGCGCCGTGAGTCTCGGCCCCCGAGCACGGGCGGCATCGGCGGGTCGGGCAACTGCGGGATACGTTGCGCCCACCACTGTCGGGCGGCATCGCGAGCCGGCTGTGGACGCTCCTCGTCGCGCACCACGGCTTGACGGTATTCCCGGTAGGTGTAGCCCAATTCGGGTAAATCGCGACCGCGGTAGAGGGCGGCAAGGTCGGACATCAGAGTGCGGTAGCTCATCGCGTCGGCCGCCTGCATGTCCAGATCGACGTGCAGCCGCGAGCGCCACCCGGGCTGGGGGCACCGCCCGCTTGCGGGGGACAGCGTCAGCGCGAGTTCGAACACCGCGCCGCCGAGCTGCTGATGCGACTTTTCGTCCCGGATCGCGTCGAGCCGCTCGGCGACCCGATCCGCGTCCAGGTGCCGCAGATCCTCGACGACCACGGGGAACTCTCCGCACTCGTCGGCCGCGGCGATGCGCTGCGTGCCGTCGGGCAGGAACCGCACGCGCAGCATCGGGTGACGAATCGCCAGCCGGGTGGCCGCCGCTCGCAGTCGGACCGGATCGATCGGCCCACCGTCAAACTCCACATACAGGTGCCCGGCGACCCCGCCGAACTGCTGGTTGTCGTGGCGGCCCACCCACATCGCGTGCTGCATCGGGGCGAGCGGAAACGGCTCGCCGGATGCGTCGGCGCCGTCGCTATCGGGGGCCCGCTCGTCGGCGTCGGCAGCCCGTGAGCCCGCGGCTGCTACCAGCTTCGACCAGGCCTCGATCGTCGGCGTGGCAGACAGCGTGGCGAAGTCGACGTCGATGCCCCGGCGGCGCCAACGACCGGCAAGCGACATCATCCGGATCGAGTCCAGGCCCTGGCTGATCAGGTTGTCAGCTGGCTGAACAGCGTCAACACCGACGCCGAGCAGTTCGGCTACCTCCGCACGGATGTCCTCCGAGCCCGCGGGGGCACGCACCACGACTCTCCTCCTGAATTAGCACAGGCTGCCCTAATTTGGTTTGGTTACCCTATCCTTTATCCCGACGCCTTTGCTACCAAGCCCCCCTTAAGGAGCCCCGGTGATCCCGAACACAGCGCAGCCCGTAGCGGGTTTTGTGCCGTTCCCCACCGACCGGGCTGCCACCTATCGAGCGGCTGGCTATTGGGCGGGCCGACCCCTGGACTCCGTCCTGACCGAGGCGGCCGCGCGCTGGGCGGACAAAGTCGCGGTGCTCGACGCGCGCGCCGACCGGGGTATGACGTTCGCCGAACTCGACGAGCGGGCACGCCGCGCCGCCGCGGGGCTGCGTGCTCTGGGCATCGCGCCGGGCGACCGCATTCTGCTGCAACTCCCCAACGGCTCGCAGTTCGCGGTGGCGCTGTTCGGACTGTTGCGGGCCGGGGCGACCCCGGTGATGTGTCTGCCGGGCCATCGCGCCGCGGAGTTGGGCCGCTTCGCGGCGGTCAGCCAGGCCACCGGGCTCCTGATCACCGATACCGCAAACGGTTTCGACTACCGCGCCATGGCGCGCGATCTTGTGCAGCAGCACCCGGGCCTGCGGCACGTCATCGTCGATGGCGATCCCGAGTCGTTCGTGTCATGGGCCCAGCTCTGCGAGTCCGCCGCCGACACCGAGCCTCGTCCAACGGCCGACCCGGGATCGCCTGCGCTGCTGCTGGTTTCCGGCGGCACCACCGGACTGCCCAAGCTGATCCCCCGCACGCACGACGACTACGTGTTCAACGCGGCCGCGAGCGCCGAGATCTGCGGCCTGCGCTCCGACGACGTCTATCTGGTCGTGTTGTCGGCGGGCCACAACTTCCCGCTGGCCTGTCCGGGCCTGCTCGGCGCGATGACGGTGGGCGCCACCACGGTGTTCGGCACCGATCCCAGCCCCGAGGCCGCCTTCGACACGATCGCGCGCCATGGCGTCACGGTCGCCGCCCTGGTCCCCGCATTGGCCAAACTGTGGGCACAAGCCTGCGACTGGGAGCCGGTCACCCCAAAGACATTGCGGCTCTTGCAGGTTGGCGGGGCTCGGTTGGAGCCCGACGACGCCCGCCGGATTCGTCAGACGCTGACTCCGGGCCTGCAGCAGGTGTTCGGGATGGCCGAGGGGCTGCTGAACTACACCCGCCTCGACGATCCGGCCGACGTGATCGAACACACTCAGGGCCGGCCACTGTGCGCGGCCGACGAACTGCGGATCGTTGACGGCGCGGGTGAGCAGGTAACACCCGGCGAAGAGGGCGAGCTGCTGGTGCGCGGCCCCTACACGCTCAACGGCTACTTCCGGGCCGAGCGCGACAACCAACGCAGCTTCGACCCCGACGGCTTCTACCGCAGCGGCGATCTGGTCCGTCGACGAGACGACGGCAACCTGGTGGTCACCGGCCGGGTCAAGGACGTCATCACCCGCGCGGGTGAAACGATCGCCGCCCAAGACTTAGAAGAGCAGATGCTGAGTCACCCGACGATTTTCTCGGCCGCCGCGGTGCCGCTGCCGGATCCCTATCTGGGTGAAAAGATCTGTGCCGCAGTTGTTTTCACCGGCGAGCCGATCGGCCTTGCCGAGTTGAACGCATATCTTGACCGGCGCGGTGTCGCCGCGCACTCGCGGCCGGACATGTTGGTCGCGATGCCGGCGCTGCCCACCACGCCGATCGGAAAGATCGACAAGAAGGCGATCGTCCGCCAGGTCGGCACCGCGTAATCAGGTCGGCACCCCGTGTCGAGTGTGAACTCACGGCTATCGGTGTGTAGTGACGGCGCCCTGAGCGCACACTCGACGCCGTCATCGCGCACTCGAGGCGGCTAGTAGTTCAGACCGGAGAACATGACGCGGCCGGGGTCGACCTTCTGTCGTACCGCGGACAGCCGGGAGAGGTTCTGGCCGAAGTAGCGCGCGGGTGGCTGGTTTGCCTCGATGTAGTTCACATAGCCGCCTACCGAATACGCTTGCACCGCTTGGTGAGCCGTGCTGAGCCAGTTCGTTGCGGCCGCCGGGTCGCCGGTCTCGACGTACCACTGCACCAGCGCGGTCTGCCGGCGCCACGGAAACGCGGTGGCCCCCGGTGCCACGGTCGCCAGCGCACCGTCGAGGGCGTGCATGATGGCCAGCATGCGGCCCGCGCCGCGCGGAAAAGCGTTGACCGCGGCGGCGATTCCCTGCGCGGCGGCCGGGGTGAGACTCGGAAAGACATCCGATCCGCCGACGTAGCCGAGCGGGGCCGGGTTGAGGTTGTTGACGGCCAGATACCTCACCAGGTCCATGCGGTTGAACGTGTGGTTCTCGGTTCCGGTCGGCTGTATCCCGACGGCAGCGATGATGGCATTCGCCACGCTGGGACCCGACCCGGCCGGGCAGGTGGCGAGAATCCGACATTGCGAACCCGTGCCGTCGTTGGTGCTGTCGGCCAACGCCCAGCTGTTTCGGTCGGCGGTGCGCAGCCAATTCGCCCAACCGACGAGAACCTGCGCGAACGACTGCGGCGGGAAGTTGAGGTTCACGGCGTCGACGTCGTGGGTGGCAAAAGTGTTGAAGGTCATCGAAGTGGTCACCCCGAAGTTGCCGCCACCGCCGCCGCGCAGCGCCCAGAACAGGTCGGGGTTGCTGTTGGCAGACGCGGTAACCGCCTGGCCGCCAGGTACCACGACGGTGGCCGACGTCAACTGGTCGCAGAGCAGTCCGGCGTGCCGGGAATCGGCGCCCATCCCGCCGCCCAGGGCGTGTCCCGCCGCACCGACCGACGGGCAAGTACCCGTCGGCAGGCCACGGCCGGCACCGGCCAGCGTCTCGTGCATCGAATACAGACTCGTCGCCGGCGTCACCGTGACCTGGCCGGTAGCGGCGTCGAAGTTGATTCCGCCGGGCAGCTGGCGCAGGTCAAACACCATGGCGCCGTTCGCCGTAGACGCGCCGATATACGAGTGCCCACCGCTGCGCGGCGCGACCTTGAGGTGGTTGGCGGCCGCGAATGCCATCGCCTTTTGCACGTCCGCCGCCGATGTGGGGGTGACGATCGCCGCCGGACTAAAGCCGTTGTAGTTGGTGTTGAACACCTGCTTGGCGGCCCCGAATTGGGGACTGTCCGGGAGTAGCACCTTACCGCCGAGGGCGCTCGAAAGTCCGTCCCAGCCAGTGGCATTCGGTGCGGCGGCAGCCGGGACCGAACCGAGTCGGCCCGATCCGAGCATTGCACCGGCCGCTAACGCTCCGGCGGCACCACGCAGAAACGTCTGCCGCGAGATCTCACGCGCCATCGTCGGACTTCCGCGATTGCGTCATGCCCCGCATTGTTGAACCACGCGCTCCGCGGCAGCGCCCGACGTGCGGCGGTATAACCGAAACGAGCCCGAACCGTTACCGCCGCCTGACCGAACGCGGGGCGCACACCATTCCCCGCACGACACGCGCGGGCCTAAGCTAGTGATCGATCGCGTCCACAACCGGGAGCGACCGCACGGAAAAGGAGCGAGGTAATGGCCCAGGGTCTGTATGGATTGCTGACCGTCCTTGCCCTCGCCCTGGCTCTGGTGTTGGTAGCCGTTGCTACGGTGTTCGTCGCGCGAATGGAACGCCGAGTACCTGCTCCGATCAGCGAAGAAATTGGCAGCGCCAAGACCGTTCTCCATAAAGTCCGCAAAGGCGAGCCCATGTCGCCCGACGAGGTGAGCTTCGCAAAGCAGGTCGTCGCCGATCGCAGCTCTTTGCGGGCGTTGTGCATCCCCGCCGCGTTGTTCATGTTGGGGTGCTTTTTTGTGTTCGGCAGTCTTTACCATTTGCATGGGGCGACACCGTCCGAGCGGACATTCCTGGGAGTGATTCCGATGCTCACGTCCACAAACCTGGGCCTGCGGATGGTGAGCAGCGCACGGCTGAAGGGGCGCTTGCGGAAAATGGCGTAACGCAACGCCACGTGGCCACATCCACACCCACTCTCACGTGCCATTTTCCACTGGCAGCACTACTTGCAGCAAAACCCCGGGCATCGCGATTCGCCGTGCTGCCGTTTTCGTGGATTCCCGGTGAGTTCAGGACGGGGCTCGTCCCTGTTGCCGAGAGCACCAGCGGATGGCAACGTCCGTGATCATCGTGTTCGTTTTTTCGCGTAGAGCCGCTAGTCTTGACGATCAGTCCAAGCCATTGGGCACACGACCGTCTACTATCTGAACCGGCGCGAGGGCGGGATGGGATGAGAGCACAAGGTCAGGGGCCGGAGCCCGAAAAGGTGATCGAGTGAGCCCGCGTTCAGCCGGGAGGACCGTCCTGGCGCGAATGTGGATGCCGTTGGTCGCGGTCGTTGCGGTCGGTGCGGGCCTGCTGTGCATGCACAAGGTGCACCAGTTCTCCGAGCCGGAGCCGGTCATCACCGTCAACGGTCCGCAGGCACCCGATGAGTTCAACATCAAACGGATCACCTATGAGGTGTTCGGCTCCGCAGGGCAAGGCGGGAAGCTTGTCTACATTGACATCGACGGCCACCCGCATCAGGTTGATGTCACGACACTGCCGTGGAGCCACACGGAGACCACCACGCTAACGGTGGCGTCCGGCAGCATCTCGGTGCACGTGAGTGGCGGTCAGGTGGGCTGCCGGATGCTGGTGGATGGCGTCGTCCGCGATGAACAGTCGAGTGACCATCAGGACGCCGACGTCCAGTGCAGAGTGAAATCGGCATGAGCGAGCACCGCACCGATGAGCCCCGCGTCAAACGCCCTTTCATCCCCAGGATGGTCCGCGCCTTCGCGATACCGATCATCTTCTTCTGGGGCCTTCTCGCGGTCACGACGAACACCTTTATGCCCCAAGTAGAACGGGTCGCAGAAGAACTCGCCGGACCGATGGTCCCGCACTACGCGCCCTCACAGCGGGCACTGCTGCACATCGGCGAAAAGTTCCACGAATCCAACTCGACCAACTTGACCATGGTGGTGTTCGAGGCGAACCGGCCACTGGGAGACCAGGACCATCGGTACTACGACGATCTGATGCGCCGCCTCGAGCGCGACACCAAGCACGTGCAGTACGTGATGGATTTGTGGGGCAAGCCGTTCACCGCGGCGGGGGCGCAGAGCGTCGACGGCAAGTCCACCTATGTGCTGTTGCGTCTCGCCGGTGACATCGGCCAGATTCAAGCCAACCAGTCGGTGGACGCCGTCCGCGACATCATCAAGAAGGACACCCCGCCGCCCGGGCTCAAGGTCTACGTCAGCGGCGCGGCCCCGCTGGCCTCCGACACGTTGGCTATCGCGAATGCGAGCCTGAACAACGTCACGATCGTCACGATCATCCTCATCATCGTGATGCTGCTGCTGGTGTACCGCACCCCGTCCACCCTGTTGGTGCCCTTGCTCGGCGTCCTCATCGAGATGCTCGTCGCGAAGGGCATCATCTCGACCCTCGGGCATTACGGATACATCGAACTCTCGTCGTTCGCGGTGAACATCGTCATCGCGCTAACCCTGGGAGCCGGAACGGATTACGGCATCTTCCTTATGGGTCGCTATCACGAGGCGCGACAGGCCGGCGAAAGCCGGGAAGACAGTTTCTACATCGCGTACAAGGGTGTTGCGCCCATCATCATCGGTTCCGGGCTGACGATCGCCGGTGCGTGTTACTGCCTGACGTTCGCGCGCCTGAACTACTTCCACACCATGGGGCCGGCAGTAGCGATCACCATGCTGTTCACCATCGCGGCAGCGATGACGCTGGGCCCGGCGGCCTTGACCGTCGGCAGCCTTTTCGGGATGTTCGACCCGAGAACCACCGTCCACGGACGTCTGTATCGGCGGATCGGGGCGAGCGTGGTGCGCTGGCCGGTGCCGATCCTGGTGGCCAGCTCCGCCATTGTGATGCTCGGAGCAATCTTCGTGCCGACCTATCGGCAGAACTACGACGATCGCCAGTACCAGCCGGCCAATGCGCCCGCAAACCTGGGTTTCCAAGCGGCCGATCGGCATTTCCCCAAAAGCAAGCTGTTCTCCGAGATGCTGATGGTCGAGACCGATCACGACATGCGCAACTCGGCCGACTTCATCTCGCTGGACCGGGTCGCCAGGGCGCTGATTCGGCTGCACGGTGTGGCGATGGTGCAGGGCATGACCAGGCCGTTGGGCCGCGCGCTCGAACACGCCAGCATCCCGTACCTGTTCACCACGCAAGGCAGCGGCAACGGTCAACAACTCCCGTTCAATAGGGAGCAGAACTCCAACACCGATGCGCAGGCCGAGATCCAGTCGCACTCTGTCGCGGTCTTGCGGAAAGAGATCGGCTATTTCCAAAAGGTCTCCGATGAGCTGCACCAGACCGTGCTCACCGTTCAGGATCTGGAAAAGATCACCCAGGAGATGAACGAGGAAGTCTCAAATCTCGACGACTTCTTCCGTCCGATCAAGAGCTACTTCTATTGGGAGAAGCACTGTTTCGACATCCCCATCTGCTGGGCATTCAGATCGGTATTCGACACGATCGACCACATCGACCATTTGGCCGAAGACATCACCCGCACCAAAATGTCGCTCGAGGAGGTCGACAAGGCCTTCCCGCAGATCATCGCCCAACTGAAAGCCACCGCCGACGACACCGAGGCACTGCAGTTGAAGTTGGTCAACAGTTACGGTTCGGCGGATCTGCAGGCCACCCAGACCGAGCAGACATTCGACGATTCGATCAACGTGGGCAACGACTTCGACAAGTCCCGCAGCGACGATTTCTTCTACATCCCGCACGAGGCCTTCGACAACGAGGACCTCAAGGCGGGCATGAAGTTGATGATGTCGCCGGACGGGAAGGCGGCCCGGTTCATCGTCACCCACGAGGGTGACGCCATGGGCCCCGAAGGCGTGGAGCATGTACAACAGTTTCCGGACGCGATAAAAACGATCCTGAAAGAGACGTCCCTGGCCGGCGCCCGGGTATACATCGGCGGTTCGGGGTCCAACGACAAGGACATCAAGGAATACGCCACGTCGGATCTGCTGATCGCGGCGATCGCCGCCTTCGTGCTGATCTTCTTGATCATGATGTTCATCACGCGAAGTCTGGTGGCGGCCTTGGTGATTCCCGGCACGGTGGCCTTTTCCTACGCCGGGGCGTTCGGGTTGTCCATACTCGTCTGGCAGCACCTGATCGGCCTGCACCTGCACTGGCTCGTCCTACCGCTGACGTTCATCATCCTGGTGGCGGTCGGATCGGACTACAACCTGCTGCTGATCAATAGGGTCAAAGAGGAGCTGCACGGCGGAATTCACACCGGTCTGATCCGCGCGCTGGGAAGCACGGGCGGTGTGGTGACCTCGGCGGGTCTGGTGTTCGCCTTCACGATGCTGGCAATGCTGACAAGCGATCTGCGAACGATCGGGCAGGTGGGTTCCACCGTCTGCATCGGCCTGCTGCTCGACACCCTGATCGTGCGTTCGTTCGTCGTGCCGGCGATCCTGCGGATCCTCGGGCCGTGGTTCTGGTGGCCGACGCTGGTGCGCAACCGCCCGCTGCCGCAGCACTAACGCCGGATTGTGTGAGAGACCCATCCCGCCTTGTGCGCTCACCCCAAAGCTGCCATTGACGAATGTCACCATTTGCGGTTGACTCCGTTGCATGGCGGACGTCGTTCCGGCCCGTGGGTCATTGCGGTCCCGCGGCGCGGCAGCGGTAAGCACCTACACATTGCGGCCGTTCAGCGGGCTGGTGCCGCCCGAGCGGGCGTGGGGAATTTGGCTGTCGCGCCGAATGATCGCGCGGGTCATGGCCACCTTCGGCCCGTCGGTGGCGGGCACGCGCGTTGAACAGGTCGACACCAGGTTGTCCGACGGCCGCCGGGTCAAGGGCGAATGGGTGTACGGGCCGCGAACGCCGACGAGCGAGCCTTCGCGTTCGTCGACCGAGGCTGGGCCGATGGGCGCCGGCTCTTCTCGCGGGCAAGCCCGCTCGTCGACCGACGCTCGGCCGATGGGCGCCGGCTCTTCTCGCGGGCAAGCCCGCTCGTCGACCGACGCCGGCGCGGTCTACTACGTGCACGGCAGCGGCTACGCCGTGTGTTCGCCAAAAACCCACCGGCGGTTGGCATCCTGGCTGTCGTCGCTGACCGGCTTGCCGGTGTTCAGCGTCGACTACCGGCTGGCACCACGCTATCGCTTCCCGACCGCCGCCGACGACGTCCGCGCGGGTTGGGACTGGCTGGTGCCAACATGCCGCGTACCGGCGAAACAGATTGTCGTGGCCGGTGATTCGGCGGGCGGCCACCTGACGGTCGACATGCTGTTGCAGCCAGAGGTCGCCGCGAACTCCCCCGCCGCGCTGGTGTTGTTCTCGCCGCTGATCGATATGACATTCGCGCTGTCGCGCGCCCGCGAGCGGATACGCCCCGATCCCGCCATTCGGGTGCGCGACGCGGCCCGCCTGGTCGCGCTCTATCACGCGGGCATCGATCTCACCCACCCCCGGTTGACGCTCGACATCGCTGGCGGAGCAATGCTGCCCCCGACCCTGGTTCAGGCCGGTGGGGCCGAAATGCTGCAGGACGACGCGCGGCGGCTGGCCGCCGACGTCAAAGCGGCCGGCGGCCGCTGCGAGCTGCAAGTGTGGCCGCACCAAGTCCATGTGTTCCAGGCACTTCCACGCATGACACCAGAAGCCGCCAAGGCCATGGCCTACGTGGCACGCTTCATCGCCCACGCGTTGCAGGATGCGCGCGCCCTGGCCGACGAGGTGGGCTGACGATGTTGGGTCCGCTGGACAAGCTGCTCGGCAAATCGACATCCACCAGCCACAGCGCGTTGGCGGTGGTGACCGGGGCCGGCAGCGGCATCGGAGCCGCGTTCGCCGTCGAGCTCGGCCGCCGCGGGGGCACGGTGGTGTGCAGCGACATCGACGAAGCCGCCGCACAGATCACGGCCGACGCGATTATCGAGCAAGGCGGCACAGCAGTGGCCGTCCGCTGCGATGTCTCGCGATTCGACGACGTGAGCACCCTGGCCGACCAAGCACAGTCCTTCTTCGGGGCCGCACCCACCCTGGTCGTCAACAACGCCGGTGTCGGCGCCGGCGGCGCGGCGATCGGCGATGTGCCCCTGGATGATTGGACGTGGACCCTAGGCATCAACTTGTGGGGTCCGATACACGGCTGCCACGTGTTCACCCCGATTCTGCGCGAGGCTGGGCCGTCACATGCCCCACGCGGCATCATCAACGTCGCCTCGGCGGCCGCGTTCGGCGCCGCCCCGGGTATGGCCGCCTACAACGTCAGCAAGGCCGGTGTTCTCTCGCTTTCCGAAACGCTGGCCGCCGAATTGTCCGGCACCGCAATCCGGGTCACCGTGCTGTGCCCGACGTTCGTCAAGACCAACATCGTCGAATCGGGCCGCATCACCGAGCAATCCGGTGAGCTCGCCGCCAAACTGATGCGCTGGACCGGCCTCTCGGCGCAGAAGGTGGCGCGAACCTGCCTGGACGCTCACGATCGCGGCGAGCTGTACTGCATGCCACAACTCGACGCCAAGATCGGCTGGAATATCAAACGTATTGCCCCACAGGCATACACCCGCGCGATTGGGCTTGTATCCCGCGCAAACATGCACTGATAACCCTGAGTGAAAGGAGCTGCTGGTGGCCATCGACATGGAAGCCATGCTCGCCAAGATCAAGGATCGGCAATGGGCACTCGCCGACATCGACTGGGACGCACCGGGCGCCGACACCATCAAGCCCGAATTCCGGCCCAAGCTCAAGGCCTTCATGGCCGACCTGTGCTGGATCGAGAACATCGGCGCCCGGGGCTTCGCGGCGCTGGCCAAGAAGGCGCCCGACGCGACCATCGCCGAGATCTACCGGTATTTCCACGCCGAGGAGCAACGCCACGCCAACGCCGAACTGGCGCTGATGAAGCGCTGGGGCATGCTCGAGGACGGCGAGATCCCCAAGCCCAATGTCAACATCCGGTTGGCCATCGAGTGGCTGGACACGTTCGCCGACGACATGCCGCTGTCGGTGCTGGGCACCGTGATCCCGATGCTGGAGGTGGCACTCGACGGTGCGTTACTGAAATTCCTGCTGGAATCCGTGCAGGATCCCGTCTGCCACCAGGTTTTCGAGAAGATCAACAACGACGAATCGCGGCATATCGCCGTCGATTTCGAGGTACTCGAGATGATCGGCAACGCAAAGGCCCGCCGCCTGGCTATCGAATTCGTCGGCCGCTTCGCATCACCGGGCCTGATCCTCGGGATGGTCATGTACGTACCGCTACTTAACCGCGTCCGCAACGAGATGGCCGGGATGGGAATGGAACCCGAGCGACTGTTCAACGCGGTCAACCGTTTCAAGCAACTCGGCGATCGGGGCGAACGTACCCGGCGGGTGCCTACCTACAAATTGCTCAAGCGGCATGGCATGTGGGTGGTCAACCCCAGACATCCCTATCAGCTGCTGGCCAATTCCATGGTGTGGCTGTCGGATTTGTATCCCAAGCCGCTGCTGCGGCCGATGCCGAGCTGGTCGAAGGAACTCACCCACGAGCCGGCGGCGTGATCATGAGCCCCGACCACATCCACGCAACACTGATCATCGGAGCCGGCTTCACCGGACTCGGATCCGCAATTCGGTTGGCCGAGGCCGGGGTTGGCGACATCGTCATCCTGGAGCGCGCCGACCGGGTGGGTGGAACCTGGCGCGACACCACCTACCCGGGGGCCAGCTGCGACGTCCCGTCGCTGCTGTACTCGTACTCGTTCGTGAAGAACCCGACCTGGTCGCGGACGTACTCACCGGCCCCGGAGATCTGTCGCCATCTCGAGGACATGGCGACCAGATTCGATATCCGCCGTCACATCCGGTTCAACCACGAGGTCAGCGACCTGACCTTCGACGAGTCCACCGGTGTGTGGACGGCTAAGACCAAGAACCGCAAGCGCTTTCGGGCCCGCACCGTCGTCTTGGCGTCCGGCCCCCTGTCGGATGTCAGCTTCCCCGACATCCGCGGCCTGGACAAATATCAGGGACACAAGATTCACAGCGCCCGCTGGGATCACGACTACGACTTCACGGACAAGCGCGTCGCCGTCGTCGGTACCGGCGCCAGCGCCATCCAGATCGTTCCCGAACTGGTCAAGCAGGCCGGGTTCGTCAAGGTGTTCCAGCGCACCCCCGGCTGGGTGCTGCCGCGCCTGGACACGGCGACGCCGCCGGCGGTGCAAGCCCTGTTCGCCAAAGTTCCCGCCATCCAACAACTTGCCCGCCAGGCGCTGTTCTGGGGCCACGAAGCCAGTGCAACGGCTCTGGTGTGGGACACCCCGCTCACCTCACTGGTGGCGCGATTGGGCCAGGTCAATCTGCGCGTTCAGGTCAAAGACCCGTGGCTGCGCCGGCAGCTGACGCCCGACTTCGCTCCCGGATGCAAGCGCATGCTGGTCTCCAGCGACTACTACCCGGCGCTGCAGCGCGACAACTGCAAGCTGGTCTCCTGGCCCATCGCGACGCTGAGCCCCGCCGGCATCCGCACCAGTGACGGCGTCGAACACCACCTCGACTGCATCGTGTTCGCCACGGGCTACGACGTCCACCTCACCGGCCCGCCGTTTGCCGTCACCGGTCTCGGCGGCCGGTCGCTGGCCGACGAATGGGCCGACGGCGCACAGGCTTACAAGAGCATCAACGCGCACGGCTATCCGAACCTGTTCTTCATGACCGGCCCCAACTCCGGGCCGGGTCACAACTCGCTGCTGGTCTACATCGAAGGCCAGCTCGACTACGCGGTGCGGGGTATCCGCACCATCCTCGACGACGACCTGCGCTACCTCGATGTGCGCGAAGACGTCCAACTGCGCCACAACGAGGACATCCAGCGCCGCCTCACCAAAACGACCTGGATGTCGGGTTGCCGCAGTTGGTATCTCACCAAGGACGGGTTCAACGGCTCGATGTACCCGGGCTTCGCGACGCAGTATCTTCGCCAGATGGGCGATTTCCGCTACGCGGACTACCATGCGGTGGCGCGCCGGGCCACGGCGCGCGTCACCTCCAGCGCCTGAGGACGAAATGGCACAGAACCGACCGGAACCCGGCACGATCGCCAGCGTCCTGTACAACGTGCGACGGGCGCCCAAACGCGTTCGGCGCCAATCGCGGGACTTCATCGAGACCGCGGTGTCTCAGCTTTTCGACGCGGCCGCACGCCAGCCGCACGGGGTCGCGGCGTCCGGGGAGTACCGGATCGACGACCTGGCCCGGCTGGCCGGCACAACCACCCGCAACATCCGGGTCTACCGCGACCGCGGACTGCTGCCTCCGCCACTGCGGGTCGGCCGAATCGCCCTGTTCAACGACACGCATCTGACCCGGCTGCGACTGATCACCTCGATGCTCGACCGCGGCTACAACATCGCGCACGTACGCGAAATGCTCAGCGCGTGGGAGGAAGGCAAGAACCTCGGCGATGTGCTGGGCCTGGAGACGGCCATCGTGGGTAGCTGGACCTCCGAAAAGCCGGAAACCATGCCGCTCGTCGACGCCCAGCGGCTCGTCGACGACCCCACCGCATTCGAGCGGCTGGTCGCACTGCAGGTGATCCGGGTGGACGGCGAGCGGGCCACCGTGATCCGGCCCAAGCTGATCGAAGCGTTCAACGAGATCCGTGGCTACGGGGTCAAATTGGAGAAGCTCGTCGACCTGCACGAGCAGATCGTGCCCGAGATTGACAAGATCAGCGACTTGCTGGTGCGTGCCGGCGCCGAACACGTCATCGACAAGATCAAACCGGGCCAGGCGCTGCCCGCGGATGCCGAGATCGCCGAGCTGATCACCATGCTGGTCCGATTCCGCACTCAGGCCGTGGCAACAGTCACGGCAACGCTCGCGTCCTCGATCGAGTCGAACATCGAGTCGTTGGCCAGCCGCATCCTCGCTGACTATCTGGAACGCTCACCCGAGGCCGGGCCAGAAGCGGTCCCCGACGAGTTGTCCGCACGCCGGCGCAAGGCCAACTGAGAAGCTACTGACGCGCAATCAAATACGGCGCCAGGGTGGACAGCTTCTCGCAAGTCTCCTCGAATTCGCGCTCGGCCAACGACTCTTCGATGATTCCGGCACCGGCCCGCAGCCACGTCGTACCGTCGGATTCGTAGGCCGCCCGCAGCGTCAGCGCGGCATCCAGCGCCCCGTCAGCCGAAACCGTCACCACCGCACCGGAATACAGCCCGCGCGGTCCTTCGTCCAGACGCAGGATCGCCTCGACGCCGGCGCCTTTCGGGATGCCCGACGCGGTAACCGCCGGGAAGAGCGCTTCCAAAGCGTCCATCCGGTCGCTGGACGGATCCAGACGCCCGCTGACCGTGGAGCCCAGGTGCTGCACGCTCCCCCGTTCCCGCACGGTCATGAAATCGGTCACCACCGCTGTTCCGGGTTCGGCGATCTCGCTCATCTCCTGCAACGAGCTGCGCACCGAAATAGCATGCTCGACAATCTCTTTCGAATTCGTCTCCAGGTCATCGCGAGCTTGGCGATCGTTGGCCGGACCACGACCGAGCGCGCGGGTGCCGGCCAACGGCTCGGTGATCACTTCGCCGTCCCGACGGACGGCCGTGACGAGTTCGGGGCTGTAGCCCAGCGCACGGATTCCGCCCAGCCGCAGCAAGAACGACCTCACCGGCGTGTTGTGCCGACGGCCCAGTCGATAGGTGGACGGGAAGTCCAGCGCGAACGGCACTTCCACCGAACGGGAAAGAATCACCTTGTTGTAGTTGCCGGCGGCGATCTCGCTCACGGCCGTGGTCACGCGATCGCGGTAGCCCGACCCGTCGGCGGTGATATCGATCTCGCGAGTTTCGCGCAGATTGGGCACGTCCTCGCGCAGCATTTCCAATACCGCTTCGCGGTGATTTTCCGCCGCATCGGAAAGGGAAACGCCGTCCTGGCTCACCACGATGCGGGAAATCGGCCAGAACAGTCGTGCCAGTGGAGTGCCCGGGGCCAACCGTTGCCGTAGTCCGTAACGGTAAACGCCGAATTCGAATGCGATCCAGCCGAACAACTGATCGGTTTCCAGCAACAGACAATCAATGGCTTCGCCCAGCACCGATCCCGGTCGCCCGGACCACTGTTGCCGCCGCGTCACACCATCGCGGATTACCCGCAGCTCGTCGCTGTCCAGCTCGATCATCGCGTGCACACCGCTGGCGAGCACCCATTCACCGGCGTTCTCGTAGAGCAAGTACTCCTCGCCGAGCCGTTCGGGCAGGACCGTGGCGAGCTGACCTGCCAGGTCGGCCGGATCGATATGCGCAGGAAGGGGAATCGGCAACGACGTAGAGCCGATGGGGGTTGTCTCGACGCTGGCCTCGGTCACAGCTAGTAAATGTAGCCTAACCTATGAAAGTCCCCAAGCAGTGGTCGTGTGTGCTCGGTCTCCTTAGCTGCGCACTCCATACGCATCGCGTGGAGTTAAAGCATCAGCCGTTGTCACGGCCCCCCTTCAAGGGGCTGCGGCGGTAGCCCAGGACCTATCTCGCCCAATACCGTTTCCGCAGCCAGAGGCGGTAAAATCGGCATTTGCGGGGTGGAAATGAGCGCCCTCTGCGAGGCACCCGAAGCGGCCGAACGTTTCCAGATCGTTTACCTACCGGGCCCTGCGCGACGGGCTACCATAACCGGAGTTCTCCCAACGAAGCTGGTTTGCGCAGCGACTCGCCAAGCTCAGCGGCGGGGGGTTCGGTACACCGCCGTCACGTACTCCTGCGCATTGGGGCGGCGGGGATCACGCCAGATGCGGCATAGGACTAATGACAGAAAGGCGTAACAAGACTTTAATCCGACCGGGTTTACGAATCGCCCAGCAAACGCCCGATCGCCATCTATCCCTCCATCGATCGAGAGGAAGAATATGTTTGTGATCAGGCTCGCGAACGGTGAGGAAGTCCAGGCGTCCGACGGCGACGAGCTCGAAATTAACCAGGAGACCGGTGTCCTTACGGTTTCCCGGGTCGATGGATTCGAAGAAATTACGACGCATTACTCGCCGTCGGCGTGGCTATCCGTGACCCACCGCAAACGAGGCGCCGGGGTCAGACCCTCGCTAATTTCCGGTGGAACGACGACACGCTAATCCTGACAGCAAATGCACAGCGAACTCACAACGCATTCACGCTAATCTCAGCTTACCCGGTCCCACCAGCACCGCTGTGACCACCGGTTTTGTGATGCGCGACCATTTTGGCGCGGCCTGGAACGGCATGCACATTTCGGGCTCAATCCGAGTGGCGGTTTGACAGCGGCAGAGCTAAATTTTCCACGGTCGTCGGGATGTTCGTGGTCGCCCCTGCTTGCGGACAGTGCTTCCCCCGGGCCACCGGACAGATAATGAGAGGCACCATGCTGCAAGAGTTCTGGCATAACTTCACGCATAACCTGTTCAAACCACTTCTGCTTTTCTTCTACTTCGGATTCCTCATTCCGATCTTGAAGGTGCGATTCGAGTTCCCCTATGTGATCTATCAAGGCCTCACCATGTATCTGCTGCTGGCTATCGGCTGGCACGGGGGTGAGGAACTCGCCCAGGTCAACGCCTCCAGCGTCGGGGCGATCGTGGGATTCATGGTGTTGGGCTTTGTGCTCAACTTCGTGATCGGCGTTATCGCCTACTTCCTGCTGACTTGGCTGACCAAATTGCGGCGAATCGATCGGGCAACCGTCGCCGGTTATTACGGGTCGGACTCGGCCGGCACCTTTGCCACCTGCGTGGCGGTTCTGGCCGCCGTCAACATCGCCTTCAACGCGTACATGCCGGTGATGCTGGCCGTCATGGAGATTCCCGGCTGCCTGGTGGCGCTGTACCTGGTCGCCCGGCTGCGGCACCGGGGGATGGACGCGGCAGGCAACATGGCCGACGAGCCCGGCTACACGCCGGTAAAGGTCGGGGTCGGGCCCGGCACCGCGGCACGGCCTCCGCACGGCCAGAGCCTGGAGACCGAGCGCGCACTTGCGGTCGAGGAGGAACTCGAGCTTTCGCTCGAAAAGGGCGAGCGCACTGAGGAACTCGACGTGAGCCCGAGCGCGCCGCTCGGCAAGAAGCCGTCCCTCCTCTCTCGTGAGCTTTTCCGGGAGGTCTTCCTCAACCCCGGGCTGGTGCTGCTGATCGGCGGCATCGCCATCGGCCTCATCAGTGGCCTGCAGGGCCAAAAGGTTGTGCAAGACGACGACAAGTTCTTCGTCTTGGCGTTCCAGGGCGTGCTGTGTCTGTTCCTGCTCGAGATGGGCATGACGGCCTCACGCAAGTTGAAAGACCTGAGAACGGCGGGGCCCGGCTTCATCTTCTTCGCGCTGTTGGCCCCGAATCTCTTTGCGACACTGGGGATTTTCGTCTCCTGCGGCTATGCCAGCCTGGTCCACACCGACTTCAAGACGGGCACCTATGTGCTGTTCGCGGTCTTGTGCGGTGCGGCGTCCTATATCGCCGTTCCTGCGGTCCAGCGATTGGCAATACCGGAAGCCAGCCCGACATTGCCGCTGGCCGCATCACTGGGTCTGACGTTCTCCTACAACGTCACCATCGGAATCCCGCTCTACATCGAGATTGCCCGCGTCGTCGAACGGTGGTTCGGCGTCTGACGCCGTCACCCTAGAAGCATCCGCACGACCGCGTCGGCCAAGCGATCGGCCGCGCGGTGCGGCGCTGGTTCGCGATCACCTCAAATGGCGCTACCCCAGCACCGTGCGGACCGCGGTGGGTAATCCTCGTCAGGCCCATCACGGAGAGCACTGATCCGGCCACTCGTCGGGTCGCTACCAGTTCGACCTACTACCCACCCCGACACCGGTGGGCTGACTGGATGCCTCCGTGCTGCCAGAGTGCTGTGTCAATGGCTCGTAAATGTGGTGTCAATTGTTCGTAAAGAGCCGTTCACTCGGGTCGCAGCGGGTGTGAGAGGGGGGATGCTCCATGAGTTCCGTGTGAATTTCACCCACAACCTGTTTGAGCTACTGCTCAGAGGAGGCTCGCCGATGCTGTTGAGAGGGGGCTCACCAACGCTGCCGGATCTAGCGGTTCGGACCGAAAAGCCCCGCAATGGCCTTGCCGGTCTCAAACACTGGCGCTATGACCTTCGCTCGGGTTTCACGGTGGCCATGATCTCGCTGCCGTTCTCGATGGGAATCGCGATGACCTCGGGTGCGCCGCCGATCTGCGGGATCATGTCGGCGATCATCGCCGGTTTCATCTTGCCGTTCGTGGGCGGCTCGTATGTGACGATCAGCGGGCCGGCCGCGGGCCTGGCGCCGGCCCTATTCGCTGGCATGATCGCACTGGGACACGCCCACCTGGGACATGGCGGCTCTACATCCGAGTTGCTGGCCGTGGGATACCCCTTGGTCCTGGTCGCCATCGCCATCGCCGGCGTGTTACAAGTGATCCTTGCCAAGTTGAAGGTCGCGCGCCTGAGCGCCATCTTCCCGGCCGCGGCCATCCACGGCATGCTGGCGGCGATCGGCCTGATGATCATCGTCAAGCAGATTCCCCTCTTCATGGGAGTGAAGTTCGAGGCCCACGAATTCTGGGCGGTCCTGGGCGAAGTGCCCAGCCATGTCCACTCGATGAGCCCCAAGGTCTGCGCCCTGGGGATCGGCTGCCTGGCGGCGCTGTTCGCGCTCGCGGTCGTGCCCTGGCGGCTCTTGAAGATCATGCCGCCTCCGGTCTGGGTGTTCGTAGGCGGCACGTTGGTCAGCGCATTCATCCTGAAGGTGGACAATTCCCACCTGATCAACATTCCCGACTCGCTCGAGCACGGGATCGTCTTCCCCCAGTTCGGTGAGGCATTCACCGATGCCGCAGTGTGGCTGCCCCTGGCCTACCTGGTTGTCACGCTCCTGTTGATCGACGCGACCGAGTCCCTGGCGACGATCGCGGCCGTGGACAATATCGACCCCTATCGCCGCCGGTCCGACCCGGACAAGACCTTGCTGGCCATGGGCATGTCCAACGGCGCTTCGAGCATGCTCGGCGGCTTGACCATCATCCCTGGCATGGTCAAGAGCACGGCGAACGTCATGGCCGGCGGCCGAACCCAGTGGGCCAACTTCTACAACGCCTGCTTCCTGCTGACGTTCGTGCTGGTCGGCCGCTACGTGATCGACATGGTCCCGATGGCCGTGCTGGGCGCCATCCTCGTCTTCATCGGCTACAAGCTGTGTAAGCCCGCGCTCTGGCTCAAGCTCGCGCGGATCGGGACGGAGCAGTTCGTCGTCTTCGTCACCACATTGCTCGTGACCGTGACGACGGACCTGCTCATCGGCATCGTCGCCGGCGTGGCCCTGGAGTTGCTTTTGAACCTGTGGTACGTGGGCCTCTGGCACACGCTGAGCAACGGGTCGCAATTCGCCAGACCGAATTTTGCAGCGCGCTTCCTCAGTCTCTTCCGCAATCCGGTGTCCCAGCGGGAAGCCGATGAAGACACGTACCACCTGTACCTGGATGGTCCCCTTGTGTGTTTCAACCTCTTCCACGTGATTCGGGAGCTGGGGCAACTTCCGGACGGCACCCAGACGGTGTATCTCCACTTGAGCTCCCGTGTGCCGCTCGTCGATCACACGACAGGTGAATCCCTCCGTTATTACCTGGAAGAGTTCAGCGGCCAGGACCAAAGTCCGAGGCTGGTGATCGAGGGATGGGACCACATGCGATCTCTGTCCAAACATGAGACGAGCACGCGGATTGCGATAGCCGCCGTCGAGAAGGCGGTCTCCACGGATCGAGCTGAACCTGAGCTGAGGATCGCCATAGCCACCGTCGAGAAGGTGGCGTCCGCGGATCGCGCCGAACATGAGTTGAGGATCGCGCAGACGACGGATTGACGGCCGCACCTGCGCACTACCCCAGCAGCGTGCGCACGACCGCGTCGGCCAGCAACCGGCCGCGCGGCGTGAGGACCAGCCTGTCGCCGTCGGCGACCAGCAAGCCTTCGGCGACAACGGTTTCGGCGCGTTCGCGTTCGGCGGCGTTTAGTCCTTCAAGCGGGAGCCCTTGGCGCAGCCTGGTTTTCAACAGCACGTCCTCGGTGTGCAACGCCTCGGCGTCGAGCTGCTCGAAACCCGCGACCGGCAACGCGGAACCGGCCAGCATCTCCGTATAAGCGTTGGGGTGCTTGACATTCCACCACCGCATTGCGCCCACGTATCCGTGCGCACCCGGTCCGGCACCCCACCACTGACCACCGTCCCAGTAGCCCAGGTTGTGCCGGCACTCCCCGCCCGGGCGCGACCAGTTGGACACCTCGTACCAGGTCATCCCCGCCGCGGACAGCGTCGAGTCGACCAACTCGTAGCGGTGCGCCAGCACATCGTCGTCCGGCGCGGCCAGCTCACCGCTGCGAACCCGGCGGGCCAGGGCGGTGCCCGGCTCGACCACCAGGGAGTACGCGGACACGTGATCGACCCCGGTCTCGACGGCCACCTCGACCGAACGCAGCAGATCGTCGTCGGATTCGCCCGGAGTGCCGTAGATCAGGTCCAGGCTGACGTGGTCGAAACCCGCGGCCATGGCCTCTCGCGCGGCGGCGGCCGGGCGCCCGGGCGAGTGCACGCGGTCGAGGGTCGCCAGCACTCGCGGCGCCGCCGACTGCATGCCCAGCGACACCCGGGTATAGCCGGCCGCCCGGATGGCGTCGAAGAACTCCGGCCAGGTCGACTCGGGGTTCGCCTCGGTGGTGATCTCGGCGTCCGGCGCCAACGCGAAGTGCTCGCGCACCATGTCCAGCAGCGTGGCCAGGCGGGCACCGCCCAGCAGCGACGGTGTCCCACCGCCGACGAACACCGTGTTCACCGTCGGTGCGTCCAGCCGTGCGGCGGCCAGCGCCAACTCGCTACGCAGCGCCAGCAGCCACGCGTCCGGGTTGACGCCACCCAACTCGGCGGGCGTGTAGGTGTTGAAATCGCAATATCCGCAACGGGTGATGCAGAACGGGACATGCACGTACACCCCAAACGAATGTTCGGGGCTCCGCTGCATCTCGGGCAGCTCAACCGGCGCCGCACGAAGGGCCATGCCAAATGATTGCACGGCTATCGGGCCGAGCCGGCCGCTCAGCCGGGAGGCCACCGCCGCCGAGCGTGGGGTTTGAGAACGAATCCGCGGCAGTTCTCGTCCCAAGGCCCCACCCTCGGCGATCTCGAGGACACGCACTCTCAGCGCTTTCTCGGTTTTGTATATCGAATTACCCAGGATTGGCGGGTAGTTTTGCTCATCGTGAGAACAAATTCGACCTGGTGGCGCCGCACATCCCTATCCGTGGCAGAATGGTCGCGTGACCGTCGCCCAGCCCAGCCCGCGCATTGCGCTAGTGGCGCGGCGGCATATCGATCTCAAGCGTGTCTGCAGCTGTAGCTGTCCGGCTTGATGTCGTAGACCCGCCCACCTGTACGTCCAGCTGGCGCCGGATCTGCGCCCGCCGTCAATAGCCCCGGTGAGTCGCGCGTCCACGCCTGCACATTCGCGAAGGAGACCTTCGAATGACCGCAGCCCGTCCCGCCAAGGCCCGAAATGAGGGCCAGTGGGCGCTGGGAGATCGCGAGCCGCTCAACCCCAACGAAGAGATGAAGCAGGCCGGCGCCCCGCTCGACGTGCGTGAACGCATTTTGGACAGGTACGCCAAGGACGGATTCGACAGCATCGACAAGAGCGATCTGCGGGGCCGTATGCGCTGGTGGGGCCTGTACACACAACGCGAGCAGGGGTACGACGGCTCATTCACCGGTGACGACAACATCGAGATGCTCGAGGCCAAATACTTCATGATGCGGGTGCGCTGCGACGGCGGCGCGCTCTCAACCTCCGCGCTGCGCACCTTGGGGACGATTTCCACCGAGTTCGCCCGCGACACCGCCGACATCTCCGACCGGGAGAACGTCCAATACCACTGGATCGAGGTGGAAAACGTCCCCGAAATCTGGCGACGGCTGGACGAGGTCGGGCTGCAGACCGCCGAGGCGTGCGGTGACTGCCCACGCGTCATCCTGGGCTCACCGCTTGCCGGTGAGTCGCTCGACGAGGTGCTGGACCCGACCTGGGCGATCGACGAAATCGTGCGTCGCTACATCGGTCACCCCGACTTCGCCGACCTGCCGCGCAAGTACAAGACCGCTATTTCCGGGCTGCAGGACGTCGTACACGAGGTCAACGACATCGCGTTCATCGGCGTCAACCACCCCGAGCATGGACCGGGGCTGGACCTCTGGGTCGGCGGCGGTCTTTCGACCGTCCCGATGCTGGGCCAGCGCGTCGGCGCCTGGGTGCCGCTCGAAGAGGTGCCCGAGGTGTGGCACGCGGTCACCTCGATATTCCGCGACTACGGCTACCGGCGGCTGCGGGCCAAGGCGCGGCTGAAGTTCCTGATCAAGGACTGGGGCATCGAAAAGTTCCGGGAAGTTCTGGAAACC
The DNA here is from genome assembly GCF_055419445.1 of Mycobacterium sp. IDUB_19. Classification (NCBI taxonomy): domain Bacteria; kingdom Bacillati; phylum Actinomycetota; class Actinomycetes; order Mycobacteriales; family Mycobacteriaceae; genus Mycobacterium; species Mycobacterium sp. IDUB_19. Next base: position 227,603 of record NZ_JBVAXR010000002.1, on the reverse strand, counting down.
GAGTACCTCAAGCGTCCGCTGATCGACGGCCCGGCGCCCGAGCCGGTCAAGCATCCAATCGATCACGTCGGGGTGCAGCGTCTCAAAAACGGCCTCAACGCCGTCGGGGTTGCCCCGATCGCCGGACGGGTGTCCGGCACCATCCTCACCGCGGTTGCCGACCTTGCCGAACAGGCCGGCTCGGACCGGATCCGGTTCACCCCCTACCAGAAATTGGTCATCCTCGACGTGCCCGACGACAAGCTCGACGGCTTCGTCGCCGGCCTGGAGGCGCTCGGCCTGCAGTCGCGGCCGTCGCATTGGCGCCGGAACCTGATGGCGTGCACCGGGATTGAGTTCTGCAAGTTGTCCTTCGCCGAAACCCGGGTCAAAGCACAGTCTTTGGTGCCCGAGCTGGAGAGCAGGCTCGAAGACATAAACTCCCGGCTCGACGTGCCGATCACCGTCAACATCAACGGCTGCCCCAACTCATGTGCGCGAATTCAGGTCGCCGACATCGGCTTCAAGGGCCAGATGGTCGACGACGGTGCAGGCAACTCGGTCGAGGGCTTCCAGGTACATCTGGGCGGTAGCCTCGGCCTGGACAGCGGGTTCGGTCGAAAACTGCGCCAGCACAAGGTCACCAGCAACGAGCTGGGCGACTACATCGATCGGGTGGTACGCAACTTCGTCAAGCACCGCAACAACGGGGAACGCTTCGCGCAGTGGGCGCTTCGCGCCGAGGAGGGCGACCTGCGATGAGCAGCCAAACGAACGATCCGGCCCACGCCGCACTGCGCGAGGTAGCCGCCCGGGGCGCGGCCGAACTCGAGGGCGCCAGCGCCACCGAGCTGTTGCGCTGGACCGACGAGAACTTCGGCGGCGTCAACGGGCCGCGCGGCTGGGCGACGTGCAACTACATCGTCGCGTCCAATATGCAGGACGCCGTGCTGGTGGATCTGGCGTCCAAGGTGCGCCCCGGTGTACCGGTGCTCTTCCTCGACACCGGCTATCACTTCGTCGAAACCGTCGGCACCCGCGATGCGATCGAATCCGTCTACGACGTACGGGTTCTCAACGTCACGCCGGAGAACACGGTGGCCGAGCAGGACGAACTGCTGGGCAAGGACCTGTTCGCCCGGGACCCCGGCGAGTGCTGCCGGCGACGCAAGGTCCTCCCGCTGGGCAAAGCGCTCAGCGGCTACTCCGCCTGGGTGACCGGACTGCGCCGGGTCGAGGCGCCGACCCGCGCCAACGCACCGCTGATCAGCTTCGACGAGGCGTTCAAGCTGGTGAAGATCAACCCGCTGGCGGCGTGGAGCGACGAGGAGATGCAGAACTACATCGACGAGCACGACGTGCTGGTCAATCCGCTTGTCTACGAGGGCTATCCGTCGATCGGTTGCGCGCCTTGCACGGCCAAGCCGGAGGAAGGCGCCGATCCGCGCAGCGGTCGTTGGCAGGGGCTCTCCAAGACCGAGTGCGGGTTACACGCGTCGTGACCACTCTCGTGCTGACCGCACACGGAAGCAGGGATCCACGATCGGCGGCCAATGCGCACGCGGTCGCCGGCCAAGTGGCGCGCCTGCGGCCGAATCTCGATGTGCGACTGGCATTCCTGGACCACGACTCGCCGAGCCTGGCCGATGTGCTCACATCACTGGATGGCCCGGCCGTCGTCACCCCGTTGTTGTTGGCGAACGCGTACCACGCCCGAGTCGACATCCCTGCGCAGATCGCCAGTTGCGTTACGGCCCAACATGTGTGGCAGGCACCCGTACTCGGCGAGGACGACCGGCTGGTGTCGGTGCTGCGCCGGCGCGTGATGGAGTTGGGGGTCTCGCACCTCGATGACGGTCTTGGTGTACTGGTCGTGGCGATCGGCACATCCGACCTGGCGGTGAACGCGCGCACCGGCCGGGTCGCACCGAAGCTGTTGGCGGGCACCTGCTGGGCGGGGGCAACCACCGCGTTCGCGACGCAACAGGAACGCTCGCTGGCCGAAGCGCTGGGCAGGTTGCGCCGCCAGGGCGCGCACCGCGTGGTCGTCGCGCCGTGGTTCCTGGCGCAAGGACGCCTCCCCGACCAGGTACAAGGATTCGCCGATAAGGCCGGCATCGAGATGGCGGCCCCGTTGGGTGCCCATCGTTTGGTGGCCGAGACGGTGCTGGACCGCTTCACCGCGGCCGCCGCCGACCAGATCGCGGCCTGATCGGCCTGACGTCAAAGCGCTTGCAGCACTAACATGGCGCAATGGGCGATCACGACGCGCGCCGGCTTGCCGAGCACCTGGCCGGCCTTCCCCACTTTCATGTGGTCGCCCAAAACCAGAACAACGAAGTCATTTACAGCGACGGCCTGACCTGGCCCGGCGCAGAAGGATTCGCCGCAGACCTGATTTCGCCGGCGCCGGGCGCCCCGGTGCCCGACGTGGAGCTCGAAGCGGTGTGGATTATCGAAGCCGATCCACGATGGTGCCCACTCGCCCACGGTGATGACACCGCCGAATCTGACGAGGAGACGGTGGCCACGTACCTCGAGCGGCTGACACTGCAGCCGCCCTACTGGTCGGCGCGGCCATGACCATCGATCACGCCGACGTCAGCGTGCTCTGATCTTCACCGGACGACAGAGCATCCGCGATGATCGGCGGCACCCGGGTGGCCCGCACGTAGACGGTGTCCCCGTCCTTCAGGGCCAGCGCCTCGGCGTCGCCTCGGGTGATCTGGGCGGTGAAACTGCCGCCGGTGGCCGCGCTGGTCAACTCGACGCGCACCTCGAAACCCAGTGCCACCACTCGCTCGACGGTAGCGCGCACCACCCCGATGGACTCGGCGGTGCCGTCACCGCCGGAGATCGCCATCTCGGGATTGCGGCCGACCCGAATGTCATGCGGGCGAACCAAACTGCCGTTCAGTGTCGAGACCGCGCCCAGGAAGGACATCACGAACGCGTTCGCCGGAGCGTCGTAGACTTCGGTCGGAGAGCCGACCTGCTCGATGCGGCCCTTGTTGAGCACCGCTATCCGATCTGCGACGTCCAGCGCCTCGGACTGATCGTGGGTGACCAGCACCGTGGTGACGTGGACCTCGTCATGCAGGCGCCGTAACCAGGCCCGCAGATCCTCGCGCACCTTGGCGTCCAGCGCGCCGAACGGCTCGTCGAGCAGCAGCACCTGCGGGTCGACGGCCAGCGCACGTGCCAGCGCCATGCGCTGTCGTTGACCACCGGAGAGCTGGTTGGGGTACCGCCCCTGAAATCCGCTGAGGCCCACGACCTCCAGCAGGTTGTCGACCTTTTCCTTGACCTCGGCCTTGGGTCGCTTGCGGATCTTGAGCCCATAGGCGACGTTGTCGCGGACTGTCATGTGCTTGAACGCGGCGTAATGCTGGAACACGAATCCGATGCCGCGCCGCTGCGGCGGCACCCGGGTCACGTCAAGACCATTGATCGTCACGGTCCCGGTGTCCGGCTGGTCGAGACCGGCGATGGTACGCAACAGGGTCGACTTCCCCGAACCGCTGGGCCCCAGCAAAGCCGTCAGCGATCCGGTGGGGACCACGAAGTCGACATTCTCCAGTGCGACGAAGTCGCCATAGCGCTTGTTGGCGTCGCGCACGATGATCGCGTTGTCTGTCTTGATGGCGGTCATATCCGTGTCTCCTTGTCAAGCAACCTTGTTCGCCCGTGCTCGGCGAATGTCGAGGATCACCTGGACGATCAGAACCGCCACGGCGACTCCCATCAGCAGCGTGGATAGTGCGTAGGCGCCGTACTCGGCGCCCCGGTTATAGCGATCCGAGACCAATAGCGTCAGTGTCTGCGATGTCCCGGGGAGATTGGACGACACGATGATGACCGCTCCGTATTCGCCCAGAGTGCGCGCGATGGTCAGCATGATGCCGTAGGTCAGGCCCCACCGAATGGACGGCAGCGTGATCCGCCAAAACGTCTGCCACCAACTGGAACCCAGTGTCGCGGCCGCCTGCTCTTGGTCCGTTCCCAACTCGTGTAGCACCGGCTCGACCTCACGGACCACGAAGGGCAGCGTGACGAAAATACTGGCGAGGACTATGCCCGGTAGGCCAAAGATGATCTTCAGCCCGAGGTCTCTCTCGACGAATCCGAACGCACCCGCCGATCCCCACAACAGGATCAGGGCAACACCCACGATTACCGGCGACACAGCGAACGGCAGGTCGATGACCGCCTGAAGCACACCCTTGCCCCGGAACTTGTTGCGCGCCAGCACCAATGCCGTGGGAATACCGAAGACCACGTTGAGTGGCACCACGATGGCCACCACCAGCAGCGACAAGTCCAGTGCCGATTGGGCCGCCGGGGTGCTCACCCAGTCATAGAACTGGCCCAATCCCGGCTCGAAAGTCCGCCACAGGATCAGGGACACCGGAACGATCAACAGCACAAAGATGTACGCGAGTCCGACATAGCGAGTGAGGTAACGAACCCACCGCGACGACGTCACGACCCCCCCTCCCGTCGCGCAGCCCGGACGCCCACAATCCGCAAAATGAACAGCAGGACGAATGAAATCAGCAACAACACAATGGATATCGCCGCGGCGCCGGTACGGTCGTCGTTCTCGATCAAAGTGCGGATCCACTGCGACGAGACTTCGGTCTTGCCGGGCACCGCCCCACCGATCAGTACCACCGAACCGAACTCGCCGATGGCCCGCGAAAACGCCAGGCCCGCACCGGATAACAACGACGGCAGCAGCGACGGCAGGATGACCGAGGTGAAGATCTTCGGGCCACTCGCGCCCAGCGATGCCGCCGCCTCTTCGGTCTCGCGGTCGATTTCCAGCAGCACCGGCTGAACCGCGCGGACCACAAACGGCAACGTGACGAATGCCAGCGCGACTGCCACACCCCACGCGGTGTGCTGCAGGTGCAAGCCCACCGGGCTGTTGTTTCCGTATAGGGCCAACATCACCAGGCTGGCGACAATCGTGGGAAGCGCGAACGGCAGGTCGATGACCGTATCGACCAGTCTTCTACCGATGAAGTCGTCGCGCACCAGAATCCAGGCGATCAGCAGACCGAACACGGTGTTGACCACTGTGACCCCAAGGCTGATGGTCAGCGTGACCCGGAACGATTCCACTGCCGCGTTCGAGGTGACCGCCAGCCAGAAGGCGTGCCAGCCCCCACCGGCGGCCTGCCAGGCGATGGCGGCCAACGGGAGCAGAACGATCACCGAGAGCCATACCGTCGCCACCCCGACACGCAGTGATGCGGTGCCGGGCCGGACGAGGGGCTGCCCGCTCGGCTGCCGGTGCGGACCTTCACCTTCGGGCTCGTCGAGTTCGGCCCGGATCGCCGCCGTCATCCGGTGGCCTTCGTATAGATCTTGGTGATGCTGCCGTTGCTCTTGTCGAAAAGCTGCGGATCCACGTTGGCCCAGCCGCCCAGGTCGGCGATCGTCCAGAGTTTCGCCGGGAGTGGGAACTGGTCCCGGAACTCGGCGGCGACCGCGGGATCGACCGGCCGGAAACCGGCTTGCCCCCATACCTTCTGCGCCGCGGCGGTGTATTGGAAGTTCTTGAACGCGGTCGCGGCGTCAAGGTGCGGGCTGGTTGTCACCACCGCCACCGGGTTCTCGATTTTGAAGGTCTGCGTCGGGATGACATGTTCGACCGGTTTGCCCGCCCGCTCCGCGACGATGGCCTCGTTCTCATAGCTGATCAGCACGTCGCCGCTGCCTTGGACGAAAACATCGGTGGCTTCCCGTCCGGATCCGGGACGCAGTTTGACGTGTTCGCGTACCAGCTTGCCGATGAAGTCGATGCCCGCTTGGCTATTCCTGCCGCCGTCGCTCTTGGCTGCGTACGGCGCCAGCAGGTTCCACTTCGCCGAGCCCGAACTCAACGGGCTGGGTGTGATGACCTCCACGCCGGGCCGCAGTAAATCATCCCAATCTTTGATGTTCTTCGGATTGCCCTTGCGCACCACCAACGACACCACCGAGCCGAACGGGATGCCCTTGGTGGCATCGGTATTCCAGTCCTTGGAAACCTTGCCCGCCTTGACCAATCGGGTGATGTCCGGCTCCACCGAGAAGTTGACCAGGTCGGCCGGCTTACCGTCGGCCACTCCGCGGGACTGGTCGCCGGAGGCGCCATACGAGGTGATCACCTGTACGCTCTTGCCTTCTTCGGAAGCATTGAAAGCGGGAATCACCTTGCTCCACCCGGGTTCTGGGACCGAATAGGCGACCAGGGTGATGGTCGTGTGGGCGTTGGCCAAGCCGCCGCCGCCCACGGCGTCGCTGGGCCCGGGGCTACATGCCGCGACGACAACCGAAATCAATACGAGCGCAGCGAAAGGTCGCCAGCGCCTTGCGCTGCCGATGTCGTTGAACATTCGCGGCCTTCCAGTGCGGGACTTACGGATCTTGTTCCCGTAGCTGCGGACTGGCATATAGAACAGAAGGAGAATTCGCGAATTCCCTACCAAACCGCGCGCGGGTGGTAGTCAGCGACAACAGTGCACGAAGACATCACATTCCGGGGCTTCGGATGTCACGTGCATGGCGCGAAGCCTAACAGGAATTCGCGGGCCCGCCACCGGGCCGGGTCTCGGCCCAAGTCAGCACGCTCGCCTCAGTGCGTCACCAGCCACGCAACGATCACCAACACCACGAGCGTGACGAGAACCAACGTCACGTGGGAACGAGGCATGAGGGTTACCTGGGCGTTCCGTCGATCTGGCGGCCGCGGCGCAGCAATTCGATGCCCTTGCTGAGCACGGTGTCCAGCGACACCGCCGCGATGTAGGCCACCGCCAGCACGACGGGCATCACCACCATGGCCTGCAGCACGAAGGGAAGTCCGGAAATCCAGAGCTCATTTCCGTCCCACCAATTGAGGAACCCGTTCACCGGGCTCACACTATTCTTCCGAGCACTGCAAACACCAATGTGCCAAGATCGGCGAGTGCCTGACGCATCCGACGAAACCACCTGTGTCATCGCGGGCGGTGGTCCGGCCGGCATGGTGCTTGGCCTGCTTCTAGCCCGCGGCGGCGTTGAAGTCACGGTGATGGAAAAACACGCCGACTTCCTGCGTGATTTCCGGGGTGACACCGTGCACGCGAGCACCTTACGCCTGCTCGACGAACTCGGTCTCGGATCGCGGTTCGCCCAGATCCCGCATCGTCTGATCGACACCATGCGGATGCAGCTGGATGGACAACCGGTCAGTTTCGATCTGACCCACCTGCCCGGTGCGCATCAGCACATCGCCCTGGTGCCCCAGTGGGATCTGCTGGAACTGCTGGCCAGCGCCGCCGAGTCGGAACCCACCTTCCAGTTGCTGCGCAGCACCGAGGTGACCGGTGTGGTTCGCGACGGCGACCGCGTCGTCGGCGTCACCTACCGCGATCAGAGCGGCGAAACCAAGCAGATGCGCGCCTTGCTGACAGTGGCCTGCGACGGCCGCAGTTCGACGGTGCGCTCAGCGGTCGGGCTGACGCCCCGAAGTTTCGGTGCACCAATGGATGTGTGGTGGTTCCGCTTGCCTCGCCAACCCGGTGACCCGGCCGGACTCGCAGCCACCTTCCAGGCGGGACACGGGACGATCATGATCGACCGCGGCGACTACTACCAGATCGCCTACGTCATTCCCAAGGGCGCCGACGCGCAGGTGCGCGCGGAAGGCATCCAGGCGTTCCACCGCGTGTTGCTGAGCCTGGTCCCTTGGCTCGCCGACCGGATCGACACGTTGTCCTCGTTCGACGACGTGAAACTGCTTGACGTGCAACTCGATCGGCTCTCCCGCTGGTACGCCGACGGTGTGCTGTGCATCGGAGACGCGGCGCACGCGATGTCGCCGGTCGGGGGCGTCGGCATCAACCTGGCCGTGGCCGACGCGGTCGCGGCGGCGCGGTTACTGGCCGGCCCGCTGCAACACGGACGGGTATCCACCCGGCAGCTGGCCCGGGTCCAGCTGCGCCGATGGATGCCGACGGCGCTGCTGCAGGCGATACAACGCGCCATCCATGCCCGGGTCATTGCCGTCGCCGTGGAGTCGCCCGATCGCCCGGAGCGCCACGACGGCGACCGCGGGGTTGCGAGGGTGGTGCGACTCATCGGCCGAGCGCCGGCATTGCAGCGGCTGATCGGCTACATGATGGCGATCGGTCCGCTCCCCGAACACGCGCCGAAGTTCGCCCGGCCGCACGGGTAATCCGCCCACCGTCGCCGCGCCGTGCGGCGAAAGCATGGACGCCGGACGGGTCGACAGATGATGATGTCGGGATGGTCATGCACGCCGAGCCCGCCGACCAGCCCGCCGACGCCGCCCCCGAGGAGCCGATTCAACAGGCCCAGGAGTCGCCCCTGGCCTCGCCGCTCGATTTCAGTGCAGCGGCCCCGTTCACCTCCAGCTCGGCGTTGCGTAACCCGTTCCCGCCGATCGCCGATTACGCCTTTCTGTCCGACTGGGAAACGACGTGCCTGATCTCCCCCGCCGGTTCGGTCGAGTGGCTGTGTGTGCCGCGGCCGGACTCACCGAGCGCGTTCGGCGCGATCCTGGACCGCAGCGCCGGCCACTTCCGGCTGGGCCCGTACGGCGTCTCGGTGCCCTCGGCCCGCCGCTACCTGCCCGGCAGCCTGATCATGGAAACCACCTGGCAAACCCACACCGGGTGGCTGATCGTGCGCGACGCGCTGGTGATGGGCCCGTGGCATGACATCGAGCGTCGCTCCAAGACACATCGCCGCACGCCGATGGACTGGGATGCCGAGCACATCCTGCTGCGCACGGTGCGTTGCGTCAGCGGCACCGTCGAGCTGATGATGAGCTGCGAACCCGCATTCGATTACCACCGCATCGGCGCCACCTGGGAGTACTCGGCCAATGCGTACAGCGAGGCGATCGCTAGTGCCAGCAAGCAGCCAGACGACCATCCGCAACTGCGCCTGACCACCAACCTGAACATCGGGCTGGAAGGCCGCGAGGCACGGGCACGCACCCGGATGAAAGAAGGCGACGACGTGTTCGTCGCGCTCAGCTGGACCAAACACCCGGCGCCGCAGACCTTTGAAGAGGCTGCGGACAAGATGTGGCAAACCACTGAGTGCTGGCGTCAGTGGATCAACATCGGCAACTTCCCCGACCACCCGTGGCGTGAGTTCCTGCAGCGCAGCGCGCTCACCCTGAAGGGCCTGACGTATTCACCCACCGGTGCGCTGCTGGCTGCCAGCACCACATCTCTGCCCGAAACTCCGCAGGGCCAGCGCAACTGGGACTACCGCTATGCCTGGATTCGGGACTCGACATTCGCGTTGTGGGGCCTGTACACGCTGGGGCTGGATCGGGAGGCGGATGACTTCTTCGCGTTCATCGCCGACGTGTCCGGCGCCAACAACAACGAACGTCATCCGCTTCAGGTGATGTACGGCGTCGGCGGCGAACGCAGCCTGGTCGAAGAAGAACTGAACCATCTTTCCGGCTATGACCGTGCTCGCCCGGTACGCATCGGCAACGGTGCCTACGACCAGATTCAGCACGATATTTGGGGCTCGCTACTGGATTCCTTCTATCTGCATGCCAAGTCACGCGAGCAGGTGCCGGAGACGTTGTGGCCGGTGCTGAAGAAGCAGGTGGAAGAGGCGATCGCGCACTGGCGCGAGCCCGATCGCGGTATCTGGGAGGTGCGCGGGGAGCCGCAGCACTTCACGTCGTCGAAGGTGATGTGCTGGGTAGCTCTCGACCGCGGGTCCAAACTCGCCGAACGCCAGGGCGAGAAGAGCTACGCCCAACAGTGGCGCGCGATCGCCGAGGAGATCAAGGCCGACATCCTCAAGCACGGCGTGGACTCCCGCGGCGTGTTCACCCAGCGCTACGGCAGCGACGCGCTGGACGCCTCGCTGCTGCTAATCGTGCTGACGCGATTCCTGCCGCCCGACGATCCGCGGGTGCGCAACACGGTGCTGGCGATCGCCAACGAACTCACCGAGGAAGGCCTGGTGCTGCGCTACCGGGTCGAGCAGACCGACGACGGGCTGTCCGGCGAGGAAGGCACGTTCACCATTTGCTCGTTCTGGCTGGTGTCAGCGCTGGTCGAGATCGGTGAGGTGCACCGCGCCAAACGTCTGTGTGAGCGGCTGCTGTCCTACGCCAGCCCGCTGCAGCTCTACGCCGAGGAGATCGAGCCACGCACCGGCCGGCACCTGGGCAACTTCCCGCAAGCGTTCACCCATCTGGCGTTGATCAACGCGGTGGTACACGTGATCCGCGCCGAGGAGGAATCCGACGGCTCCGGGATGTTCCAGCCCGCCAACGCACCCATGTGAGCCAATCGCGTGTGTGTCCTGGGCGTCGAGTGTGCGTGCAGGGTGGGAATTTTGACGAATTCCGGCCACTACCGCACACTCGGCGCCGTCGGCGCACCGCGGGGGTGGCTGGCTCTCGTCAGTTGGTGCTCGACACTTTCCGCAGCATGACCTTGACGAGATCGATTGCCCGGGTTCCAGCCGCCACGCCAGGTTGAACTGCGGCTTCAACATCGACGATGACGTCAGACTCCACTCCGACGGCATGCTCGTTGGGAGCTTGCGGGGTGTGGTGGTTGTCCCAGCTGATCAGAGTCGCCGACAGTATCGGTCCGTCGACCTTCACGTCGGCGACTTTCGAATACAGCTCGGTGTTCTCGGAATCGTGAGTGAACATCGTGACGGTGGTTCCCACGCACTTCTGCCACTGCGATACGAAGGACGCGAACAGTCGTTGCGCATCTGCCGACGACACCAGCTGGACCGCACCCGCGTGTGCGCTGAACACCGCCACGCCGAAGTCGTAATTCCAGTAGGTCTGCTTGGCCACGGCACGTACCGGTCCCTTTTCGTAAGCGACCCGCAGCAATGGTTCGGTCGCACCGATGCATTCAATGGGGGCGGCGCTGCTGTCGTCGCGAATCCCGTTCGGCAGCACCTCGATACCGCCCGTTTCAGGTTTGCTATGCGGCGGCAGGTCGTTGCCGACCGCGGTCCTGACCTCCTCGTCGGTCGGCAAGATCTGCTCTAGTGGCGCCACCCCCGTAGCGGGGCGGACGGCGCGCGTCGGCACGCCGACGACAGTGTCGACACAACCGGCGCTCAGCAAGCCGATAGCCAACAATCCAAGCACTCGCGCTAGGCCGCCACCCCCGCAGACCATGGCTATTTCTTGCCCTTGTCCCCCGTGGCATCGGTGGATAGCGCCGCGACGAAGGCCTCTTGCGGAACATCCACGCGTCCAATGGTTTTCATCCGCTTCTTGCCTTCCTTCTGCTTTTCCAGAAGTTTGCGTTTACGGGTGATGTCTCCCCCATAGCATTTGGAGAGAACGTCCTTGCGGATCGCGCGGATGTTCTCGCGCGCAATGATTTTCGATCCGATGGCGGCCTGAATCGGCACCTCGAACTGCTGGCGCGGGATGAGTTCCTTGAGCTTGGTCGTCATCTTGTTCCCGTAGGCCGCCGCACCGTCCTTGTGCACGATCGCGCTGAACGCATCGACGGCCTCGCCCTGCAACAAGATATCGACCTTGACCAGTTGGGCCTCCTGCTCGCCGGCCTCCTCGTAGTCGAGGCTGGCGTAGCCGCGGGTGCGCGACTTCAGGGAGTCGAAGAAGTCAAAGATGATCTCCCCCAACGGCATGCTGTAACGCAGCTCCACCCGCTCCGGCGACAGGTAGTCCATGCCGCCGAGCTCGCCGCGGCGCGACTGGCACAGCTCCATGATGGTGCCGATGAACTCGCTGGGCGCGATGACGGTGGTCTTGACAACGGGTTCGTAGACCGTGCGCACCTTGCCTTCTGGCCAGTCCGACGGGTTGGTCACGACGATCTCGCTGTCATCTTCCTTGATCACCCGGTAGACGACGTTGGGCGACGTCGAGATCAGGTCCAGGTCGAATTCGCGCTCCAGGCGCTCGCGGGTGATCTCCATGTGCAGCAGGCCCAGGAACCCACAGCGGAATCCGAAGCCCAGCGCCACCGACGTCTCCGGCTCGTAGGTCAGGGCCGCATCGTTGAGCTGCAGCCTGTCCAGGGCGTCGCGCAGCACCGGGTAGTCGGACCCGTCGACGGGATACAGCCCCGAATAGACCATCGGCCTGGGTTCGCGATAGCCGGTGAGCGCTTCGGTGGCGCCGTGGCGGGCCGTCGTCACGGTGTCCCCGACCTTGGATTGCCGGACGTCCTTGACGCCGGTGATCAGGTAGCCGACCTCGCCCACACCCAGGCCGATGCTGGGCTTGGGTTCGGGCGAGACGATGCCGACCTCGAGCAGCTCGTGCGTCGCACCGGTGGACATCATCAAGATGCGCTCACGCGGGACGATCTTGCCGTCCATCACCCGGACATAGGTCACCACGCCGCGGTAGATGTCGTAGACGGAGTCGAAGATCATCGCGCGGGTCGGCGCGTCGGCGTCGCCTTGCGGCGGCGGCACCTCGCGCACCACGTGGTCGAGCAAGTCGGCGACGCCCTCCCCGGTCTTGCCGGACACGCGGAGCACGTCGCCGGGTTCGCAGCCGATGATGTGCGCGATCTCACCCGCGTAGCGGTCCGGGTCGGCGGCGGGCAGGTCGATCTTGTTGAGCACCGGGATGATGTGCAGGTCGCGATCGAGCGCCAGGTAGAGGTTGGCCAGCGTCTGCGCCTCGATGCCCTGCGCGGCGTCGACCAGCAACACCGCCCCCTCGCAGGCCTCCAGCGCGCGGGACACCTCGTAGGTGAAGTCGACGTGGCCGGGGGTGTCGATCAGGTGCAGTACGTACTCGGTTCCTGCGACCTCCCAGGGCAACCGCACGTTCTGCGCCTTGATGGTGATGCCGCGCTCGCGCTCGATGTCCATCCGGTCGAGGTACTGAGCACGCATGTCGCGGTCTGCGACAACGCCCGTGAACTGAAGCATCCGGTCGGCCAGCGTGGACTTGCCGTGGTCGATATGAGCGATGATGCAGAAGTTCCTGATCTGCGCCGGCGCGGTGAAGGTCTTGTCGGCGAAACTGCTGATGGGGATCTCCTGGCTGGTGCTGTTGATGCTGCTTGACCGGCGGTTCGCGGGTACGTCCAGGGTATCCATGCGGGCTGGTCGGGACCTACTCGGACACAGTCGCCCCCACCCGCCGACGTCTATGCTGCGACTATGGCCCCTGCCCGGAAATCGCAGTGGAAGACGTTCCAGCGATTTGCCCAGAACGTGGTCGTCTACGGGGTTCCGCGATTCATCCAGAGCGTGCAGACCGCTCAGGCCGTGATGCGTGAAATCGAGCAAGTCGTGAAAACCACCGCGAACGCCCGGGAGTCCGGCGACGAGTCGCAGACGACGTCGATCACCGAGGGCCGGCCGGTGACCAACGCCAGCTTCCCCACCGCGCAGCGGGCCCGCAAGGTGGTTTACGCCCCGGACCTGGACGGCCGGGCCGATCCCGGGGAGATCGTCTGGACGTGGGTGGTCTACGAGGACGATCCCACCCGCGGCAAGGACCGCCCGGTCCTCGTCGTGGGCCGCGAGCGCAGCGTGCTGCTCGGACTCATGCTGTCCAGCCAGGAGCATTACGCCTCCAACCCGGACTGGGTCGGGATCGGCGCCGGCGACTGGGATTACGAGGGCAGGCAGAGCTGGGTGCGCCTGGACCGCGTGCTCGACGTGCCCGAGGAGGGCATCCGTCGCGAAGGCGCGATCCTGGAACGCGAGATCTTCGACATGGTGGCCGCGCGCCTGCGCACCGAGTACGCCTGGCGCTAGTCAGTTCATCGCACCCAACGTGCTCTCTGGGCGGAAAATGGGCAGATTTTTCGCCCTGAGAGCACGCTCGGCGAAAAGGGCGATCAGCCTTGCGTGATGTAGGACTGCAGCTGCTGCTGTTCGGCCTCGAGCTCTTCCATGCGCGTCTTGACCACATCACCGATGCTGACGATGCCGATCAGCTTCTTGCCGTCGAGCACCGGGACGTGGCGCACCCTGTTTTTGGTCATCAGCACGCTGATGGCGTCGACGGTGTCGGACTTCGTGCAGGTGGCAACCGCCGCGGTCATGATCTTGGAGATCGGGCGGGTGAGCACGCTGGGGCCATGCGCGTGCATTTGACGCACGACGTCGCGCTCGGACACGATGCCGACCACTCCCTCGTCACCGACCACCACCATGGCGCCGATGTTTTGCTCGGCCAGGCCGGCGAGGAGTTCCCGGACCGTGGCCTCGGGGTTGATCGTCGTGACCGCCGCACCCTTGTTACGCAAGACGTCCGCTATCCGCATCAAGCCTCCAGCTGGTTGTGATCTGCTTCACACCAGGCTACGGCTAACTCGCGTAGCGGGAAAGCCAACGCGAAAACCGGGCATGAAACGTGCTGCTGACAACGGCCGATCGCGTGGATCGGCCGAATGGCCCACAGCACGCCGACGCTTCTTGAAGGATTGGGGCCATGATCGAGATCACCTTGCTGGGCACCGGCAGTCCCATTCCCGATCCAAACCGCGCGGGACCGGCGACGCTGGTGCGAGCCGGCGGGCAGGTGTTCCTGGTGGATTGCGGGCGTGGAGTCCTGCAGCGCGCGGCGGCCGTCGGCGTGGGCGCAGCCGGGTTGTCGGCGCTGCTGCTCACCCATTTGCACAGCGACCACATCGGCGATCTCGGCGACCTGCTCATCACGCGCTGGATCACCACGTTCACGCCGGATCCCGCGCCGTTCCCGATCATCGGGCCGCCCGGCACCGCCGAGACGGTCGAGGCCATGCTGAACGCGTTCGGCCACGACATCAGTTACCGGATCGCCCATCACGACGACCTGAACACGCCACCGCCGATCGAGGTGCACGAATACACCGAGGGTCCGGTGTGGGACCGCGACGGCGTCTCGATTCGGGTGGCCCCCACCGACCACCGGCCGGTGGCGCCGACCATCGGGTTCCGGATCGAGTTCGACGGCACCTCGGTGGTGCTGGCCGGCGACACGGTGCCCTGCGCCGGCCTGGACGAGCTGGCGGCCGGGGCGGATGCCCTGGTGCATACCGTGATTCGCAAGGACATTGTCACGCAGATCCCGCAGCAGCGGCTGCAGGACATCTGCGACTACCACTCGTCGGTCGAAGAAGCGGCGGCGACCGCGGCCCGCGCGGGCGTCGGCACTTTCGTCATGACGCACTATGTGCCGGCGTTGGTGCCCGGACAAGAAGAACAATGGCGGACATTGGCCGCCTCGGAATTCGGTGGGCGAATCGAGCTCGGCGACGACCTGCATCGGGTCGAAGTCCAGCCGCGGGCATAGCCTTTCGCCCGCGATGCTGGTGCCGCTAGGCCAGCCGGGTGACCTCCACGACCACGTCGAGGTCGGTTGCGCCCTGTCCCGAGTAGATGCCCTTCAGCGGGGACACATCGGTGTAATCACGGCCGAGGCCCACGCTGACGTATTGCTCGGTGATCTCGGTGTCCTTGGTGGGGTCGTAGTTCCACCATCCACCGGTCCAGGCCTGAATCCACGCGTGACTTCGGCCTTCCACGGTCTCCCCGACGACCGCGTCCCGCACCGGATGGAGGTAGCCCGACACGTACCGGGCCGGAATACCCATGTCGCGCAACAGCATCAGCGACAGGTGCACAAAGTCCTGACAAACACCCTTGCCCGCCTTGAGGGCGTCGAGCCCGGACGAACGCACCCCGGTGGTCCCCGGGAGGTATTTCAGTTCGCCGTGCACCCAGTTGGCTGCGGCGACCACGGCTTCCTGCGGCTCAAGGCTTTTGGCGATCTTCCTGCCGACGGATCTCAGCCGCTTGGCCGCCGGGGTGTACTCGGTGGGCTGCAGCAATTCGTCGAACCGATCGACCACTGCCACGGACTGCAGGTCGCTCCAGGTGACGTCCTTCGCGGGCGGTTCGGGCTGCTCGGTCTCGACGACCGACGAGGACGTCACCGTCAGATCGCTGTGCGGCGCGTGCAAGTCGAACGCCGTGACGGCGGTGCCCCAATAGTCGATGTAACGGTAGGACCGGGTTGCCGGAATGGTTTCGACACGGTTGAGGATGACGTTTTGCCGGGTGTCAGAACTCGGGGTCAGCCGCGCCTCGTTGTAGGAGGCGGTCACCGCCGATTGGTAGGCGAACCCGGTCGTGTGCACGACACGCAGCCGCCACATCAGGTATCTCCATTCCGGGCGACCATGCCAACGCCATGACCGGCATCCGACCACGCCACCCACGGTGTGACATGGAAATACTGCAGCGACAACGCGTCTCCGACATCGCTGCAGGTGGTCTGCAAGCCCGCCAGGCGGGTCTCCAGTGTGTCGAGCAATACCCCCGGCGGTAGGAACTCCAATTCGCTGCGGGCCTGCCCCAGCAGTCGCTGCGCTTCGGCGGTGGCCCCCACCCGGCTCGTCGGGTCGCGCACCAACTCTTCGATGCTGTGTTCGGCCAGCTTCAGTGAGTAGAAAACCGATCGAGGGAAAAGCCGATCGAGCATCATGAACTCGACCACCCGGCCGGCATCGAGCACCCCGCGATAGGTACGCAGATAGGTGTCGTGGGCACCGGCCGAGCGCAGCAGCGTCACCCAGGCCGGCGAGGACGCGCTGTCCCCGACCCGAGATAGCAACAGCCGCACCGTCATATCTACGCGCTCGATCGCGCGGCCCAACAACATGAACCGGTACCCGTCATCACGCGAGAGCGTCGAGTCGGCCAGGCCGGCGAACATCGCGGCCCTGCCCTCGATGAAGGACAGAAACTCGTGTGGCCCAAGGCGTTTGGCGGCGCGTTCGCGTTCGGCCAGGGCGTGGTAGGTGGTGTTGAGGCATTCCCAGATTTCGATGGACGTCACTTCGCGGGCCGACTTGGCGTTTTCGCGTGCCGCCGTGATCGCGTCGACGATAGAGCAGCCGCCCTTGTTGCCGGTGCTGTAGGCCACCAGATCGGTCAACGACCAGACATCCATGGCGTGATCCGGGGACTCGATGCCGAGCACCCGCAGCAGCAGTCGCGACGCCTGGTCGGGATCGACGCTGGAATCCTCCAGCAATTGGTGCAGCGCCACATCGAGAATCCGCGCGGTATCGTCTGCCCGCTCCACATAACGGCCAATCCAGTACAGCGCCTCGGCATTTCGGGCCAACATCAGCGGACCGCCTTCTGTTGTTGCTGCTTCTGCTTCTGCTTTTGCTTTTGCGGGGGCTTCTCCTGCGGTTGCTCCGTCTGCAACGGCTGTTGGCGTGGCGACCCTGGCGAGTCATCGACCTCCGGGTCCGACATGGACTTCGGCAAAGAACGAACGACTTCGGCGGCACCCAGTTCACGGTCGGCGGTCGACGCGCGCGGTGCGAGCACCCAGGTGTCCTTGGAACCACCGCCCTGGCTGGAGTTGACCACCCGCGAGCCCTCGACCAAGGCCACCCGGCTCAACCCGCCCGGCAGCACCCACACCTCGTCGCCGTCGTTGACCGCGAACGGCCGCAGGTCGACATAGCGCGGCGCCAGGGTGTTGCCGATCTGCGTCGGCACGGTCGACAGCTCCATCATCGGCTGGGCGATCCACGCACGAGGGTCGTCACGAATTTTCTTGCTGATCGCCGCCAGTTCTTTCTCGGATGCCTCGGGACCGAACACAATGCCGTAGCCGCCGGATCCCTCGACCGGCTTGATGACCAATTCGCCGACCCGGTCGAGCACCTCGTCGCGCTCGTCGTCCAGCCAGCACCGGAAGGTCTCCACGTTGGCCAGCAGCGGCTTCTCGCCCAGGTAGTACTCGATCATGGTCGGCACGTAGGTGTAGACGAGCTTGTCGTCGCCGACCCCGTTGCCGATCGCGCTGGATATCACGACGTTTCCGGCGCGCGCGGCGTTGACCAGACCGGCCACCCCCAGCACCGAGTCGGCGCGGAACTGCAGCGGGTCGAGGAAGACGTCGTCGATGCGCCGGTAGATGACGTCGACCTGGCGCTCCCCCTCCGTGGTCCGCATGTAGACCTGGTTGTCGCGGCAGAACAGGTCACGACCCTCGACCAGTTCGACGCCCATCTGCCGGGCGAGCAGCGAGTGCTCAAAGTACGCCGAGTTGTAGACGCCCGGGGTCAACACCACCACCGTCGGGTCGGCCTCGTTGGTGGCCGCGGAATTGCGCAGCGCCCGCAGCAGATGCGAAGAGTAGTCGTCGACGGCACGCACCCGGTGCGTGGCGAACAAATTCGGGAAGACCCGCGCCATCGTGCGCCGGTTCTCCATGACGTAGGACACGCCCGACGGCGAGCGCAGGTTGTCCTCGAGAACCCGCCAGGTGCCCTTCTCGTCGCGGATCAGGTCGATGCCGGCGACGTGGATGCGCACGCCGTTGGGCGGGACGATGCCCACGGCCTGGCGGTGAAAGTGCTCACAGGAAGTGACCAGCCGACGCGGGATGACGCCGTCGTTCAGGATCTCCTGATCGCCGTAGATGTCGTCGAGATACATCTCGAGGGCTTTGACACGTTGGACGATGCCCCGCTCGAGCCGGTTCCATTCGGCCGCCGAGATCACCCGCGGCACCAGGTCCAGCGGAAACGGCCGCTCCTGGCCCGATAGCGAGAACGTGATGCCCTGGTCGATGAACGCGCGGGCCAACGCTTCGGCACGGGCCCGCAGGTCGGAGGCGTCCGCCGGCGCAAGCTCGGCGTAAATGCCCTTGTACGGGCCGCGGACGTTGCCCTGCGCGTCGAACATCTCATCGAAGGCCAGCGCGTACACGTCCGACGTGTTGTATCCGCCGAAGATACGCTCGGAGCGCGCAAGGGCCCGCGCAGCGCCGCGCGACCCGCGCCTGGCCGTCTCAACCTGGTTCGGAACACTCACTTTTAGGATGCTGCCTCAAATCGACGTTATGGCTGGCCACGAGTTCCCGTTTTGGGAGAAAACGTAACGGACTGCTAACCTGAGCAGTCGCAATCGGGTGTGGGGCGCCCCCCGAAACGAAGACCGCAGATACCGAATCGACGAAGGAACATTTCGCGTGGCCAACATCAAGTCGCAGCAGAAGCGCATCAAGACGAACGAGCGCGCCCGACTGCGCAACAAGTCGGTGAAGTCCTCGCTGCGCACTGCCGTGCGCGCGTTCCGCGAGGCCGCTGAGGCCGGCGACAAGGAAAAGGCCGCGGAATTGCTGGTGTCGACCAACCGCAAGCTGGACAAGGCGGCCACCAAGGGCGTCATCCACAAGAACCAGGCCGCCAACAAGAAGTCGGCGCTGGCGCGGTCCCTCAACAAGATCTGAGCCCCGGCCAAGTCATCGGCCCCGGTCGGCGACGAGCTCGGCCACTTTTCTGACGGCGGATTCCAGTGCGTAGTCGGCGTCTGCGGCGGCTCCTTTCACATTGGCGTTGAGTTCCGCCACCACTTTCATCGCGGTTGCCACGCTGTCACGCGACCAGCGTCTGGCCTGCTTCTGAGCTTTCTGCACCCGCCACGGCGGCATCCCCAGCTGCCCGGCCAGGCGGTACGGGTCGCCGGAGAGCGGACCGACGCGGCCGATGGTGTGGATCGCTTCGGCCAGCGCGTCGGCCAGCACCACCAGCGGCTCGCCGCGCATCATCGCCCACCGCAGCGCCTCGGCCGCTCCCGCGACATCTCCGGCCACGGCCTTGTCCGCGATATCGAAGCCCTTCACCTCGGCTTTGCCGCTGTGATAGCGGCGCACCGCGGCCTCGTCGACCGCACCGCCGGTGTCGGCGACCAGTTGCGAACAGGCCGAGGCCAGCTCGCGCGCGTCGGAGCCGACGGCGTCCAGCAGGGCGGTCACCGTGTCCTCGTCGACCTTGACCCGCAGCGCGCGAAACTCCTTGCGGATGAAGTCGATGCGTTCGCTCAACTTGGTGATCCGGGCGCAGGGATGAACCTCGGCGCCCAGCGACTTCAACTGGTCGGCCAGCGCCTTGGCCCGTCCGCCGCCTGAATGCAGCACCACCAGCACCGTGGCCGGCGGCAGGTCGGCGGCGGCCGCAGCGATCATCGCGACGGCGTCCTTGCCCGCCTCGGCCGCGGCCTCCAGCACGACGATGCGTTCGTCGGCGAACAGCGACGGGCTCAGCAGTTCGGCCAGCTCGTAGGTGTCGACGTCGCCCGCCCGCATGCGATTCACCGGGACGTCGTCGGTGCCGGCCCGTTTGCGTGCCGCCCGGAGGACGTCCGCCACGGCCCGCTCGACCAACAGGTCCTCTTCTCCCAGGACCAGGTGCAACGGCGAAGCCTCACTCACCCCACGATGGTGTCACGAAGGGCCGACCAATCAGCTCTGGGATCCAGTAGCTCCGATGCCGACCAGGCCAGCACGCACACCACCGAGACCACCCCGGCCGCGCGGGTCGACGCGCGAAACCAGGACCGGCGCCACAGCAGCATGCCCAGCACCAGCAGCAGCGCCGTGGCGGAACCGACCAGCAGCACACCGGCCAGACCGTCGGGAACCGGCACGGTCGCCGCGGGCACACCGGCGGCGACGTGGGCCACCTTCGACACCCACCACAGTTCCGGGCCGGTGAAACGCATCAGCAGCTGCGCACCGGGCGGCCAGAGCACACACATCACGGCCGCTCCGCTGCCCAGCACGGTGATCGGTGCGATCACCGGCGCCGCGGCCAGATTGGCCGCCACGGACACCAGGCTGACCCGACCCGAGATGCCGGCAACCAGGGGCGCGGTCACCACCTGTGCGGCCAGCGCGACCGCGAGGCCGTCGGCCAGCAGCTTGGGGCAGCCCTTGGCGGCCAGGCGCCGCGACCAGACCGGCGCGATGACCACCAGCGCGCCCGTCGCCAGGACCGACAGCGCAAAGCCGGCGTCGACGGCCAGCTGGGGAGCGACGGCGAGCAATATCAGCAGCGCGGCCGACAGCGCCGGAATCGCTTGCCGTCGACGCGAAGTCAGCATGGCCGCCAGCGCGATGGCGCCCATCACGGCCGCCCGCAACACACTGGCCGTCGGCTGGACGACGATCACGAACGCCACCAGCGCCATGCCGGCGAGCAGCACGGCCGCCCGCGGGCCGATCAGCCGGGCGGAGAACAGCACCGCCGCGCACACGATCGTGACGTTGGCTCCCGATACGGCCATCAGGTGTGTCATTCCGGCCGAACGGAATTCGCGGCCGGTGTCGGCGGTGACCGCCGAGGTGTCGCCGAGAACCAGGGCCGGCAACATCGCGGCCGGGGCGGAGGGCAACACCTCGCGCGCGGTGGCGGCGAACCGGCCGCGCACCACGTGCGCGGCGCGCTGCAGCGCACCAGCCCGGCCCAGGACGGGCCGGCCCGCCGCGTTGAGCACCGCGACCGTCAGGTCGTGGCGAGTGGGAGGGTTGATCCGCGCCGAAAACCGCACCGGCTGGCCCACCATTACGTCGAAGTCCGATGCCCGCGCGAAAACGGTTACCCGGCCCGATATTTCGTCGTCACGCAGCCGCTGCAGGGTGGCGCGAAACATCAGCCGGCCGGAGCCCAGCGACAGCGCGCTCTCGCTGGGCGTCACGGTCACCGGGGCAACCGTCCCGAACGCCGCGGTGATCGGGTGGCGCACCACCGCGTCGGCGCGCAGGGCGATCGCGAAACCAAACCCCGCGCCCACCACACCGACCGCCACCAGGCCGGCGCCGACGGCCCGCAGCCGCGGGTTGCGGCCATCGCGGCGCGATGCGTAGCACGTCAGCACCCCGGCGACGGCGACCAGCGCGACGCAGCACGAGGCCAACATTCGTCCGACCGGCCAGATGATGCCGGAGGCGGTGACGATCCAACTGGTGAGCGCGGCGGGTAGCAGGCGCACGTCGATGTGGGCGAGCGCCGACAGGACGCGCGGTGGCGCGACGCTGTCAGACACGGACCAGGGCGCGCAGCTTGTCCAGCCGCGCCGGCCCGATGCCGTCGACATCGCCGAGCTGGTCGACGCTGGTGAACTTGCCGTTCGCCTGCCGCCACGCCACGATCGCGGCGGCAGTGACCGGCCCGACCCCGGGCAGGGCGTCCAGCTGCTCGGTGGTCGCGGTATTGAGGTCGACGGCATCGCCCGCCTTCGGCGGGATCGCTCCCTTGACCGATCCCGCCGGTGCCGGCGTCTTGGGGCCCGGAGTCGAGCCGGTGGTCACGGAGCTGCCCAGCGCGGTCGGCTGCCCCGACACGGGCGCCAGCCCGACCACGATCTGCTCGCCGTCACCGAGCGGGCGGGCCATGTTCAGTCCGGTGGTGTCGGCGCCGGCCATCGCACCCCCGGCGGCCTGCAGGGCGTCGGCGATCCGCGCGCCGGGCGTCAGCGTGACCAGGCCGGGCTTGGGCACCAGGCCCACCACGCTGACCACCACCGGCCGGTCCGGACCGGCCGGCTGATCGGCACCCGGGCTGGCCGAGGATCGGGGGCTCGCCGTGGACGCCATCGCGACCGGCGGCAGCTTGGCCGACATCACGGGTGCGGACCGGTCGCGCATCAGCGTGAAGATCGTGACCAGCACGGCCAGCGCGGCCACCACCGCTAAGCCGATCGCACCGGCGCGGCCCGGATCGGCACGCAGCCGGGCCGCCCAGCCCTCCCTACCGGCGGCGTCGGGAAGCCACCGCGGCAGCAGCGAATTCTGATCCTCATCCGGTGCGGGCTGGTCCGGCTCCGAGTCGGGCTCCGCGGCGTGCGAATCGATGTCCGGGTCGGCACCGAGCCGTCGATGCAGTCGCTCGGCCGGAAGTTCTGTTCTCATGGGCCGACGGTAGGTGCGCCGACCGCCACAGCGGCCCGACCAACGGCGTCGCAACCGTCTGCTGTGGATTAACCGGAGGCTGTGCACAAGCACAGCGCGGGATGGGTCAAGATGGAGCGTGGAGCACGCGACCTGACTCCGACGCCCATCGTCGTAAATGCGGTTGCCACGCTCAACCCCAGGCAAAGGAGTCTGCATGCAACTGGCGCTCACACCGGAGGAAGCCGCGTTCCGCGACGAACTCCGCACCATCTACACCACCAAGATTCCGCAGGAGATGCGCGACCGGGTGCGCCAGGGCTCGGCCGAAGCGAACCGCGATGACATCGTCACCAGTCACAAAATCCTGCACGAGCACGGTCTGGCGGTTCCGAACTGGCCGGTCGAGTGGGGCGGCAAGGACTGGACGCCCACCCAGCACCAGATCTGGGCCGACGAGATGCAACTGGCCTGCGTGCCGGAGCCGCTGAACTTCAACACCAAGATGGTCGGCCCGGTGATCGCCGAATTCGGTTCGGAGGAAATCAAACAACGCTTCCTGCCGCCGACGGCCAACCTCGACATCTGGTGGTGCCAGGGCTTCTCCGAGCCCGAGGCCGGTTCGGACCTGGCCTCGCTGCGCACCACCGCGGTCCGCGACGGCGACAGCTACGTCGTCAACGGCCAGAAGACCTGGACCACGCTGGGCCAGTACGCCGACTGGATCTTCTGCCTGGTGCGCACCGACCCGCAGGCGCCCAAGCGTCAGGCCGGCATCTCGTTCCTGCTGTTCGACATGAAGACGCCGGGCATCACGCTGCGGCCCATCAAGACGATCGACGGCGGCCACGAGGTCAACGAGTTGTTCTTCTCCGACGTTCGCGTACCCGCCGACCAGCTTGTCGGAGAAGAGAATCAGGGCTGGACCTACGCGAAGTTCCTACTGGGCAACGAACGCACCGGCATCGCCGGCGTGGGGCGGACCAAAGTGCGCCTCGCCGAGGTGAAGAAATTCGCGGCAGACGCCGGGGTGCTCGACGATCCCCTGTTCGCGGCCCGGCTGGCCGAGGCCGAAAATGAGCTGCTGGCACTGGAACTCACGCAGTCGCGGGTGGTCACCGATTCCGCGGACGGGCAGCCCAACCCGGCGTCGTCGGTGCTGAAGCTGCGTGGCAGTCAACTGCAGCAGATAGCCACCGAGCTACTCGTCGAGGTGGCCGGACCGGACGCGCTGCCCGCGGACGGCGAAGGCATTGCGTCTCCGGACTGGGCGCAACACAGTGCGCCGCACTACCTCAACTACCGCAAGACGTCGATCTACGGCGGCAGCAGCGAGGTGCAGCGCAACATCATCGCGTCCACCATTCTGGGATTGTGAGGCAGCCATGGACTTTCAGTTGACCGACGAGCAGGGCCTGCTGCGCGACACGACCCGCGACCTGTTGTCGCGCAGCTACGACCCGGAAAGCCGCATCAAGGTCATCGGCTCCGATCTCGGTTGGAGCCGCGAGGTCTGGAGTCAGCTCGCCGACACCGGGATTCTCGGCCTGGGCTTCGATCCGGACGAGGCGGGCCAGATCGAGATCATGGCCGTGCTGACCGAGGCCGGGCGCCGGTTGGCTCCCGAACCGATCCTGCACGCTGCGCTCGCTCCGGGTGCGCTGATCGCCGAGCTGGGCACCGACGCCCAGAAAGAACAGCTCGACGACGTCGCGGCCGGCCAACGGCTACTGGCGTTCGCCCACGTGGAACCGGGCCACCGCAAGCCGACCACGACGGTCACGACTCAGGCCGCACGGCAAGGTGATTCATGGACGCTGACGGGGCGCAAGAACCCGGTGCTCGCCGGTGACTGCGCCGACGCGTTGGTGGTCAGCGCCGCGTTGCCGGACGGTGGCACCGGCCTGTTCCTGGTCGACGCGAGCTCCGTCACTCGTCATCCCTACCGGACCTTCGACGGACAACGCGGCGCGCAGGTCGACTTGGACGGCGCACCCGCCGAACCCTTGGGCGAAGCGGTCGACGCGTCGCAGGCGATCAGCGGAGCCATCGTCCGCATCCAGTCGGCGTTGTGCGCCGAGGCAGTCGGGGCGATGGAGGAAGCGCTACGCCTGACCACCGACTACCTCAAGACCCGCAAGCAGTTCGGCGTCACGCTCAACACGTTCCAGGCGCTCACCCAACGAGCCGCCGACATGTACGTGTCGCTGGAACTGGCGCGCAGCATGAGTCTGTACGCCGCGATGTCGATCGCCGACGGCAACCTCGACCCGCTGATCGCGTCGCGCGCCAAGGTGCAGATCGGCCGATCGGGCCGGCACATCGCGCAGGAGTCGATCCAGATGCACGGCGGAATCGGTGTGACCGCGGAATATCCGGTCAGCCACTACGCGGCCCGGCTCACCGCGAT
The DNA here is from genome assembly GCF_055419445.1 of Mycobacterium sp. IDUB_19. Lineage (NCBI taxonomy): Bacteria > Bacillati > Actinomycetota > Actinomycetes > Mycobacteriales > Mycobacteriaceae > Mycobacterium > Mycobacterium sp. IDUB_19. Next base: position 202,527 of record NZ_JBVAXR010000002.1, on the reverse strand, counting down.
CGAGCACACCCTGGGCACCTCGGGTGACCACCTGCACAACCTGATCGACCACCTCGGCGACTACGACTTGGCCCGGCTCTAGCCGATGGCACGTGATTCGCGCGTTGTGATCTCTAGGCCCGGTGTGCGCCTGGGGCGTTGACTGTGCGTCGAGGGCGGCGACACGCCGATCGATCCCACCCTCACCGCACACTCGATGCCCTCAGCACACGCTCGGCGTCGACGACCCCCACCCGCCCTACTCGTCCGTGGCAGGCTCCGGGGCCGCAACAGATTCCGAGCCCGACTCTGGCCCGGCAACCGGTTCCGGACTCGACTCCGGCGCCGCAATCGATTCGGCCTCCTGCGGCGGCGAATCCGACTCGGGCAGCTGACCCACGAGATACTCGGCGAGCCCCCCGATGGTCGGATAGTCGAATACGGCGGTCGCGTTGATGGTGAACGCGCCGCCGAACTGACTGTGCAGCCGGTTGCGGAGTTCAATCGCCATCAGTGAATCCGTGCCCAGGTCCAGGAACCGACTGGTTGCCGCGGGCGGCTGCGCAAGCCGCAGGAAGTTCTGCACCTCGCGCTGAAGGAATTCGGTCACGAAGCCCGCGCGCTGTGGCACCGGTATTTCCTGCAGCTGCTTGAGCAACTCACTGTCACCGGTCACCTCGCCGACGGCACTGGGCAACACGAGGTCGAGAATCGCGGGACGCGAACTGCCCAGCACCTTGGCGGCACGCTGCCAGTTGGCTTTGATGACGGTTGCCTGCCCGGTTCCATTGGCCACGACCTCGGCGAGAGCGCTCAGCGCCGCCGAGGGTTCCAGCGGAATCAGGCCCTGCGCACTGATATTGGCGGTCGCGGCGTCCGAAGAGGCCATGCCGCCTTGGGCCCAGGGACCGAAGTTGACACCGGTGGCGGGCAAGCCCTGCGCCCGCCGCTGCGCGACCAAGCCGTCCAGCAGCGCGTTGGCGGTCGCGTAGTTGGACTGACCGGGTGAACCGAACAAGCTGGACACCGAGGAGGACACGATGAAGAAGTCCAGATCGTCGCCCTTCGTCAACCTGTCCAAGTGGCAGGCGCCGAACGCCTTGGGCGCCAACGTTGTTCGGAACCGCTCCGGGGTCTGCTGCGATAGCAGCGCATCGTCGAGCACACCGGCCAAATGGGCCACGCCGGCGAGCGGCGGCAACTCCGCGCGGATCCGCTCCAACAGCTTGGCGACCTCGGCCTCGTCGCCGACATCGGCGCCGAAGACGTGGATGCGGCACTTGTGGCGCTCGGTGATCTCCTCGATCAGCCGATGCGCGTCCGCATCGGGCGCGCGCCGGCTGGTCAACACGATGTCACCGGCACCGAGTTGGGCCAGATACGACGCCGTGTGCAGACCGATCGCGCCGAGCCCGCCGGTGATCAGATAGCTTCGATCGGCCCGGGGTGTGAGCGGGTTCGGTATCTGCACCACGATCTTCCCGATGTGGCGCGCTTGCTGCATGCGCCGGAACGCGGCCCTGGCTTCGGTCAGCGGGTAGATCTCTGCGGGTAGTGGCGTCCACTCACCGTTGGCCAATCCCTGCGACACCTCGGTCAGCAAGCCCCGAATACGTTCGGGCTCTTGGAAGGTCACCGTGTCCAGCGCCACGATCTCGTAGGAGATGTCGGGACGGGCCTGCGCCATCTGCTCCGGCGTCCAGATGTCGCGCTTGGCGATCTCGGCGAAACGGCCATTGTGCGCGGTGGCCCGTACGGTCGCTTCGAGGAACCCCTCACTGGTCAGGCTGTTGAGCACGACGTCGACGCCGGCGCCATCGGTGTCGGCCAGGATCTGGTCGGCGAAATCCGTAGTGCGCGAGTCGTAGACGTATTTCACACCCAGCTTGCGCAGCGTCGCGCGCTTGTAGGTGCTGGCGGTCGCGAAGACGGTGGCGCCGCACTGCTGAGCCATCTGGATCGCGGCCAGTCCGACACCGCCACTGGCGGCGTGGATGAGCACCCGGTCACCGGGCCGCAGCTGCGCCCAGTCGAACGCGAGCCGGACCGTCAGCGCCGCGGCGGGGATTGTCGCTGCCTCGACCGCGCTCACCCGAGAAGGGATCGGCGCCAACAGCTGGGCCGGCACGTTGAACCGACTGGAGAACGCGCCCTGCATGAAGCCGTAGACGCGTTGGCCCACCTCGAGTCCGGTGACGCCGCAGCCCAGTTGGGTGACGACGCCGGCGAAGTCCCCGCCGATCGGTCCGGGGTCGCCCGGGTAGAGGCCGAGAACGTTGAGCACATCCCGGAAGTTGAGGCCGGCGGCTTCCACCCGGACCTGCACGTAACCCTCGTCCGGCGGCGGCACGTCCGCCTCGGTAAGCCGCAGGTTGTCGACCGCGCCGCGTTCGGTGGGCGCCAGGACGTAGTCGCCTCCGCGCGGCACCGTGAGGTGACCGCTGCGTGCCCAGGGCAACAACCGCGAAGCCAGCAGCTTCCCTTGGCGCAGCGCAAGTTCCGGTTCGTCCACCGGCGTGGCCAACAGGTCGGCCAGTGCCCGCACCGCCTCCGCCGATCCGTCGCAATCGACCAGTTTGGCGCGCAGCGCCGGTTCCTCGTTGATCGTGGTGCGCCCGAACCCCCACAACGCCGCCTGCACCGGGTCGACCGGCTCGCCGGATTCGCATGCCACGGCTCGCTCGGTGACGATCCACAGTCCGCCAGGCAGTTTCACCTCGCCCCGTTGCACGGCGTGCACGGCGCTGAGCAGGTTGGCGATCTCGGTCTCGACCCGCGCGGCGACATCGGCGCTCGACTCGTCCGCATTCGGCCCGGTGCCGCGCCAGACGACGCCGGCGAACGGCAGACCGCGCTCGTGAGCCTGAACCAGCAGCTGTCCCAACGGCTCCGGATCTCCTGCCCGGTCGAACGGGATGCAGCCCGGCATGGTGGCGGCCAGTTCGTCGAATCCGGCGATCAGCCAGGTGCCGTTCGCACCGGCGGCGCCGTCGCTCGGCACCGGTGGCGGCACCTCATGCCAGCCAAGGGTGTAGAGCAGCCGGGTGGCGTCGCCGCCGAGGCCGCGCAGCAACGCCTCGCGGGGTGCACGTTTGACCGTGAACTCGCGAATCCCCCCGAGCTTACGGCCATCCCGGTCGACGAAATCCAGGTCGAATACCTGGGTTTCGCTGTTGAGTTCGCTGCTGTGCCAACGCGCCCGGCAATAGAACCGCCGTGGCATCTTCTCCCGCAGCGTCACCTGCCCGTACCGCAACGGCAGGAACAGATCGTTGACGCCTTGTTCGGCTGCCAGAAGGGCCGGGAAGGCCGGGAAGGCGACTCCGGTGCACAGGTCCATCAGCACCGGGTGCATCGGCTCGCTTCCGAGCTGTTCGGCGAGCTCCTCGCCGACCAGGATGTCGCCGATCGCTTCACCCTCGCCGAGCCACAGCGACTTCAGGGAACCGGACCAGGCGGGCCCCCACGCCAGCTCCAAGTCGGCGAACGTCTCGAACAACTCCTGAGGACGCATGCGGCTCAATCGCTCGATCGCTTCGTCGACCGGATCATTGCCAGACACCGGCTCTTCATCAATTCCGGCGACGACCGTGCCCTCGGCGTTCAACGACCATTCGGCGCCGCGTTCACCGTACGGGCGGCTGTGCACCTGGAAACTCGACTCACCGTCGCCGTCCAGCGGGTGCAACGTCAGCTGCACCTCGCGGGAAGCCTTCTCGGGCAAGATGATCGGCTCGTAGAAGAACACGTCCTTCACCCGCGCCGGCGTACCGGCCGCGGCCAACGCCATCGCCGCGTACGTCGCCCCAGGGACGACGACCGTGCCGTAGATGACGTGGTCGCAAAGCCACGGCTGCGATTTGACGGACAATCGGCTGGTGTACACCGTGTCACCGGAGGCGAGGTCCTTTGCACTGCCCAGGATTCCGGATACCGCGGGCCCGTCGACGGTGATGCCGGACGTCTTGGGCCAGAAGCGGCGGCGCTGGAACGGGTAGGTGGGCAATTCGAGTCGACGACGGGGCTGAGGATGCAATGCAGCGAAATCGGGTCGGTGGCCACCGACGTAAGCCGCGGCCAGCGCGTCGGCGATCTGACGCCGGTCGCCGACACCCTTGCGCAGCGAGACGATCGCCCGCGGCGCGGCCAGGTGCTCCGGCCAGACCTGGACCGCGGCGCCGGTCAACACCGGCTGCGGACCGATCTCCATCACGACCGAGCATCCCAGCGCCGCTACGGTGCGCACACTCTCGGCGAACTGCACCGGCTGGCGGGAATGCCGCCGCCAATACCCCGCGTCGAGCGGTGTCTGGGCCGTGAGCACGGCGCCGGTGCGGTTGCAAACCAGCGGCAACGTCGGCGGAGCGAACTCCAACTGCGCTGCGTACGACTCGAATTCATCGAGCACCGGATCCAGCAGTTCCGAGTGGAAGGCGTGGCTGGTCTCCAGCCAGGTGCAGCGGATCCCCTCGTCGGTGCACCTGGTGACGATCTGTTCGAGATCCTCACCCGGACCCGAGAGCACGGTGTTGGGTCCGTTGTAGGCGCCGACGGACACCCGCGGGAATTCGCCGGCGATCTCCTCGACGTGCTTGGCGTCGTTGAACACCGCCACCATTCGCCCGCCTTCGGGCAGGCTGCCGAACATCCGGCCGCGCTCGGCCATCAGCCGTGCGCCGTCCTCCAGGCTGAAAACTCCGGCCACGCATGCCGCTGCATACTGGCCGACGCTGTGCCCCAGCACCACGTCCGGCTCGATGCCCCACGACTGCCACAAACGGGCCAGGCCCATCTCGATGGCGAATAGCGCCGGCTGGGCAAACGATGTGTGCCGCAATGCTTCTCCGGCCTGGCCACCGGTTTCGCGATCGGTGGCGAATAGCACCTCCAGCAACGGACGCGGCAGCATGTCATTGACCGCGTCCGCACATCGTGTCACGGTTTCGGCGAAAACCGGCTCGGTGTCGAACAACTCACGCGCCATCCCCGGATACTGGCTGCCCTGGCCGGTGAACAACCACGCAGTCGTCGGGTGGTTTCTGTGCTCGCCACGAACCACACCGGGTCGCAGGCGGTTCGCGGCCAGTTCGGCCAGGCCCTCGCGCGCGGCCTCAAGCGAATGCACGACCAGCGCGGCGCGGTGTTCGAAATGCGAGCGCCCGGTTCCGGCGGTGCGGCATACGTCGGCGAGGTCCACATCCGGGTGGGCGCCCAACCATGTCTCATACCGCTGCGCCAGCGCCACCAGCGCTTCCGGTGACCGCGCGGAAAGCGGTAGCACGCTTGTCTGTTCAGCCCGAGCTTCCGCCGCAGATTCCGATGCGACGTCGTCGGCGAGGTGCTCGTCGGCACGCGCCGATTCTGCTGGCGCCTCCTCGATCAGTACGTGCGCGTTAGTGCCGGTGAACCCGAAGGAACTCACGCCGGCGCGCCGTGGCCTGCCGTTGGCGTGCCACGGAATCGCCTTGTCCACGACCCGCACCGGCAGCGAGTCCCACGGGATGTGTGGCGACGGATTCTCGAAGTGCAGGCTGGCCGGCAGCACCTCGTTTTGTAGCGACAACACGATTTTGATCAAACCGGCGGCCCCAGAAGCGGATTCGAGGTGGCCGATGTTGGTCTTCACCGATCCCATCAGCAACGGTCGATCGGCGTCGCGCGAGGCGCCATAGGCGGCCGCGGCCGCCTGTACCTCGATCGGATCACCCAGCGGGGTGCCCGTTCCGTGCGCCTCGAGGTAGTCGACATCCCCGCCTGCCAAACCGGCGCGGGCCAGCACCGTCCCGATGAGGCGCTGCTGTGCACCACCATTGGGCACCGTAAGACCGCTCGAGGCGCCGTCCTGGTTCACCGCGCTGCTGGGAATGACGGCGCAGACCCGATCGCCATCGCGCATCGCGTCGCTCAGTCGCTTGAGCACGAGCATCCCGCAGCCTTCACTGCGCACATAGCCGTCAGCGGAAGCATCGAAGGTCTTGCACCGTCCGCCGGGGGAAAGCATCCTGGCGCGTGAAGCGGCGACCACTGTCACGGGAGAAAGCAAGACGTTCACACCGCCGGCCAACGCCAAATCGCAGTCACCGGACCGCAATGCCTGGCTCGCCTGGTGGACGGCCACCAACGACGAACTGCATGCCGTATCAACGGCCACTGCCGGTCCTTCGAGTCCCAGCGCGAAGGCGACCCGACCGGAAATGGCGTTGAGCGCATTGCCGGTGATGAAGTGAGGTTCGATTTTGTCGATCGACTCGGCGGACAGCAGGTGCGCATACTCGTTGGCGGCAACGCCCACGAAAATGCCGGTCCGGCTGCCGCGCAACGCCCCTGGTGAGTACCCGGCGCGTTCCAAACCCTCCCACGCCGTCTCGAGCGTCAGCCGCTGTTGCGGTTCGATCCAGACCGCCTCGCGCGGAGAGATGCCAAAAAATTCAGGGTCGAATTCGTCGATTCCCTCGAGGAATCCGCCAAAACGCGTGTAGGTCTTGCCCGGAGCATCGGGATCCGGGTCGTAGAACTCGTCGATGTCGAATCGGTCCTCGGGGACTTCCCGGATCGCATCGACACCGCCCGAGAGCACCTCCCAGAATGCTTCCGGGTCCGGCGCTCCGGGGAATCGGCACGACACCGCGACAATCGCGATCGGTTCGTCCGTGCGTGTCGTCACCGTTGACGCCAGCGCAGTCCGTGATCCGGCGGATGCCTGCTCACTGAGCTCGAGCACGTCGCCGAGCAGGTAGTCGGCCACGTCGGACAGTCGGGGATGATCCATCACCAGGGTGATGGGTATCTCCCTGCCCACCCCTTGCTCGATGCGGCGCCGCATCTCGACGGCCATCAGCGAATCCATGCCGAGGTCGAAGAACCCCGCATCCTCGCGGACTTCCGTGACATCGACCCGCGTCACGTCCGCTACCGCGTCGCGCAGATAATCGGTCAGCAGCTTCTTGCGCTGCTGCACCGGAGCGTTCGTGAGCCGCTCGACCAGCTGGGTCTTCCCCGACGGCGTCACGACCGGCACCGCATCGGGCACCTCGCGCTCCAACTCCGTCAGGAATGCTCGCCTGCCGGCCTGCTCATAGAGCGGCAGGAAGCGGGCCCAGTCGATCCGGGCGACGACACCCTGCACCGACGACGCGACAACGTCGGCCAGCCCCGCCAGCGCATCGGCAGGTGACAACGTCGCGATCCCGCGCTGATCCAGTCGCGCACGGGACTCCGCGTCGGCCATGCCCGCCGACCACGGACCGAAGTTGACGCTGGTCCCGCAGACGCCCCGCTCGCGCAGGCGCCAGGCCAGCCCGTCGAGGAATGCGTTGGCCGCACCGTAGGTGGTCTGACCGAATCCGCCCCAAACCGACGCGATCGAGGAGGTGCTGATGAAGAAGTCGAGCTTCAGATCGGCGGCGGCTTCGCTCAGATGCCAAGCACCCCAGACCTTCCCGGCGAAGACGCGATCGACTTCCGTGTCGTCCAGCTTGCTCAGCGGGGTGGTGCCGATCTCACCCGCGGCGTGGACGATGCCGGCTAACGGCGGCAGTTCGCTCCGCACGCCGGCCAACAGGCGGGCGACGTCGTGGGCGTCGGCGACGTCGGCAGTGACGACTCCGACCTCGCAGCCATGCAGTGCGGCCAGTGCGTCGATGCGCCGTTGCACGGCTTCGCCCGGCGCACGACGGCTGGTCAGGACCAGATTCCCGGCGCCGTGCGCGGCCAGGTATCCGGCAATCTCCAGTCCGATCGCACCCAGCCCACCGGTCACCAGATACGTTGCGTCAGTGCGCAGTTCCAGCGGCGCACCGGTCGGCTGGCCGACCCGCCGAACCAGCCGGGGCACGTAGATCGTTTGATCACGCAGCGCCACTTGGTCTTCGCGCGAGGCCGACTCGTGCGACGTCGTGACCCGACCGATGAACCGGTCCCACTCGTCGGCAGTGCCCTGGGCCAGATCCGCCAGTCCACCCCACACCTGCGGATGCTCCAGCGATGCGGCACGTCCGAAGCCCCACATGCAGCTCTGGTCCGGCGCCACGGAGTCCGCATCGGTGACTCGCTGTGCGCCACGGGTTACCAGCCAGATGGGGGTGCGCAGGTCGGCGGTGACGGCAGCGCGCCAGAGCCGCCGAGTTCCGCCCAGGATTCGGTGTTGCATCCGCAACAGCGACTGCATCGATGGCTGGGTTTCGGAGTCCACGGCCGCAACGTGCACGATACGCAGCGTCGAATCCTCTGCTGCCGCAGCGCGCAACGCATCTGTGAGCATTTCCTCATCGGCGTCGGACGTGGGCAAACCGATGAACCGAGGCTGCTGTCCACGTGCGGTGAGCGCGTCGACCAGCGGCTGAACCGCGGGCGAATCCTCACCGATGAGAAGCCAGGTAGATCCCTCGCCGGCTTCCACGCCGGAGAGCGGCGTGTGGGCTTTCTCCCAGCAGATCTCGTAGCGGTCGTCCGCTATCGCCTGGGTCGTCCGCTGCTGGTTGTGTTGCGCCGCAAGCTTGGTCAGCACACGCAGGGTTTGAAGATCGCCGCTCGCGCCGTCGAGCAGGGCCGCGAGTTCCTCGATCCGGCCGTCCTCGAGCAGACGGATGGCTTCGGTACGTGGGCCGCCAATGCGCTGCTGTTGGTTGGCGCGATCCTGATTGTCTCGAAACCAGTACTGGCGGCGCTCGAACGGATAGGTGGGCAGGTCGAGTTTGCGCGCGTGCGCGGGTCGCAGCGTGGCGAATTCGGGTAGGTGGCCCAACACATATGCGTCGGCTACGGCTTCGGTGATCTGTCGGTGGTCGGCGGTGTTTCGGCGTAGCGACGTGATCGCCCGCGGCGAGGTGGCCGGGTCAGGCCACGCGCTCAGGGCTGTGGCGGTGAGCACCGGCCGTGGGCCGATCTCGAGCAACATTTTGCAATTCAGATCGGCAAGGGTCCGCACGCTCTTGGCAAATTCCACCGGTTGACGCGCGTGACGGCGCCAATAGGCGCCATCGAGCTTCACGCTCCGGCCGAGCGCGGCGCCAGTGCGATTGTCAACCAGAATCCGTTGTGGCGCAGCGAAATTGAATCGCTGCGCATGCGACTCGAAGTCGTCCAGAATCGGGTCCAGCAGCGCCGAGTGGAACGCGTGGCTGGTGTCCAACCACTCACACCGGACACCGTCGGCCGCCAGTCCAGCTACCACCTTCTCCAGATCCCCTGCGGGCCCGGACAATACGGTGTTAGCACCGTTGTAGGCGGCGACCGACAGGTTCGGGAACTCGTCGGTCACGCGCTCGACGCGCTCGGCGGCGGTGAACACCGCGGCCATTCGGCCACCGGCAGGCAAATTGCCGAAGAGACGACCGCGTTCGGCCATCAGCAGCGCGCCGTCCTCGAGACCGAACACGCCCGCGACGCAGGCCGCCGAATACTGGCCGACGCTGTGGCCCAACACCACGTCGGGCTCGAAGCCCCACGACTGCCAGAGGCGGGCCAGGCCCATCTCCACCGCGAACAAGGCGGGCTGTGCGTAGGAGGTCTGTCGCAGCGCCGCTTCGCTGTCCGGGCTGTCGACATCAAAAATTTTTTCCAGCAAAGGCTTTTCGAGAACGTCGGCAACCGCGCCGGCGCAACGATTCAGCGTCTCGGCGAACACCGGCTCGGTGTCGAACAACTCGCGGGCCATGCCGGGGTACTGGCTGCCTTGACCGGTGAACAGCCACGCCGTTTTCGGTGTGTCATGGGATTCTCCGCGAAACAAGCCGGGCGCCGGGCGATCGTCCGCGAGTGCGCCAAGTAGCTCCAAGGCAGATTCTCTCGAATTGACCACCAACGCGGCGCGGTGCTCCAAGTGCGCGCGCCCCGACCCGGCGGTGAAGCACACGTCGGCCAGGGTGGCCTCCGGATGCGCGCTCAGCCAGTTGCGGTATTCGTCGGCGAGCCGCACCAACGCGGCGGGTGTTCGCGCCGAGAGCGGAAGAATGCTGAACCGTCGGTCACCGAGCTGCCCGACCGGAACCGGTGCAGCGGGGGGCGGGGCCGCTTGCTCGGGCGCTTCTTCGAGAATCACGTGAGCGTTGGTCCCGGCGAACCCAAATGAGCTGATTCCCGCAATGCGCGGGCGCCCGTTGCGTTCCCAGGCGGTGGCCTCCTTGACAACCTGCACCGCAAGCCGGTCCCACGGAATGTGGGGCGACGGGTTCTGAAAGTGAAGGTGCTGCGGCAGCAACTCGTTCTCGAGCGACAGTATGACTTTGATCACACCCGCGATACCCGCGGCAGCTTCCAGATGTCCGATGTTCGTTTTCACCGAGCCCATCAGCAGCGGCTCGCTGGGCTCGCGTCCGGCGCCGAGCACCGCACCCGCGGCCTGGGCCTCGATGGGGTCGCCCAGCGATGTCCCCGTGCCGTGCGCTTCCAGGTACCCGACGTCGCGTGGTTCGAGGTCGGCGCGCTTCAGCGCGTCGGCGATGACCCTTTGCTGGGCAACGCCGTTCGGCACCGTCAATCCACCCGATGCGCCGTCCTGATTGATCGCGCTGCTGCGGATCACGGCACGAATCCGGTCGCCGTCGCGAATCGCGTCCTCGAGGCGTTTGACCACGATGACGCCGCAGCCCTCGCCGCGCACATAGCCGTCCGCGGCGGCGTCGAATGTCTTGCACCGGCCGTCGGGCGCGAGCATGTGCGCACTCGAGAACGTGATCATGGTCGCCGGGGTGAGCAGGACGTTCGCGCCACCGGCCAGCGCGAGATCACATTCGCCCAAGCGCAGCGCTTGGCACGCCTGATGGATTGCCACCAGCGACGAACTGCACGCCGTGTCGACGGCCACCGACGGACCCTGCAGCCCCAACCGATAGCTGATCCGGCCCGCCGCCGCCGCATTCGACGTCCCGATGGCCATGTAGGCCTCGATCTCGGGGTACGTCAGCTCGTCGGATGCCATTCCCAGGTAGTCATGGGTGGCCAAACCGACGAAGACACCAGTGTTGGTGTTAGCCAGAGCCGTTGGCGCGGTGCCCGAATGCTCTACCGCGCGCCATGCCGTCTCCAGCAAGATCCGATGCTGTGGGTCCATCAATCTGACCTCGCGCGTCGACATACCGAAAAACGGCGCGTCGAACCCGGTCACGTCATCGACGAAACCCGCACGACGGGTCACGACCTTGCCGGGCGCACCGGGTTCCGGATCGTAGAATTCGTCGACATCCCACCGGTCCTGCGGCACCTCCGATATCGCATCCCGGCCTTGCGACAACACATCCCAGAACTCATCCGCATCCGCAGCACCCGGAAAACGCGCCGCATAGCCGATGATTGCAACACCCGATGCCGGCTCGCTCAGACTTTCGACAGATGCCATGCGCTTGTCCTCCCTTGGCCGGTCAAGATTCGATCCTCGCGGGAGACCGGTTGCGCTTCGGAATCAACTTCCGAAGGCGGGCACTGCAATTGCGACGCCCGCACCGCGCGACCACAGCCAGTGCGGCTGCCGCCCTGCGTCCCCCGCCCGGCCGTTTGATCGCCACAACCGCCCGCCGGATCCGTGAGTGAGTGTAGGCGTTGGCTCGCGCATGCCCGCGGAGGCGATCTCCGGGCGGGTTATCTTGGTGTCGCCACCAGTGGCCGGACCGGAACCGTTCAAACCAGGGGGAAGTAGTTTTGCGCATCGGGAAGATTACGATCGGCGCACTCCATGATTGGACGTTGACCCCGGGTTCGGTCACCTCGTGGCACCCGACGGCCGCCGCTAAAGACAAGGTCCGACACGCACCGGTCAGCTCCGTACCGGTCAGCTACATGCAGGGCCAGCATCTTCGTAACTACTGTGAACGGGCGGCCGCGGGGCTGAATTTTTCTCGGCAGATCATCGCGACCTGTGAATTACCTGGGAGTTGTGATGTTTCCGCGATGGACCATGCCGTCAACGCCTACCTGCGTCGGCACGACACGTTCCGCAGTTGGTTCGAGCACACCGGTGACGGAGAGTTCGTCAGGCATACCGTCAGCGATCCAGCCGATATCGAATTCACGCCAATCGACCACGGCCACATGACGGTTGACGAAATACACGCCCATGTCGTGGCCATACCGAATCCGCTGGAGTGGGGCTGCTTCACCTTCGGGATCATCCAAAGCGAGGCCCACTTCACGTTCTTTGCCGCCATGGATCATGTCCACGGGGACGCGACGTTGATCGGCACAACGATGATGGAGGCCAACGGCATGTATACGGCGTTGAGCGGAGGCGGCGAGTCCCTTGTTCTTCCCGATGCCGGCAGCTTCGATGATTTCTGCAGCCGCGAACGCGACTACACGTCAACGTTGACCGTCGATTCGCCTGAGGTGCGTGCGTGGATTGACTTCGCCGACAACAACAATGGCGGTTTCCCTGAATTCCCACTCCCACTGGGCAACCCGTTGGAGTCGAGTAGCAGTGACATGGCCTCCGAATTGCTGATGGACGCGGCCCAGACGGAGCGATTCGAATCAGCGTGCACGGCGGCCGGCGCGCGCTTCGTCGGCGGCCTTTTCGCCTGCCTCGCACTGATCGAGCACGAATTCACCGGCGCTCTCACGTATTACGGGCTCACTCCCAGGGATTCCCGCACCGGCGCGGACAATTTCATGACACAGGGTTGGTTCACCGGCTTGATTCCGATTACCGTGCCCATAGCCGCGGCCTCATTCGGCGATGCCGCATGGGCAGCGCAGGCTTCGTTCGATTCAGGCCTGGACATGGCGAAGGTGCCCTACTACCGCGTATTGGAATTAGCGCCGTGGTTGAACTGGCCACGGCCGAACTTTCCGGTGTCGAACTTCTTGCATGGCGGCGCCGCTCCACTCAACGCAATTCTTGCCGCAGCCGACCTGGGGCTGGCGAACAATATCGGCATCTATCCCGACGGCCGGTATTCGTATCAACTGACCATTTACATATTCCGGTACGGAGAGGGCACGGTGATGGCGATCATGCATCCCGACAACCCGGTCGCACAGAAATCAGTGAGCCGTTACCTGGCGGCGATGAAATCCGTGTGCGGTCGGGTCGCTGGTAGCGGGCACTGGGGTCGCGTTGCGTAGCGTGCAGCAAGCGAGGGCGATATGCGACGGCTAGCCGATTTTGTGGTGCGGTGGCCATGGGCAGTAATCGGGGTCTGGGTCGCGATCGCGGTCGCGCTAGCACTGACACTGCCCTCCCTCGGCGAGATGGCCCAGAAGCATCCACTCGCCATCTTGCCCAGCGATGCACCGTCGAACGTCACCGCTCGAAACATGACTGCGGCGTTTCATGAATCGGGCTCAGAAGACCTCCTGCTGGTGGTCCTGACCGACGACAAGGGGCTTGGCGCAGGCGACGAAGCCACTTACCGCAAACTGGTGGACGCGCTGCGCGCGGACACGCGAGATGTCTTGATGGTGCAGGATTTCATCAGCACGCCGCCCCTTCGCTCGGTCGTGACCAGCAAGGATCACAAAGCTTGGGTGCTGCCGGTCGGCGTCGCCGGCGAGTTGGGCACTCCACAGTCGTACGCCGCCTTCAACCGGATCGGCGACATCGTCAAACGCGACGTCGCCGCAACTCCCCTGACGGCGAACCTCACCGGGCCTGCGGCAACCGTCGCCGACCTCACGGTCGCGGGCGATCATGATCGACTTCCGATCGAGCTGGCGATCGCCATTCTGGTGCTCATCGTCCTGCTGGTGATTTACCGCAGCGCGGTCACCATGCTGCTGCCGTTGCTGACGATCGGGATATCCCTGGTGATAGCGCAGGCGGTGGTGGCGGGCTACTCGCAACTGACTGGCTCGGGCGTCTCGAACCAGTCCATCGTATTTCTGAGCGCCATAATGGCAGGCGCCGGAACGGATTACGCGGTGTTTCTGATCAGCCGCTATCACGACTATCTGCGGTCAGGTGCGGATTTCGACCAGGCGATCAGGCGCGCAATGATCTCGATCGGAAAAGTGATCGGCGCATCCGCCGCCACCGTCGGAATCACATTTCTCCTCATAAGCTTCGCCCGAATGGGAGTGTTCAAAACGGTCGGGGCGTCGTCGGCGATAGGGATCGGTGTGGCGTTCCTCGCCGCGGTGACGTTGCTGCCGGCAATTCTTGTGCTTGCGGGGCCACGGGGCTGGGTCAAGCCACGGCGCGAACTGACCGCCCGGTTCTGGCGGCGTTCGGGCATCCGCATCGTTCGCCGGCCCAAGGCCAATCTTGTTGCCAGTGTGCTCGTGCTGATCATCCTGGCCAGCTGCGCCGGCTTGGTGCGCTACAACTACGACGACCGCAAGGCCCTGCCGTCTTCTGCTCCGAGCTCCGTCGGGTATACCGCGCTGGATCGTCATTTCCCGGTGAATCAATCCATTCCGGAGTACATCCTCATCCAGTCACCGCATGACCTTCGCACACCGAAGGCCCTTGCAGACTTGGAACAGATGGCGGACCGCGTCAGCCAACTGCCGAATATCGCTGCAGTCAGCGGCATTACCCGTCCCACCGGAGATGTGCCAGAGCAATTCCGCGCCACCTATCAGGCGGGCGCTGTCGGCACCCTGCTGGCCGGCGGGTCCACCATGATCAACGATCACACCGGTGACCTCAACCGGCTGGTCGCAGGGGCCGGCACGCTGGCCAACAGCCTCGGCGATGTGCGCGGCCAGGTCACCCAGCTCGCCGCCAGCCTGCAGGAACTGGAGAACGCCTTCGCGTCGGCGAAGAGCCAGTACAGCGGCGACGCGCTGGTTAAACAGGTCGACATCGCGGCCCAGCTCGTCGACCATGTCAACTCGCTCAGCAATGCGATGGGCTGGAACTTCTCGGCGGCCAAGAACGTGTTCGCCTGGATTGGCCCGGTGCTGACGGCGCTGCAGGGCAACCCGGTCTGCGACGCCGATCAATCGTGCAGCGCCACCCGCGGGACATTCGAGCAGCTGGTCGGTTCGCGCGATCAAGCAGACCTCGACGCGATCAATGATTTGGCCCACCAACTGCAGGACTACCCGGACAAACGGGCTCTCAAATCGTCGACCGACCGCGTACGTGCAGCATTGGGGAAGCTCACCAACGTGATGCACTCCATGGGGATGGACAAACCCGGTGGCCTGCAAGCGAATTTGAACAGTGTCCAAGATGGCGCAAACCGACTCGCCGGCGGGAGCCGGCAAGTGGCCGACGCGGTGGCTCAACTCGTCGACCAAGTCAAACAGCTCGGTAGCGGGCTCGGTGAGTCAGCGGCGTTCCTTCTATCGCTGAAACGCGATGCGGCGCAACCGGCAATGGCCGGGTTCAATATCCCGCCCCAGCTGCTGCATTTAGCGGAGTTCCAGAAGGCGGCCAAGGTATTCATTTCGCCAGACGGCCACTCGGTGCGGTATTTGGTTCAAACCAAACTGAATCCGTTCAGCACCGAAGCCATGGATCAGGTCAACGCGATCAGTACGACCGCTCGCGCGGCCCAACCGAATACCGCGTTGGCGGACGCCACGATATCGATGTCGGGATACACCGTCGGCCTGAAGGACACGCGCGACTATTACCAACACGACATCCGGTTCATCATCGCGGTAACCCTATTCGTCGTGCTTCTGACCTTGATCGCACTGCTGCGTGCGATTGTCGCGCCGCTGTATCTGGTTGCTTCCGTGGTTATTTCGTATTTGTCGGCGGTAGGTATTGGCGTACTCGTATTTCAATACATACTGGGCCAGCAATTACATTGGAGCGTGCCCCCGCTGGCGTTCGTGGTGTTGGTCGCGGTGGGAGCCGACTACAACATGCTGCTCGTCTCGCGAATGCGTGAGGAGTCTGGACACAGCATGCGTTACAGCATCATTCGCACCCTGAGTTCGACAGGCGGTGTGATCACTGCGGCAGGTCTGATCTTCGCTGCGTCGATGTGCGGTCTGTTGTTCTCCAGCATCGGCACCGTGGTCCAGGGCGGTTTCGTGATCGGCGTGGGAATTTTGCTGGACACATTCTTGGTGCGCACCATCACAGTTCCGGCCATCGCCGCGCTGGTCGGACGGGCGAACTGGTGGCCGTCCCGAGTGGGTGTGCGGTGGTCGCCGGTTCGACGCGCCGAGCCGCAACCCAATTAGCGCGTACACATGACGTGTGTGAGACTACGAGGCGAATCCGAGCGGGCAGGATTAGGTATGAAGAAGCTACTCGCAAGAGTCACGGTGCTGGTAACTGTCGGCGCCACAGGATATTTCGGCGTCGGAACCGCGTCGGCTGACGATACACCCATCGGCGGGCCGCCGACCCCAGGGGCGCCGGGCGACCAGACCGCGTTCGCCCTGGGCGGCGCTCACGTTCTCGGTATCCCGTACGACGAGTACATCCGCCGTGAGGGCGCTGAATGGTTCCCAGGTCAGAAGCGCGAAATCGTTCGCTACCCGGCGGGCCAGGTTCAGGGCCACGTGTTGGAACGACTCTTCCCGGGAATCGGCCGGCTCGATGAACTCTTCCCGGGCCTGGGTCTGGACGGCCCCAGCGTCGGCGAGTCCGTCGACGCGGGAGTAGACAACCTCGATGCGGCGATTCGCGCCGGCCGCCCCGGTACGGCGATCGGCTTGTCCGAGGGCGGGTTCGTGGTCGATGGCGAGCAGGCTCGGCTGGCGAATGACCCGACTGCACCTCCGCCGGACAAACTGAACTTCGCGACATTCGGCGACCCGATTGGGCGGCACGCCTTCGGTCAGAGCTTCCTGTCCGCCATGTTCCCGGTCGGCAGCGTTGTTCCGGCACTCGACTACACCATGCCACCGCCGTATGAAAGCCAGTACGACACAAACAGGTTCGTGGCTGCGTACGACTCGATCGCGGACTTCCCCGACCGGCCGGACAACATGTTTGCTCTGGCTAACACGCTCCTGGGCCTTGCCACGGGTCACACCGCGGTAGCCTTTACGAACCCGAGTATGGTGCCGCCGCAGAACATCAGGACGACCATCAACTCCAGGGGCGCGAAAGACACGACGATCATGGTCCCGGAAAAGCACCTTCCTCTTGTCATGCCGCTGAAGTACGTCGGGATCGACGAAGACACGCTGAACAAGCTGGACGCAATCCTGATTCCCCGGGTGAACGCGGGCTACTCGCGAAACGACGACCCGTCGACCGCTCCGGTTCAGGTGGACCCGGTGCACGGCTTCGACCCAGCGGAAGTCACCGCGCCGGCCAACCAGGCGACGTTCGGCGGCGGCGCCGACCCTCTTTCACAGATCCTCAGCGGTGCCATGTCCGTGTTGTCCCACGGGACCGGCTGACAAAGGCGCCTATGTCTGGATCATCGATTCTCTCCATGCTGCACGGGCGCGCAAGCCTGCGGCCGCATGATGCGGCGTACACGTTTACCGATTACGAGGGCGACGCCGACGGTGTTTCCGAGCGCCTCACGTGGTCGCAAATATCCCGCCGAACACTCAATGTGGCACGCGATCTCGGCCCGCACGGGTCGACCGGAGACCGGGCAGTAATCCTGGCTCCCCAGGGCCTTGATTACATTGCGGCGTTCCTGGGATCCATGCAGGCCGGGCTCATCGCAGTTCCGCTGCCGCTGCCGCATCGCGGCTCGAGTCACGAGCGGGTAGGTGCGGTCCTTGCCGATACCTCGCCCTCGGTTGTTCTCACAACGTCCGCGGTCGCCGAAGATGTCGCGGAATATGTCGATCGAGCACGCATGGACGATGTTCCCAAGATCGTCGAAATCGATTCGATGAATCTGGACGTCGATGGCGAAACAAGCTTTCCGACAGCTGATTTGCCCGGCATCGCGTATTTGCAGTACAGCTCAGGTTCGACCCGGACGCCGACCGGCGTGATGATCTCGCACCGAAATCTCGAAGTGAATTTCGGGCAGCTGATGCGCAGCTTCTTCGTGGACTCCGGAAACAACTTCCCGTCGGAAGCCACGATCGTGTCGTGGTTGCCCTTCTACCACGACATGGGTTTGGTGCTGGGAGTCTGCGCCCCAATCCTGAGCGGCCATCGTGCCGAGCTGACCAGTCCGGTCGGGTTCCTGGAGAGGCCGGCCAGGTGGGTGCGAGCGCTGGCCGAAAATCCTCACGCGTGGTCGTCCGCGCCCAACTTCGCCTTTGACTTGGCGGCCCGCAAAACCACCGACAAAGACCTCGCCGGGCTCGACCTCGGCGGTGTCCTGGGCATCATCAGCGGCGCCGAACGTGTCGAGCCGGCGACCTTGAATCGCTTCGTGGATCGGTTTGCGCACTTCAATTTTCGGGACCACATGATGCGTCCGTCGTATGGAATGGCCGAGGCCACGGTCTTCGTGGCGACCGGCACCTGGAGTGAATCCTCGCCTGCGGCACACTTCGATGCCGGAGCGCTCGGCGCAGGCCGTGTTGAGCCGTGCGCAGCCGGGAAAGGCACGGCAGCTGGGAAAGCTACGGCTCTGGTGAAGTACCAGGTGCCGCAATCCCCCGCGCTGCGGATCGTCGACAGTGAGACGAATCGCGAATGCCCGCCGAACTTGATCGGCGAAATCTGGGTGCATGGTGAGAATGTCGCCGACGGCTATTGGCGCAAGCCGCCATCCGAGCAGCGATGCTTCGGCGCAACACTTGTCGACCCGTCGCCGGGAACGCCTGACGGACCCTGGCTAAAGACCGGCGACCTGGGTTTCATCTACCAGGGTGAGTTGTTCATCGTCGGCCGCATCAAGGACCTGCTGATCATCCGCGGGCGCAATCACTACCCCGAGGACATCGAGGCGACGGTCCAGGAGATCACGCGTGGCCGGGTCGCGGCCATTTCGGTTCCGGTGAACGGTACCGAGCAGCTGGTCACCGTCATCGAGCTCAAGGAGCGCGGCGATTCCATCGAGGAGGCGACGCACTGGCTCACCTCCGTCAAAAGTGACGTCACCTCCGCGATATCCAATGCGCACGGCCTGAATGTCGGGGATCTCGTTCTGGTAGCTCCCGGGTCGATTCCCACCACCACGAGCGGCAAGATCCGGCGCGCCGCCTGTGTCGAGCGGTACCGGCAGGACCAATTCGTTCGCTTGGCCGCCTAAACCGGCCGAACGTCGAGTTGTCGGGCCGGTACGCGGAGTTTCGGCGCAACAGGTCGACACTCGCGCACAGACGCGTAGCGCGATTCGCATAATGGTTCCACCCCCGCAGCGGCAAAGGAGCCACGATGAGCACAACCAGTACTGACCGTCCGTTACGCGTTATCCAGTGGACGACCGGGAACATCGGGCGGCGGTCGCTGCACGCCATCATCGGCAGACCCGACATGGAGCTGGTCGGGGTGTACGCGCACGGGGCGGACAAGGTCGGTGTCGATGCCGCGGAGCTGTCCGGCCGGCCGGAGCCGACCGGAGTGCAAGCCACCAACGACATCGACGCGCTCATCGCCCTAGGCGCCGACGCGTGTTGCTATAACCCGTTGTGGCCCAACATCGACGAATTGGTGCGGCTGCTGGAATCGGGAGTCAACGTGTGCTCGAGCGCGGCCTGGATCACCGGCGGCAAGCAGACACCGCAGGATCGCAAGCGGATCGAGGACGCCTGCCAGAAGGGCAATTCGACGATCTTCGGCAGCGGCGCGCATCCGGGGATGACGAACATGGTCGGCATGGTGCTGTCCGCCTCCTGCGAGCGCGTCGACGAAATCCGGATCACCGAGTCGGTGGACTGCTCGACCTACGAATCCGCGGAAACACAGACCGCAATGGGCTTCTCACAAGACCCCGACACACCGGGGCTGGCGGAGAACGTGCGGCGGGAAAGCGAAGTCTTCGCCGAATCGGCGGCGATGATGGCCGACGCGATCGGCGCCAAGCTGGACAGGATGACATTCGACGTCACGTTCACCCCGGCCACCGGCGACTCCGATCTGGGCTTCATGAAGATTCCCGCCGGCACGGTCGGCGGCGTGTACGGCTTCCACCGCGGCTGGGAAGGCGACCGCAATGTCGTCAGCGTCGGATTCAACTGGACCATGGGTAACCACGTGGTCCCGCCCAAGCCGCTCGAGCACGGCCACGTCATTCAGGTCTTCGGTATGCCCAACATGCGGACGGTCCTGCACTGCCTGCCGCCGAAGGATTGGACGGAGCCCGGATTCATGGGTTTGGGAATGATCTACACCGCCATGCCAGTTACCAATGCCGTCCCGGCAGTGGTGGCTGCCAGACCCGGGATAATGACGCTTGCCGACTTGCCGCCAGTGACTGGACGGCTGGCGCGCTAGTCCTATGGCGTTGGCCACAACCGTGGCACCCCGGAGGAACGGTTCCGTGCTCTAAGAGTTAGAGTACTTAGCCGAGCAAAGGTTCCGCCGACAATTAGGGTTGTCGACGACGGTGGTGAGCTTTCCAAAAGCGGGATGGCAGGCCCCCGCAGCGGTGAGCGGAAGGCGGTCAAGGTGAGGACTTCGCCTAATTCGGATGCCATAACCCGCGCGCTCAGACGGGCGTGGATACCCCTGTTGTTGATTGTGGTACTGGCCGTCTCGGCGTTGGTCGTGTCGCGGTTGCACAAGATCTTCGGCTCACAGGACCTCAACGCGAATGCCGGCAAGGGGATCGAGATCGTGCAGTTCAACCCAAAGGTCGTCGTCTACGAAATCTCGGGCCCGGCGGGTGCCACCGCGAACATCAACTACTGGGACGAAAACGCCAACACGCACCAGATCAACAACGCCTCGTTACCGTGGACGGCCACCATCTCAACCACGCTGCCGTCGGTGAGCGCCAACATCATGGCGCAAAGTGATGGCAGCCGAATCAGCTGCAAGATCACCGTCGATGGCGTCGTCCGCGATCAGCAAAACTCCGATGGCCACAACGCCCAGACCTTCTGCCTGGTGAAGTCCGCATGAGCGATCTCAATAGCAAGAGCCAGCTGGGTGTCGACGACGCCGCCGACACCGGGCCGATCAGCACCCGGGGTTCCGGTAAGCCGGAGCGCGGCCACCGGCCATACCTCCCCCACACCATTCGGATCTTTGCGGTGCCGATCATCCTGGCCTGGGTAGCTGTGACGGTCCTGGTGAACGTCATCGTTCCCACCCTGGAAGTCGTCGGCGAGGCCCATTCGGCGCCGATGACACCCCTGGACGCGCCGTCGATGAAGGCGATGATGCGCCTGGGCCATAACTTCCACGAGTTCGATTCCAACAGCACCATCATGATCGTGCTGGAAGGCCAACAACCTCTCGGCGCCGATGCACACCAGTACTACGACAAGCTGATCCGGCAACTGCGCCAGGATCCCAAGCACGTCCAGCACATCCAGGACTTCTGGGGAGACCGGCTGACGGCGGCGGGCGCACAGAGCGCCGACGCCAAGGCCGCCTACGTACAGGTGAACCTCGCCGGTAACCAAGGCACCACGGAGGCGAACGAGTCCGTGGACGCCGTGCGTAAGGTCATCGAAGAGAACAAGGCGCCACCCGGCGTCAAGGCCTACGTCACCGGTCCCGCCGCGCTGTCCGACGACATGCACCTCATCGGCAATGCCAGCCTGGCCACGATCACGCTGTTCACCCTGGGCGCCATCGCGATCATGTTGCTGCTGGTCTACCGGTCCATCGTCACCACACTGGTCCAGCTGTTCATGACCTTTGTGGCGCTCGCGTGTTCACGTGGAGTCGTCGCGGTTCTGGCGTATCACAACGCATTCGGGCTCACCACGTTCGCCGCCAACATCCTCACCATGCTGGCGATCGCGGCCGGAACGGACTACGGCATCTTCCTCGTCGGCCGCTACCAAGAGGCACTCCGAGAAGGCGAAGATCGAGAAACCGCGTATTACACCACATTCAAGGGAGTCGCCCCGGTTGTCTTGGGGTCGGGCCTGACGATTGCCGGGGCGACTTACTGCCTGAGTTTTTCCCGGCTGCCCTGGTTCAACACCATGGGCGCGCCCGTGGCGATCGGCATGCTGGTCGTGGTGGCGGCCGGACTTACGCTGGGCCCCGCGGTTGTCTTCGTGGGCAGTCGCTTTCACCTCTTCGAGACCAAGCGCGCAGCCAAGCAAGGGCGGCTATGGCGCCGGGTTGGCACCGCGGTAGTGCGTTGGCCCGCGCCGATTCTGGCGGTCAGCGCCGCGGTCGTGTTGGTCGGCATGGTCGCTTTGCCGAGCTACACGACGAGCTACAACGACCGCTACTACCTGCCCGCGTCGGCCCCGTCCAATCTCGGGCAAGCGGCCGCGAACCGACATTTCTCCGAGGCCCGGATGAACCCCGACATGTTGATGGTCGAATCCGACCATGACATGCGGAACACGGCCGACATGCTGGTCTTGGACCGGGTGGCCAAAAACGAGATGCGCACGCTCGGCATCGCCATGGTCCAGGACATCACCAGGCCACTGGGCATTCCGATCCAGCACAGCTCGATACCGTTCCAGAACAGCATCCAAAGCCAAACGACCATGCAGAACATGGGCTTCCTCAAGGAGCGCATCGCCGACATCCTCAGGATGGCCGACGACCTGCAGACCCAAATCGACACCACGCAGCGCCAGTACGAAGTATCGCTAGATCTCGCCCATGCCGCCGACGACAGCGCAAATACCACGGCGGTAACGTCGCAAATCACCGATAGCCTGCGCGACCACATCGCGGATTTCGACGACACCTTCCGGCCGGTACGGACTTACTTCTATTGGGAGAAGCACTGCTTCGACATCCCGTTGTGCTTCGGGTTGCGATCCCTGTTCGACACTTTGGACGGCTTCGACCAGCTCGCCGAGCAGTTCCACTTCCTCACGGCCGACATCAAGCACACCGCCCAGGCCACACACGACCTGAATGCGCTGTTTCCCACGCTGATCACGACGTTGAAGACCACCCGGGGCATCACGCTGACGCTCTACCAGACCTTCAAGGCGATGATCGACCAGATGGAGGCGATGAGCAACACCGCGATCGTGATGGGGCAAAGCTTCGACCAGTCCAAGAACGACGACTTCTTCTATCTGCCACCGGAAGCGTTCCAGAACCCCGATTTCCAGACGGGTCTTCGCATGTTCTTGTCGCCGGACGGCAAGTCGGCGCGGTACTTCATCACGCATCAGGGCGATCCGATGACGCCGGAAGGCATTTCGCGGGTCGATGCCGAGCGCACCGCCGCGCAGGAGGGGTTGAAGCAGTCCTCGCTGTCCGACGCCAGGGTGTATCTCGGTGGCACGGCCGCGACCTTCAAGGACATGCACGACGGCGCCAAATTCGACCTGATGATCGCGGTGGTGTCGGCACTCACGCTGATCTTCATGATCATGCTGCTGCTGACCAGGAGCGTGGTGGCCGCGCTGGTCATCGTCGGCACCGCGGCCAGCTCGATTGCCGCGTCGTTCGGTCTGTCCGTGCTGATTTGGCAGGACTTGTTCGGCATCAAGATCCACTGGATCGTGATGGCGCTGTCCGTGATCATCCTGCTGGCCGTCGGGTCTGACTACAACCTGCTATTGGTCTCCCGGTTCAAAGAGGAGATTCATCGCGGGCTGAAGACCGGAATCATCCGGTCAATGGCCGGGACCGGTGGGGTGGTGACGGCCGCGGGTCTGGTGTTCGCCTTCACGATGGCGTCCATGCTGGGCAGTGACTTGCGGGTGTTGGGCCAATTCGGATCTACCGTCTGTATCGGTCTGCTGCTCGACACGCTGATCGTGCGCACGCTCTTGATGCCGTCGATCGCCACGCTGCTCGGACGCTGGTTCTGGTGGCCACAGGTCGTGCATCCGCGTGGTGACTACGGTCGAAAACCCGTATCGGCTTAGCGCGCAGCGACTTCCACACAGACGGCGACGGCGCCGGACCCGACGTGCACGCCCAGCACCGGTCCCAGCGAGGTGACGATCGCCGGCTCGCAGGCCGGTAGCCGCTGGGCCAGGGCGGCCGCCACCTCATTCGCGCCGTCCGGGTTCAGGACGTGGTGTACCGCTACCGCCGCAGAGCCGTCGCCGACAATTTCGCAGACGCGGTCGAGCATCGTTGCTGTCGCCTTGCTGACGGTCCTTACCCGTTGGGCCAGAACGAGTTTTCCGTCTTCGATGCGCAGCAGCGGCTTGAGTGACAGCGCGGTGCCCAGCCATGCCTTGGCGCCACCGATCCGTCCGCTGCGCCGCAAGTTGTCCAAACCATGCACCACGATGAACGCGTGACTGCGGCTTACCGCGGAGTTCGCAGCGGCCACGACCTCATCCAGGTCGCCGCCCGCGGCCGCGGCCCGAGCCGCGGCCAGCGCGACAAAGCCGGTGCCCATCGCCGCCGACCTGGAGTCGACAACCCGCACGGCCGGCCCGATTTCGGCCCCCGCCCGCTCACCCACGCCACAGGTGCCCGACAGCGCCGACGAAATATGCACTGCCACCACGCCATCCCCGCCGGAATCGGTCAACGCCCGGCGGTAGGCGGCGTCGAGTTCGGCCGGGGTTGCCGCCGCGGTCGTGGCGTGATGCCGATAGACGGCGTCGGGGATCTCGTCCACACCGTCGCGCAGATCGCCACCATCAAGCAGGACATGAAGCGGGACAACGCGTATCGCCCACTTTTCCAGCAGATCGGCCGGGAGGCGCGACGAGGCATCGGTCACCACCACGACTGTCATGGATTAGCCGTGCGACTTCTCGTTCGATACCCCGGCTTCGGCCAGCGCCTTGAGCATCAACTCCGCGACCGCCTGGTGGGCTTCGAAGTTCCAGTGGATGCCGTCGGGATTGCCGCGCCCACTCATAACCTGTTCGGCCACAGCAGCTTTGAGATCCACCAGGGGAACACTGTGCTCCTGGGCCCATTCCGTGATCGCCGCGACGGTCCCGGCGCGACCGTGATGGGCCTTGCCGTAGGTCTCGGCGATATGCACGGACGGCAGCGACGCGACGATTGGGATACCCGGACGGTTGAAATCGATTGCGCCACGGGTCTGCTCGAGATAGTCGGCACTCAAGTGCGGCGGCAGGGCGGCCCGCGCCATCGGCGAGAGCCGGGGCTGCACCCAGCCGTAGCCGTCGCGGATCCAGCGCCGCAGCCACGGCGGGCGGACATAGCGGATCAGCTCACGCAGCGCCGTCGGCAACACCGAGGGCAGTGAATCCATCCCGCTCGTCGCGAAGATCACCGCGCCGGCCCGCGGCAGCGCCGCCCAGGCCCGCGGATCCTGCGTAGCCGCCCACCAGACGTCGCGACAGGTCCAGCCGATGCGGCCGATCAGCTCCACATCCCAACCTAGCTGGGAAGCAACGATATTGGGCCAGATGCGGGGATCGTCGGCAGGCAGTCCCCCGGTCGGCCCGTAATAGGCCAGCGAGTCCGCGAAGACCAGTAACGTCGGTCGTACGTCAGAGGACATCGTTGGAGACCTGCGCCGAAGCGTTCCACACGTCCAGACGCCAGCGGATGCCGTCGAAATCGGCGCCGGAGTCGTGCGAATGGCCGGAGAGCTGCACCCAGCTGGCATTGCCCATGCCGCCCAGGATCGGCCAGTTGGCGACCGGAAGCTTCAGCAGCGCAGCCGATAACGCGGCGATTAGCCCGCCGTGGGCGACCAACACCACCGGCCGATCCGGCTCGTCCGCGTTACCCCATTCCGGCTCGCCGACCACCAGCTCGGCGACCAGCGGCACGCTGCGCGCGGCGACGTCGACCCTGCTTTCCCCGCCGTGCGGCGCCCAGGCGGCGTCGTCGCGCCAGGTGAGGCGGGCGCCCGGGGCCTGCGCGTCGACCTCGGTGTGGGTGAGGCCCTGCCAGTCGCCGAGGTGTGTCTCGCGTAGTCGCGTGTCTGCCCGCACCTGCAGCCCGGTCCGCTCCCCCAGCTTGATCGCGGTGTCGTAGGCGCGATGCAGATCCGACGACACGATCAGCAACGGCTGCAACTTGCCCAATACTTCGGCGGCGGCGACCGCCTGGGCGCGGCCCAGCTCGGTGAGTGCGGAGTCCAGTTGTCCCTGCATCCGGCTGCCGGCGTTGAAGTCGGTTTGCCCGTGCCGCAACATCACCAGGCGACGGATACTCATTGTGCGCTCGCCGAGTCTTTCGGACCGGCCGCCAAGTCCACCGGTACCACCGGGCAGTCACCCCACAAGCGGTCCAGGGCATAGAAGTTGCGGTCGTCCTGGTGCTGAATGTGCACGACGATGTCGCGGTAATCCAGCAGCGTCCAGCGGCCTTCCCGAGCACCCTCCCGGCGCGCGGGTTTGTAGCCGGCCTTCTGCATTTTCTCCTCGACCTCGTCGACGATCGCGTTGACTTGCCGCTCATTTGACGCCGACGCGATGACGAAGCAGTCGGTGATGACCAATTGTCCGGAGACGTCGATGACGACGACGTCGTTGGCGAGCTTCGAGGCCGCCGCGTGCGCCGCAATCGTCGCCATGTCGATGGCTTCCTGGGTGGCGCTCATGTGTTGTTCCCCGTGGATAGGGTGGACTGCGTCGGGCCCAGCGTTGCGTTCGCCTCTCCCTCAACAGGTCCGCGGTACAGGCGGCGTTTGGAGACGTATTGCACGACGCCGTCGGGCATCAGGTACCACAGTGGACGGCGCTCCGCGGCACGCTGGCGGCAGTCCGTCGACGAGATCGCCAGCGCAGGAATTTCGACCAGGGTCAGCGCATCCTTGGCCAGGTCGCCGAGCACCGCGGTGATGTGTTCGTGCCGCAGCTCGTAGCCGGGCCGGCTGACGCCGATGAACCGTGCCAATTCGAACAGCACTTCCCAGCCCTGCCAGGACAGGATGGACGACAGCGCGTCGGCGCCGGTGATGAAGAACAGCTCGGAATCCGGGTTCAGGGCGTGCAGGTCCTGCAAGGTGTCTTTGGTGTAGGTGGGGCCGCCGCGGTCGATATCGACTCGGCTCACCGAGAACCGGGGATTGGAGGCGGTCGCAATCACCGTCATCAGATACCGATCCTCGGCGGCAGAGACATCGCGGCTCTTCTGCCACGGCTGACCACTGGGCACGAACACCACTTCGTCGAGGTCGAACAGGTCGGCCACCTCGCTGGCGGCAACCAAGTGCCCGTAATGGATGGGGTCGAATGTCCCACCCATTACTCCCAGCCTGCGACGGGGCTTTTGCACGATGTGCCAGCTTACCGGGCCGCTCGGGCTGCCCGTCGCCGCGCTGCGGTCACATGCGCCACATCAGTCTCCGGGTCGGGAGGTAGGCATCGTGCCCGCCTCACAGCGACACGAGCCGCGGGCGGCGTCACACCGGCAGCAGTTGGTCAATCACCGTGGCGAGCTGCTTGGCCGACCGGCACTCGTGCATGGTGATCACTTCTTCGTAGCGCGGCACCGCCGAGTCGCCGCTGCCCCATAGGTGCCTGGGCTCGGGATTGAGCCAGTGCGCGTGCCGGGCGGCGGTGACCATGTCGGACAGGACGTCGATGGCCGGGTCGCGGTAGTTGGTGCGCCCGTCGCCGAGCACCAGCAGCGAGCTGCGCGGCGACAGCACATTCGGATTCGCCTGGACGAACGAGACGAACGCATTGCCGTAGTCGGAGTGGCCGTCTCGGCTGTACACGCCGGCTTCTCGGGTGATCCGCTGGATCGCCACGGCCAGATCGCATTCCGGCCCGAACATGTGGGTCACCTCGTCGGTGGTGTCGATGAACGCGAAGACCCGCACGCGTGAGAACTGTTGGCGCAGCGCGTGTACCAGCAGCAGGGTGAAGTGGCTGAACCCGGCGACCGAGCCGGACACGTCGCACAACACCACCAGTTCCGGGCGCGCCGGGCGGGGCTTGGCCAGCACCACGTCGATCGGCACCCCGCCGGTGGACATGGACTTGCGCAGCGTCTTCCGCAGATCGATCGTCCCGGCGCGGCTGCGGCGCCGGCGGGCCGCCAGCCGAGTCGCCAAGGTCCGGGCCAGCGGCGCGACGGCTCGCTGCATCTGACGCAGCTGGTCGCCGGACGCCCGCAGAAACTCGACGTTCTCGGAAAGCTGTGGGATGCCGTACATCTGGACGTGATCACGGCCGAGCTGCTCGGCGGTGCGCCGCTTGGTCTCGGCGTCGACCATTTTGCGCAGCTGGGTAATCCGCTGTGCAGCAAGCGCTTTGGCGATCTGCTCTTGAGTCGGACTTGGCTCGTCGCCGTAGGGCGCGAGCAGACCCGCGAGCAGCTTGCCTTCCAGCTCGTCCAGCGCCATCGCCTTGAGCGCCTGATACGACGAGAACGACGGACCCCGGCTGGAACTGTATTTGCCATAGGCCTCCACGATCCGCGCGATCATCGCGACGAGTCGTTCGTCCATGTCGGCCAGTTCTTCGTTCTGGGTGAGCAGGTCGAGCAGCATCTGCCGCATCGCGTCGACGTCGTCGGCGGGCAGGGCGTCGCTGTCTTGCCCCGGCTCCCCGCCGTCTTCGGTGACGACCGCGCGCGCACCCATCGCCGCGGGGAACCACAAGTCGAACATCGCGTCGTAGGTCTCGCGGTGGTCGGGCTGGCGCAGCACCGCACACGCGATGCCTTCGCGCAGCACGTCACGATCAATGAGGCCGAGGGTGGCCATCACCCGACCGGCGTCCACCGTCTCCGAAGGGCCAACCGAAATCCCGCTTCCGCGAAGCGCTTCCACGAATCCCACCAAGTGACCCGGCAACCCGTGCGGAGCAAGTGGCCTGGAGGGGCGGATGCGGCGAGGAGGCATTAATTCAGCCTCAGTTCCCCGGCCGCGCGTTGCTGATCGGATTGGTGCTTGAGGATCACTCCGAGTGTCTGGGCAACGACCGCATCGTCAATCGTGTCCAGCCCCAGCGCTAGCAGCGTCCGGCCCCAGTCGATCGTCTCGGCAATGGACGGCACTTTCTTCAGCTGCATCCCGCGCAGCACACCGATGATGCGAACCAGCTCCTCGGCGAGATGCGCGGGTAGCTCGGGAACGCGGGACAGCAGGATGCGCCGTTCCAGGTCGGGACTGGGGAAGTCGATGTGCAGGAACAGGCAGCGACGCTTGAGCGCCTCGGACAGCTCGCGGGTGGCGTTGGAGGTCAGCACCACGAGCGGCGTCCGCGAGGCCGTGATCGTGCCCAGTTCGGGGACGGTCACCGCGAAGTCGGACAGCACCTCTAGCAGCAGGCCCTCGATTTCGATGTCGGCCTTGTCGGTCTCGTCGATCAGCAGCACGGTGGGCTCGGTGCGCCGGATCGCGGTCAGCAGTGGACGTTGCAGTAGGAACTCCTCGCTGAACACGTCATCTTTGGTGTGATCCCAGTCGCCCGAGCCGGCCTGAATACGCAGGATCTGCTTGGCGTGGTTCCACTCGTAGAGTGCCCGCGCTTCGTCGACCCCCTCGTAACACTGCAGCCGAACCAGACCCGAGCCGGTGGCCTGCGCGACGGCGCGGGCCAGCTCGGTCTTGCCTACACCGGCGGGACCCTCCACCAGCAGCGGCTTACCCAGCCGGTCAGCCAGGAATACTGCCGTCGCGGTGGCGGTGTCGGGCAGATAGCCGGTCTCAGCCAACCGTCGCGAGACGTCGTTGATGTCCGCGAACAGCGGAGTGGACCGGGCGGGCACGCTCACAATCAGGTTCTCCTAAAACACTTTTGGTGGACCGGGTCAGGCCGGGCGGACCTGGCCGTCGCCCCATGCGATCCATTTGGTCGACGTCAGTTCCGGCAAGCCCATCGGACCGCGCGCATGCAACTTCTGGGTCGAGATGCCGATCTCGGCGCCGAAACCGAATTGCTCGCCGTCGGTGAATGCCGTCGATGCGTTGACCATCACCGCGGCCGCATCGACTCCATCCGAAAACCGTTGAGCCGCCGCCATGTTTGTGGTCACGATGGCCTCGGTGTGTCCGGTGCCGTATTCGTTGATGTGCGCGATCGCGCCGTCGACGCCGTCGACCACCGCCACCGCGATGTCCATCGACAGGTATTCGCGACGCAGGTTGTCCTCGTCCGGGTCGAGGTGCACCGTCACACCGGCGTCTTGCAGCGCCGCCACCAGTCGAGGCATCGCGTTACCGGCGATCGCGGAGTCCACCAGCAGCGTCTCGGCGGCGTTGCACACACTGGGCCGACGGGTCTTGGAGTTCAGCAGGATCCGTTCTGCCACATCCAGGTCGGCGCCGCCGTCCACGTAGACGTGACAGTTGCCGACACCGGTCTCGATGGTGGGCACCTGCGCGTCACGGACCACCGCGTCGATCAGGCTCGCTCCCCCGCGTGGGATCACCACATCGACCAGACCGCGCGCCTGGATCAGGTGCGTGACCGTGGACCGGTCATCGGCCGACAGCAGCTGGACCGCGTCGGCGGGCAGGTCTTCGCTGACCAGCGAAGATCGCAACACCTCGACCAGCGCCTGGTTGGAGTGAGCCGCCGATGAACTGCCGCGCAGCAGCACGGCGTTGCCGGATTTGAGCGCCAACCCGAAAGCGTCGACGGTGACATTGGGCCGGCCCTCGTAAATTATGCCGATCACGCCGAGCGGAACGCGCTGTTCCCGCAATTGCAGCCCATTGGGCAAGGTGTAACCGCGCAGCACCTCCCCGACCGGGTCGGGCAGCCCCGCAACCTGGCGCAGACCAGCGGCGATTCCGTCCACGCGCTTGGCGTCCAACGCCAACCGGTCGAGCATCGCGTTCGGCGTCCCGGCGGCCCGGGCGGCCTTCAGATCTTCGGCGTTGGCCGCCAGGATCTGCCGGGTGTTGGCCGTGATCGCATCGGCAGCCGAATGCAGCGCCTGGTCCTTGGCAACCGTCGGCAGCAACGCCAGCGCACGGGACGCAATACGGGCGCGACGGGCGGCGTTGTGAACCTCCTGACGCAAGCCAGGACGCGATGGTGCTTGCAGACTCATTGAACCAGGGTATCGGTCCTTAGCCGGCCAGGTAAGGCGGGCCGTGCCACGGTCTGGGTCAACCTACCCGCTCACCGCGTTCCGCCATTCGCACTTTGCTTTGCCGCTCTTCCAGAATGTTGCCAAAGTCCTGCAGCAGCAACGGTTCACGCATCACCAGACCCTCGAGGTGTTCGCGATCGATCTCCAACGCGGTGACCTCTTCCAGTGCATAGGCGCTCGCCAGGTTGGGTTGACGGGTCAGCGCGGTCAGCCCCAAGAATGAGCCCTCCTCCAACGTGCTGATCGGCACCACCGATCCGTCCTCGGTCGTGGCCATCATGCGCACCCGCCCCGCAACGATGAATGTCATCCCCGCGGGCACCTGACCGGCGTATTCCACGATTTCGTCCGCTCCATAGCGGACGATCCGCGCACTTGAGTTCAGCGACTGCTGATCGGCGATGCTGAGCCGCATCACCGGCGCCACCACGGTGCGCAACGCGTGCTGCACCCGCTCCCGCGTCGAGTAGTCGTCATCGGCGTCATCGAGGTGCAGCTCCGCCCGCCGCGAGGCGTACCAGATCCAGCGCAGAAACGTTGATCGCGCAGCGCCGTCGTCGGCCGGTGAGTGCAACCCAATGCTCGTCGAGTACTCGCCGCCCCCGGTGGGGACCGAGCGCGGCACGCTGCCGGCCTTGAGGTGCGGCAGCGAGCTGGCGACACGCGACAGCATCGCGCACACCTGATCGGGCGGATCGGCGGTCGAAAACGTGGTCTTCATCGTCAATTTGTGCGTGCCCGGCGGACGGCTCAGATTCGTGAACGAGGTGCTGGCCAACACCGAGTTCGGGGTGATCCGCGTTCCGGTGCCGGTCTGGATGTGCACGGCGCGCCAGTTCACCTCGACGACCCGTCCGCGCTCATTGGACGTGTCGAGCCAATCGTTGATACGGAAAGGCTGCTCGAACAACATGAACAGGCCCGACACGACCTGGCCGACGGAGTTCTGCAGCATCAAACCGATGACGACCGACCCCACGCCCAACGCGGTGAACAGGCCGCCGACCCGGACACCCCAGATGAAAGAAAGGATCAGTGTCACCCCGACGCCGATCAGGGCGAAGCGGGCAACATCAAGGAAGATCGTGGGTAATCGTTTGCGCCAGCTGTCTTCGGGGGCGCCTTCGAACACCGTGGCGTTGAGGCCAGACAGCATCACCACCAACACCAACACGCCAAACACCGTGCTCAGGATTCGCACCACGCCGCCTGCGGCGGATACCTGGGCGGTCTTGACCAGCAACAGCAATAGCGCACCCAGCGGTAGCAGGTAATTGCGTAACAGCCCAACTTGGCGGGCCAGCCGGTTATGTCTGCGAATGAGAACGTGGTGCAGCTCGGTGAGCAGGATTACCCCGACCGGAAATCCCAGCGCAACGCCAACAGCCCAGTAGAACCAAGAGGAGTGGAACGTGTTCATCATCGCTCCGAAAGCCGATAGATCGCCTGATCAGTTCCACTGACCGAAATCGTGCCAGCCGGCGTGAATTGCCGCACGTCCTGCAGCGCTTCGTAAACCTGCGAGGTGACATAAACGCCGGGCTGCGGTGCACCACTGTGCATTTGGTAGGCCAGACTTACCGCGGCGCCCCACATGTCGTACACAAGACTCGATCGGCCCACCAGCCCACTGACGACGTTGCCGGTGTTGATGCCGACTCGAAGCCGTAGCTCGTGTCCGGATCGGCCGTTAAACCGATCGATGATCTGGCGCATTTCGAGGGCGAATTCAACGCTTCGGTGAATGCTGTCCAGTCGCGGAGTGACTACCCCGCAGCTGGCGAGATAGCCATTGTGGAAGGTACGAATCCGCTCGACGCCAAGGGCTTCGGCCGCCGCATCGAATTGTCGGAACAGATCGTCGACGATCTCGATGAGTTCGTCGCCGGACAGTTCGGTGGAGATCTCATCGAGCCCAACGATGTCGGCGAAGATGATGGTGACATCCTGATGTTTTTGCGAGATGGTCTCCTGACCCTCCCGGTATCGTTGCGCAACCGACTCGGGCATGAGCGCTAACAACAGGCGGTCGTTTTCCTTGCGCTGCTCGGCGAGCAACTCGTCCTTGATCGCCAGATTTCGGCTCATTTCGTTGAAAGCCGCAGTGAGATCACCGATTTCGTCGCGCGACGTCACCGGGATGCTGACTTCGTAGTCGCCAGAACTGATCTTTTGCGTTCCGGTTTGCAACCGCCGGACCGGCCGCAACATGACCTGGGCGAGCAGCATCGCGGCGACGCACACGGCGAAAATCATCGCCGAGACGCCAACGACGAGCGTTTTACTGAACCGGCCCAGCCGGGCATAGGCAGCGGAGTCGTCACGTGTCACCAGGAGCGACCAATGCAGATCGGAATTCCGCACGTTCAACGGGGTAAAGGCTTGCATCTCCTTGTTACCCGTGTAGTCGGTGTCGGTGACGGTGCCGGTCTGTCCGCGTTGGGCGGCGCGCAGCCCCGCGCCCGGAACCGGCTGGACCAGGATCGTGGTACCCAACTCGAGCGCCCTGTTCACGACGTCGGGCGGAGTTCCGGCAGCCACGGCCTCGCGCCGATACTCCTCCGGGTCTTCCAGGAACAAGCGTGAATCGGAACGCATCAAATCGTCGGGGCCCGCCAAATACGACTCGGTCGCCGAGCCCATGCCGGCGCTTTGCCACTGCTTGTCGGCGGTCATGATCCTGTTGATCTTCGGGGTCGGCAGGGGCCACGCCATCACGCCGTCAACTTTTCCGTTGAGACCGACCGGCGACACCACCCATCCCGTGGGGGCAGCCAATGCCGGCTGATACGACTGGAAGTCGGTGATCCAGACGAAGTCGACGTCGTTGGAACGCAAGGCTTTCTGGTATGCATCGCGCAGCTTGGATCCACTGTATGGACCAGTGAGAATATTTGTGCCGAGGTCGGGGCCCTTGTTCACGGAATACACGACATTGCCCTGCGTATCGAGCAACAGCACGTCGCGGTAATCGAAGCGGGTGACGATGCCGCGCATGTAGAAGTCGAAGCGGGCATTCGCCGCCGACCAGGCGCTGCCATCACCGGCATCCTCTACGGGCAACGCGCCCGCACTCGGCCTCGGGGGTGCGGTGTAATACGCCTGAACGTATTTCTGCGAGTTGGAACTCGGCAGCACCGCGTTGAGATCGATGCTCTCGCCGGTGATCCGCTTGATCGGTTTGATCATGTCGGTGTCGTAGTAATTCACCAGCGCCTGCTGCTGGGCGGGACTGATCGTCGAGTTGGCCAATTGGTTAAAGCCCGCGGTGAACGACTCCAATGCCTGAACAATGCTGAACCCGCCGCTGTAGACGATCAGCGAATTCGTCATTTGCCTGAAAAGCGCCTCCAACTCCCGCTTCTGCGACTCGCGCAATTCGGTCAGCCGGTCGGCCTCGACCTGCCGCAGCGCGTTGCGCCCCGACACGGCCCCGATCAGGCCAACCACCGACACCGACAAGATGCTGCAGATCAACAGCGTCATCAACAGCTTGGACTGGATCCCAACCCGAATAAAGCGTCGACGGCGCGACTTCGGAGTCTTCGGAATCTCGCCCTGTTGCGCCGACGCCTCCGGAGCCGGGTCGGATTCTGCGGCGGATTCTGGGGCGGTTTTGGAGGCCGGTTTGGCGTCCGTTCGCTCGCTCGATGTCAACGCAGCCCACTTTCCGCGATCCAAGCATCGCTAACGCTGCAGACTAGCGCGCGGACAGCGCGATATTGGCGTTTGCGCCGTTCGACTCAGGCCAAAATGCAGGGCAGACGCGACTAACGTCGGCGAGATGGCACGGGTATGCGTGGTGGGCAGCGTCAACATGGACATCACGTGCGACGTCGAGGCCCTGCCACGCCCGGGCGAGACGGTGCTCGCGTCGTCATTGAGTTACGCGCCCGGCGGCAAGGGTGGCAACCAGGCCGTGGCCGCGGCACGCGCCGGGGCGCGTGTGCAATTCGTCGGCGCGGTCGGCGACGACGCCGCGGCCGAATCGTTGCGGGCGCATCTGTTGGCCAATGGCGTTGGGCTGGACGCGACCGTTGCAGTACCCGGCCCCAGTGGTACCGCGATCGTCGTGGTCGACGCCGGTGCGGAGAACACGATCGTGGTGGCGCCGGGCGCCAACGGGCAGCTGACCCTGACCACCGCGGCCACGCGGGCGGTCGTCGCCGACTGCGATGTGTTGTTGACCCAGTTGGAGATTCCGATCGCTACCGCGGTGGCCGCGGCACGCGAGGCAAAAACGGGCGGGGCAGTCGTCATCGTCAACGCGTCACCGGGCGGCCAGGAGCCAAGCGCGCTGACTGAACTGGCGGAGCTCGCCGACGTGGTCATCGCCAACGAAGCCGAAGCTGAGGAATGGCCCTGGCGGCCAAGCTATTTGGTGACTACATTGAGTGCCCGCGGCGCCCGTTGCGCCAGTTCCGACGACGAGTTCTGGGTGCCCGCGCCGGCGGTCAACGCGGTGGACACCACCGGCGCCGGCGACGTCTTCGCCGGAGTCCTGGCGGCGAACTGGCCCCGCGACCCGGGTTCGCGCGCCGAGCGGCTGGCGGCGCTGCAGCGGGCCTGCACCGCGGGGGCACTAGCGACGCTGGTACCCGGAGCCGGAGACTGCGCGCCGGATGCCGAAGCCATCGACGCGGCGCTGCCCGGGCCGACGTGATGAACACCGCCGTCATTGCCCTGGTGCTCGGCATGCACTGGCCCGAGGCAGTTCGCGAGCCTAACGCCACTGCGAATTTGGGGCCCATTTTTCGCCGTGGCGTTAGGCTCGCAGCCGGCGCCCGCCCCCAGCTCACGGCAAGCGGGGACATCTCCCGCACCCGCTGGCCTGCGGTTGGCAGTGGTTGGCAGCGTCTGGCGTCGATCTGGCAGTGGTTTCCGAGCAACGTCAGTCGCATCGGAACCACCCAACCAGAAAGGAACGTCATGTCCGCCACCACTCTTGACCGCAAAGGCACTCGCGACGGTTTGCTTCGCTTCGCGATGCGCGCCGACGCCGCCATCAGCGGCCTGGTCGGCCTGGCCGGCGCGCCGCTGGCCGGCTGGCTGGCCACGACATCCGGCACCACGAAGGCGTTCGAGTACGGCATGGCCACGTTCTTGATCAGTTACGGCGTGCTCGTGTTCGGCCTGGCCGCACTTCCGTCGGTGCGCCGCGCCGGCATGGCCGTCGTGCTCGGCAATCTGATCTACACGGTGGCTGCCGTCGTTCTGGTGCTCGCGGATGTCTTCCCGTTGACCGCCACCGGCGTGATTATCACCTTGGGATCCGGCATCTACACACTGTTCTTCGCCGAGCTGCAATACCAGGGCTGGCGCCGGGCGAGGACATAGCCCGTTGCCGCTGGGGCCCGCTCGGCAATGCCGGGCGGGCTTCGAGCGGCGCTAGTCTTCGGGCACCTCGCGGTCGATCTCGTCGAGCCAAATGCGCGCGGACATGTCCGACGGTGCGCGCCAGTCTCCGCGTGGCGACAGCGCACCGCCGTGGGAAACCTTGGGGCCGTTGGGCAATGCCGAGCGTTTGAACTGACTGAACGAGTAGAACCGCTGCACGAAGGTCTGCAGCCAGTGCCGGATCTCCTTGAGCGGGTACGACGGCCGCTTGTCTTCGGGGAATCCGGCCGGCCAGCTCCCCCGCTCGGGATCGCTCCAGGCGTGCCACGCCAAAAACGCGATCTTCGACGGCCGGAATCCATAGCGCAGCACATAGAACAACGAAAAGTCTTGCAGGGCAAACGGCCCGACCTTCGCCTCACTGCTCTGCAGCTCTTCTTCCTCGCCAGTCGGGACGAGTTCGGGAGTGATCTCGGTGTCGAGCACCGACTGCAAGACCGCGTCGACGTCCGACTCGAACTGCCCCGACGCGATGACCCAGCGGATCAGATGCTGAATCAGCGTCTTGGGCACCCCGCCGTTGACGTTGTAGTGCGACATCTGGTCGCCGACACCGTATGTCGACCAGCCCAAGCCCAACTCGGAGAGATCGCCGGTACCCAACACGATCCCACCACGCTGATTGGCCAGCCGAAACAGATAGTCCGTGCGCAGACCGGCCTGGACGTTCTCGAACGTGACGTCATAGACCTTCTCGCCCTGGGCGAACGGATGATCCATCTCCTTGAGCATCAGCTTCGCGGTGTCCCGGATGTCGATCTCGGCGAAGGTCACACCCAGCGCGCGGCACAGCTCGATCGCATTGCGTTTGGTGCGCTCGCCCGTCGCGAAGCCCGGTAGCGTGAACGCCAGAATGTCGCTGCGCGGCCGGTTTTCGCGGTCCATGGCGTGCGCGGCGACGATCAGCGCGTGCGTCGAGTCCAGCCCGCCGGACACCCCGATGACGACCTTCGGGAAGTTCAGCGAGCGCAGCCGCTGTTCGAGCCCGGACACCTGGATGTTGTAGGCCTCGTAGCAATCCTGTTGCAGCCGTTGCGGATCGGCGGGGACGAACGGGAAACGCTCGATCGTTCGCCGTAGTCCGATGTCGCCGGCTGGCGGGTCGAGTCGAAACTCGATGCGCCGGAACGACTCCGTCAACGGCCGGTGATGGCGCCGGTTGTCGTCGAAAGTGCCCATCCGCAGCCGCTCCGAGCGCAACAGCCCGGTGTCGACGTCGGCCACCGAACGACGCTCACCCTTCGGGAAGCGCTCGGATTCGGCCAGCAGTACCCCGTTTTCGAAGATCATGGTCTGCCCGTCCCAGGCCAGGTCTGTCGTCGATTCGCCCTCCCCCGCGGCGGCATAGACGTAGGCGGCCAGGCATCGCGACGATGCCGAACGGGCCAGCAGCGCGCGGTCTTCGGCCCGCCCGATCGTGATCGGGCTGCCGGACATGTTCGCCAGCACCGTCGCACCGGCCAGCGCCGCTTGGGCACTGGGCGGGATCGGCACGAACATGTCCTCGCAGATTTCGACGTGCAGCACGAAATCGGGAAAGTCGGACGCCCCGAACAGCAGATCGGGTCCGAAGGGCGCCTCGATGTCGCCGATGCGGATGGTGCCGTGCTCGTCGTCACCGGCGGCGATTTGGCGGCGCTCGTAGAACTCGCGATAGGTGGGCAGGTACGACTTGGGCGCCACCCCCAGCACCACCCCGCGGTGGATGACCACCGCGGCGTTGTAGATGCGCTGCCGGTAACGCAGCGGCGCGCCCACGACGAGGACAGGCAGCAGATCGGCCGAATTCTCGACGACGTCGGCCAGGGCGGCTTCGACGTCGTCGAGCAGGAGGTCCTGCAGGACGATGTCCTCGATCGAGTAACCGGACAGCGTCAACTCGGGGAAGACGGCCAGCGCGACACCCTCGTCGTGGCACTCGCCGGCCAACCGCAACACCGAGGCAGCATTGGCCGCCGGATCGCCGAGCGTGGTGTGGTGCGTACACGCGGCGACCCGGACGAAACCGTGGCTGTAGCTGTTGTAAAAGTCCATCGCCCTTCCATTGTCGCGCAACCAGTGTCAACAAGTATTCGCCGGGTATCACTCCAGCATGAGCGAAATCGCTGTGCTGGTGGTCGACATGATGAACAGCTATCGGCATGCCGACGCCGAAGTACTGGTACCCAATGTCGGCAAAATCATCGATCCGCTGGCTGATTTGGTCAGCCGCGCGCGTGAATCCGACGACGTAGACCTGATTTATGTCAACGACAACTACGGGGATTTCACTGCCCAGTTCACCGACCTCGTGGAATCCGCATGCAACGGCGCACGTCCCGATCTGGTGGAGCCGATCGTGCCGGCCCAGGGCAGTCGGCTGCTGACGAAGGTCCGCCACAGCGCGTTCTATTCGACGTCGCTGGAGTACCTACTCAATCGTCTCGGCACCCACCGGTTGATCCTGACCGGCCAGGTCACCGAACAGTGCATCCTCTACACCGCGCTCGACGCCTACGTGCGCCATCTGCAGGTCGTGGTTCCGACGGATGCCGTCGCTGGCATCGACGGAGAGCTCGGTGCGGCGGCGCTGAAGATGATGGAGCAGAACATGTCTGCCGAGCTGACGACGGCGGCGGACTGCCTCGGGTGAGGATCGCCCGCGCACGAATCTGTCGTTGCCCCAGCGGTATTCGTCAAAGGCACGTTTCGTGCAACTAACGCCGCGTAAAGGCATCTGATGGCAAAGCGTAGCGGCGCCGCTGACCGACTAGCTTATTGCCGCGTGAGCTTTAAACTAGGCGAGGTGGCGGACGTGCTGCGAGTCAGCAATGAGGGGCTGCAGGTACTGGCAGCGCATTGCGACGGTGTGTCCGCAGGTTTGGTAGCAGCGACTCCGCTACCCAGTGCGGGCCTACCAACCCAGGCGACCTCTGGCGCCGTTGGCGCCGCGTATGTGGCCATCGACGGGGTGATCACGACCCTGGCAGGGCGAGCGCAGACAAGTGCAGTCAAAGCCGCCGCAGCGGGCGCCGGCTTTGCCGCCCGCGACGCCGCCGGCGCTCAGAGCGTCGCCGCTCTCGGTGCCTCGATCGCCCAGGTGTGACCAGTGGCCGGGGTCGTGGGCGTCGGTGCGCCCAGCTTGTCGGAGATTCAAGCGTGGGACGTCACGCACCTGGAAAACGCAGCCAGGGACTGGGCCGCTACTGCCCAGCATTGGGAAACATCGTTTACCTCGATTCATCGGGCTTCGGTGTCCCCGGGCGGGACGGTCTGGGAAGGCATTGCGGCCGAGGCGGCACAGGAACGCGCCTTCGCCGATCTCGTGAAAGTACGGGGATTGGCTGATGTCCTGCACGAATCCGCAGCGATAGCGCGCCGGGGCGCCGAGACCCTCTATTCCGCCAAGCAGAGCGTGCTGGATGCGGTCAGGGACGCGAGCTCCGCCGGTTATGTGGTGGGCGAAGAACTGTCGGTATCGCCGTCGCGGGGTGGTGCGGTTGCTCAAGCGCAAGCGCAGGTGTACGCCGCGAGGATCCAGGAACGCGCTGTCCAGCTAGCCGCCCACGATCAAGAGATCGCCGCCAAAATCAGCGCCACCACCGCACCGCTTCGCGCGGTGACCTTCCCCGAACCGCCATCCGCGCCCCGCGACAACAAGCCGAAAATTCAAGCCGTTGATCAGCACACGTTCAAAGACGCTCCGAATCCGGAACCCAACCCGCCGCCGGGCGGTTGGAGCAGCGACCCGTTAATGCGGGCGGCACAGAAAATCGCCTACGGGCACGCCAGTGCGCCCGACGGACACTTGGGCCAGTTCCCCGGGATGACTAAGGACCAACTTGCCGACCTGATACATGACATGTTCACCCGTGATCCGAAGGACCTGATCGTTGGCAGGGCTAGAGACGGTGCGCCGGTGCTGTACGACCCGAAAAACAATGTGATTGTGATCCGTGATCCGGGCGGCCTCGACTGCGGAACAGTGTTTAAGCCAGACAACGGTATCGGGTACGTGTTGGGCGACGAGGCTAACCATCCAAAGATTGTCGCCCGCGAACCATCCATTCCGCCCGGACAACTTTCTGATGGTCCACTTCCGAAAGCCGTCGAGCCCCCACGGACTGCGCCAGCCGAATCCGCCCCCTCCGCACCACGATCCCCAGTTGAGGTGCAACCCGCACCCAGGCCACAAGCACCGTCGATCAAGGAAGGACCGACGGTTGCCGGTGGACCCGGAGCACCCTTTGGCCCCACCTTGGCGCCACCCCCGCACTGGCACGGACCGCACGTCCTCGGCGACGCCGGCGAAGATCCCTGGGAGGACGATCACCATTGATCTCCGAACACCCAGTTAGGCTGAGATTATGACCGCGACGGAGCTCACCGACATCGAGCTAACCGACGATGAGCGCGACCTCCTTTCCCACGGGCTCAACGAATACGGCGGGTCGATTCATTACAAACCGGTGATGACCCGAGCTCTAGGGCTGCCAGACCGTGCCAGCTTCGATGCCCTTCTCGACCGGCTCAGGAGAGCCATCGGGCGGAAGGAACCGCTGTCCAAGCTTGACTGGGCCCGCGCGGTCTTTCTCACCGAAGTTTCGTGGGCGAGCAACTTGGTTGGCTCCGGCCTAGATTTCAGATCCAACTTCCACGATGACGAAGCAGCTCCGTTAATGCGCTCCATCCAATGGAAGGTCGGTCGCTATGGCGTCGGAGGAAATTTGCTAATTCCCGAGCAAGCTGACCGGTAAGGCTAATAGCACCGGCTGCTCGGCGACGAAGAACTCGCTAGACGTACTCGTCGAGCGAAATCACCAGCGTCCTCGCAGGGGTGGATAGATCGACGTAATGGTGACCCCGACCAGGACGCTTACTCATCTCCGTCAACGACTCAATAATTTCGTGCGCTTTTG
The DNA here is from genome assembly GCF_055419445.1 of Mycobacterium sp. IDUB_19. Lineage (NCBI taxonomy): Bacteria > Bacillati > Actinomycetota > Actinomycetes > Mycobacteriales > Mycobacteriaceae > Mycobacterium > Mycobacterium sp. IDUB_19. The sequence goes on along the minus strand of NZ_JBVAXR010000002.1, from coordinate 161,439 downwards.
CGCCGTCAAGGTGCCACACCACCAAGCGGCCTTATTGTGGAACTCGATGTTTGATGCCCTGCGCTCGATGAGGAGCTGTTGAATCGTTGTCTCGACGTCTCAGTGAGACACCCCCTCTTGCTCCGCTTGCATCAGCGCGCGAGGAAGATATTCATCCCTTCGGTGTCCAAGGCCAACAACACCGCATCCTCGCCAAAGTAGAACCCCTCAGCCAGACCTACACGGACCAGGGACATGCCTTCATGGTTCCCGACCGTCGAATGGGATCGCAATCAGCGAATCGGATACGAGCGCCTAAAACTTGGCATCGGAATGAACGAACTGCGCGCTGACCTCGCCGGCGCTGAAGTGGCACCAGAAACCGACGTTGTGAAACGAATTCTGGTCGCCGAGCGATAACAGGAAGGTAACGGGTTGGCATACCGCTGCGACAAGGGACTTCAGCGAGGGGAAGCGTATGAAGACCAAGGGGGTTGTGGCTGCAGTCGCCGTGGGCAGCGCACTCTCACTGGGACCTTCGATGGCTACCGCACCAGCCAACGGGGATCCGGCAGCGACCATAGGCCGCACGATCGACCACAACCCGCTCAGCGACTACGAGGGCTACTGCACTTGGGGGGCCCAAGAACAGATACACGTCCATACCGGCTACTACATCAAGGCGCTCACCGGCAATGCCGAGACCTGGGCCAACCAGGCCGAAGCGGCAGGCTGGACAGTGGTGAGCGAAGCGCAGCCCCACTCGATCGCCGTCTTCAGCAGCTCGCTCGTCGGCGGTGTCGGACACGTCGCCTGGGTCGATGCCGTCAATGGCAACAGCATCACGATCACCGAAATGAACACCGGTTACGGGGCCACTGCGTCCAACGGATACCGCACCACAGGTTTCCACGAATTCGACACGCGCACCGTCGCACAAGCCCCGGGGATGAGCTACATCCTGATCCCCTGAAATGTCGCACCGTGACGGACGGTGGGTCGGGCTGACCACCCGAGCGTCTCTGACACAGTGCCGGTATCCGCAAGCGGCTAGGACGCGCCACCGTGCGTCGCTTCGCTGCGGCCGCCGACGGCGGCGTCGCCAACTTCCCCGCAGACCATCCTCCACCACGGTTTGATGTAGCGGTGTTTGCCGTGCGGTTCGAAGTAGCGGCTCATCAGCTCTTGTGCTCCCACGTCGACCACGTTCTGGAAGCCCCGCGAGGTAAGGAATTCGGGCGCTTGGCCCTCGTCGATCCCGAAAGTCAGCGGCTCGCTGGTGCGGCTCATTTTGGCGAACTCGTTCGCCGCCCCACGCAGCGTGCACGTGCCCTCCACCACCGAGCGCAGGATGTAATCGAACACGATCGCGCTGCCCGGCGCGGCACTGGCCATCACAAAGCCCAGAATCTCATCCACCGCCGCCAGATCGAGGTAGGGCGTCACACCTTCCCACAGAAACACCGTCGGGCGCGTCGTGCGGTAGCCACACCCCAGCAGCTTGTCGGCAAGCTTGTCCACCGTGAAATCCACCGCAACGTAGGCCACGTTGGCCGGGATCTCGCCGAAGCTAGCAACAACCTTGGCCTGCTTGACCGTGGACGTCGCAGGATGATCCACCTCGAACACCTGCACACCACCCAGCCGATCGGCAAACCGGTAGGGCCGCGAATCGAACCCGGCGCCCAGTATCACCAGCTGCTCAGCCCCGCCCGCCAGCTGTTGCTGCAAGAAATCGTCGAAATAACGAGTACGAGCGATGACGTAGTAATGATGTCCGGCGTAGCGCCGTTCGATCAGTCCCTCCACCGCATCCCGAAAAGGCCGACCCCATAGCAGCATTCGGTATTTCGCGCCGAGAAATCGTTCCGCCAACGGATCGGAGCAGATCCGCTCGGCAGCAGGTTTGCAGGTCTCGATCGCTCGTGACAGCGCCATCTGCTCCGCGGTGGCACTAGATCGAGTCGCTTTCATAGTGCTCGACACTAATTTATGGTTGACCGGGCCCGGTCGGTGACCGTAAAGCGCCTCGACTGCGACGGGGGTCGGCGGCAACACTCAACACGGACTGACTTGTTAGTCCGTACTCTCGAATACGTGACAGGGCGCCCCGAATCTCCGGAACTTGTCGCGCTGTTGGCCGGACGCCGGATCGCGGTACTGACCGGCGCGGGCATTTCCACCGACTCGGGCATTCCCGACTACCGGGGTCCTGATTCGCCGCCGAGCAACCCGATGACCATCCGCCAGTTCACCTCGGATGCCGCATTCCGGCAACGGTATTGGGCGCGCAACCATGTCGGTTGGCGCCATATGGACGAGACTCAGCCGAACGCCGGACATCGGGCGCTCGCGGCACTGGAGCACGCCGCGGTGGTGACGGGCGTGATCACCCAGAACGTCGACCTGCTGCACACCAAGGCCGGCAGCCAGAACGTGATCAATCTGCACGGCACCTACGCGCAGGTGATCTGCCTGGGCTGCGGCCACATCATGAGCCGGGCCGCACTCGCCGAGGAACTCGAGGCACTCAACCCCGGATTCATCGAGCACGCCGAGGCGATCGGTGGGCTGGCGGTGGCTCCCGATGCCGATGCCGTCGTCGCCGATACCACGTCGTTCCAGTATCTCGACTGCCCGCGCTGCTCCGGCATGCTTAAGCCGGATATCGTCTACTTTGGCGAAAGTGTGCCTAAAGAAACTGTGGCGCAAGCTTTTTCACTGGTCGATCAGGCCGAGGCGCTGCTGGTCGCGGGCTCGTCGCTGACCGTATTCTCCGGCTACCGGTTCGTGCGGCACGCCGCCGCACGCGGCATCCCGGTCGCCATCGTCAACCGCGGCCCCACCCGTGGCGATGACCTGGCTACCGTCAAGCTCGACGGGTGGTGCTCCGAATTGCTGGCGCTGCTTTCCGATGAGCTGGCGCCGCTGCCGTTGCGCTAAAACGTGCAGGGCAGGCTGCGCACCGCGTGCACGAAGTTGCCCGCCACGTACGTCGCATCGCTTGCCTGAATCTCGGGCAGCTGACCCAACAGCTCACCGAAAATCGCGCGCAGTTGCGCGCGTGCGACGTGGGCGCCGAGGCAGAAATGCAGTCCGCCCCCGCCGAACCCGACATGAGGATTGGGGCTGCGGCTCAGGTCGAATCGCTCCGGATGATCGAACGCCTCGGTATCCCAATTGGCGGACGGATAGAACATCACCACCTTCTCCCCCGCGGCGATGTTCTGGCCCCCAAGTTCGAAATCGGTTGCCGCCGTGCGACGGAAGGTCATTACCGGTGTCGCCCAACGAATGAACTCCTCGACCGCGACACCGATCCGGTTCTCGTAATCTGCTAGCAGCCAAGCCCTTTGGTCCGGGAAGTCGGTGAGCGCTTTCATGGTGTGGCTGATGGTCTGCCGGGTGGTGTCATTGGCCGCCACCGACAGCAACACGAAGAAGGCGGCCACCTCGGCGTCGGTCAGCCGGTCGCCATCCACCTCCGCGTGCACCAGGCTGCTGATCAGGTCTTCGCCCGGGTTCTCACGGCGCTCTGCGGCGAGAGTGCCGACGACCTGGTGAAGGTACATCTGCTGTTCGAAGATGACTTCCAGTGCGGGGCGCCCTTGCAGGGAGTCGGGATCGGCCCACGACACCATCGCGTCGGTGGCGTGCGCCATGCGCTCACGCTCGGAATCCGGAATCCCCACCATGTCCGAAAGCGTGCGGATGGGAAGCTCCTTGGCGCAGTGATCGACGAAATCCGCGCCGCTACCGGCTTCGCGAAGCTCTTCGACGATGGCCTTGGCATTCGCCTGGATCGATTCCTCGATGCGGCGCACCTGCCGCGGCGTGAATGCGGCATGGGCGAGCTTGCGCAACTTGGTGTGCCGTGGGGGGTCCATCGCCAGGAAGGATTGCGATGCCTCGAGCAGCTCGACCGGAATGCTCTCGAACATCACCCCCTTACCGGACAGGAACACCTCGCTGTCGCGACTGACCGTGACGATGTCCGCGCGCCGGGTGACCGCCCAATAGCCGGGATCGTCGGGGTCCGGCATCAGGGAATCCTCGACCGGAGGATGCCAGCTGACCGGCCGCTCGGCCCGCAGCTGCGCAAACGAGCGCTCCCGGTCGGCGGCCGTCGTCGACCAGAACGCACGCGAGGACAGATCAATCGCGTCGTAGGTGCGGGGGCGGCCAGACCGCCCGGTCAGCACTGCCATCGTTGGTCCTCCGTCACGTGGCCGCCGGTCATGAACTGTGTCGAACAGTATGCCTAGACAGCATGTCTAGTCAACATGTTGAATGGTCGGTTATGCTCGGCAAATGCCGTCCGTCACCCGCAAGCCGCAGCCCAAGCGCGAGCACACGCGCCAGCAGCGGCGTGAGGAGATGGAGCGCCGGCTGCTCGACGCCACCGAGCGGCTGATGCGCGGCGGGGCCAGTTTCACCGAACTCAGCGTGGACCGGCTGTCGACGGAGGCCGGTATCTCGCGGGCGAGCTTCTACATCTACTTCGAGGACAAGGGTCACCTGCTGCGCCGGCTCGCCGGCCAGGTATTCGCCGATCTGGCCGAGAGCGCGAATCGCTGGTGGAGCGTGGCGGGGCGGCACGATCCCGCCGACGTCCGCGCGGCGATGACGAGCCTCGTTGCCAGCTATCGCCGCCATCAGCCGGTGCTTGTCGCGCTCAACGAAATGGCCGCCTACGACGCGGTGGTGGGCGCGACTTACCGCAATCTGTTGACCGCGATCACCGGGCGCCTGACCCGGGTCATCGAGGCCGGCCAGGCCGACGGTTCGATCCGCCCGGGGTTACCCGCAGCCAGCACGGCCAGCGCACTGACCTGGATGGCCGAGCGAGCCTGCCAGCAGAATCTTCCGGGCGCGCCGGATTCCTACGATGCCGAGCTGGCCACGACGTTAGCCGAAATTGTCTGGGCCACTTTGTATCTCGAGACCGCGTACTGACCTCAGACCGCCACCAAGTCATCGGCATGTACCGCGGGCCGGCGCAGCTCGTCGGGCAGCTCCGAGGTCGACCTGCCCATCATGGTCGCGAGCTCCGCGACGTCATAGGCGACCACACCGCGGGCCACCATGGTCGCGTCCGGTGCGTGCAATTCGACGACATCTCCGGCGTAGAACCGGCCCGACACCGCGGTGATACCCGCGGCCAGCAGCGAGCGACGTCGGGCCAGCACCGCATGTACCGCGCCCTCATCGAGGCTCAGCGATCCGGTGGATTCGGCGGCATAGCGCACCCAGAACCGGCGGGCCGACATCCGCGCGGGCCTGGCGGCGAAGACCGTGCCCGACGAGGCGTCGGTGAGCGCCGTCGCGGCATCCGAAGCCGCCGCCAGCAGCACCGGCACCCCGGCGTCGGCGGCCAGTAGCGCCGAGGACATCTTCGACGCCATTCCCCCGGTACCCAATGCACTGCCCGGGCCGGCCACCACACCGTTGAGGTCCGAGGACGCCGCGACCTCGGGAATGAAGCGCGCCCCCTTGGTCTTTCGCGGGTCGGTGTCGTAAAGCCCGTCGATGTCGGAGAGCAGCACCAGGGCCTCGGCACCGACCAGGTGGGCCACCAGCGCCGACAGCCGGTCGTTGTCGCCGAACCGGATCTCGTTGGTGGCCACGGTGTCGTTTTCGTTGACGATCGCGACCGCGTGCAGCGCGCGCAGCCGGTCCAGCGTGCGCTGCGCGTTGGTGTGCTGGGCCCGCATCGAAATGTCATGCGCGCTCAGCAGCACCTGCCCGACTGTGCGGCCGTACCGGGCGAACGCGGCACTCCATGCGTTCACCAGCGCGACCTGACCCACGCTGGCTGCAGCCTGCTTGGTCGCCAGATCCTTTGGGCGACGCGATAATCCGAGTGGCTCGATGCCGGCAGCGATCGCGCCGGAGGACACGATGACGACATCGGTGCCCGCTTTCATCCGCGCCTCGATCGCATCGGCCAGCCCGGCCAGCCGGCCCCCGTCGAACACCCCGGACGGCGTGGTCAGCGCGTTGGTCCCGATCTTGACGACCAGACTGCGAGCGGTCCGGATGACTTCGCGATGAGCGCTCACGACTCGTCACCGCGTTCACGCCGCCGCCGCCGCGCGGCCTTGCGCTCGTCGGCGCCGACGCGTTCGTTGCGTTCCAGACGCACGTCGGTACCGCGGCCGGTCATCGTGACGTCGACCCCCGCGGGCGTCTGCGGCTCCCAGTCGAATGTCATGTCACCGATGGTCACCGCGCACCCGGGTTTGGCGCCCAGCTTTAGCAGCTCCTCCTCGACCCCCAGGCGCGCCAGGCGGTCGGCGAGATAGCCCACTGCTTCGTCGTTGTTGAAATCGGTCTGGCCGATCCAGCGCTGGGGACGTGCACCGGTCACGACGAAACCGCCCTCTCCGTCGGGCTCGACGGTGAAACCGCTGTCGTCGACGGGCACCGGGCGGATCACCGGGCGTCGCGCTACCGGCGCCGGACGCGCCGCGCTGTAGTCTTCGATCATCTGCCACAGCCCAAAGATCAACTGCTGCAACCCTTCCCGGGTTACCGTCGACACCAGGAACACCGGCCAGCCACGCTCGGCGATCTCGTCACGGACGAACTCGGCGAGCTCACGCGCCTCGGGAACGTCAATCTTGTTGAGTACCACCGCACGCGGCCGCTCGGCCAGGTCGACCAACGCCGCATCGCCCTGCAGTGTGGGCGTGTATGCGGCGAGTTCGGCTTCCAGCGCATCGATGTCGGAGATCGGGTCGCGGCCCGGATCTGCAGTAGCGCAGTCGACGACGTGCACCAGCACCGCGCACCGCTCGATGTGCCGCAGGAAATCCAGGCCCAGGCCGCGGCCCTCGGACGCGCCCGGGATCAAGCCGGGTACGTCGGCGACCGTGAACGAATGCTCGCCGGCCGAGACGACACCGAGGTTGGGGACCAGTGTGGTGAACGGGTAATCGGCGACCTTGGGTTTGGCCGCCGAGATCACCGATACCAGCGACGACTTTCCCGCCGAAGGAAAACCGACCAGTCCGGCATCGGCAACGGTTTTGAGTTCGAGGGTGAGGTCGCGGGCCTGGCCGGGCTCACCCAGCAGCGCGAAGCCGGGCGCCTTGCGGGCACGAGACGCGAGCGCCGCGTTGCCCAGCCCGCCGCGGCCGCCCGCGGCGGCGTCGAAGCGGGTGCCCGTACCGACCAAATCGGCCAGCAGACGGCCGTTTTCGTCCAGCACGACAGTGCCGTCGGGGACTTTGACTTCCAGGTCCGTACCGCTGGCGCCGTCGCGGTTGCTGCCCATCCCCTGCTTGCCCGCAGGCGCGGTGACATGCGGACGGAAATGGAAGTCCAGCAGGGTGTGCACGGCGGGGTCCACGACGAAGACAATGCTGCCGCCACGGCCGCCGTTGCCACCGTCGGGGCCGCCGAGCGGCTTGAACTTTTCGCGATGGACCGACGCGCAGCCGTTACCGCCGGAACCCGCACGCGCGTGGATGACGACCCGATCGATAAACCGAGGCATCGGGGTTCCCCTTAATCACGGGTGAATGCGCACCCGCGACGCTCAGTCGGAGCTCTGCCCGGCCGTGACGATGCTGATGGTCTTACGCCCGCGCTTGATGCCGAACTCGACGGCGCCGGCTTCCTTGGCGAACAACGTGTCGTCGCCGCCACGGCCGACGTTCACGCCGGGGTGAAAGTGGGTGCCACGCTGGCGGACGATGATCTCGCCGGCCTTGACGACCTGGCCGCCGAACCGCTTGACGCCAAGCCGCTGAGCGTTGGAGTCGCGACCGTTGCGCGAGCTGGAAGCGCCCTTCTTGTGTGCCATGTCTGTCGCCTCCGCTACTTGATTCCGGTGACCTTCAGGACCGTCAACCGCTGACGGTGGCCCTGACGCTTGTGGTAGCCGGTCTTGTTCTTGAACTTGTGGATACGGATCTTCGGGCCCTTGGTGTGCTCGAGCACCTCGCCCGTCACCGCGACCTTGGCCAGCGCGGCGGCGTCGGAGGTGACGGTGGCACCGTCGACAACCAGCGCGACCGGCAGCGACACCTTGGCGCCGGGCTCGGATTCGAGCTTCTCGACCTTGACCACGTCACCGACGGCGACCTTGTACTGCTTGCCACCGGTCTTGACGATTGCGTAGGTCGCCATCGTTGCTCCTGCCTGTTCCTCACGTCTTCCGCGCGCGTGCAAGCTGCGATGCGCGTGGTGGGTCTGGGTTGCGGGTCTGCGCCGATTGCTCGGGAGTCCCGCTGTCGTCAGCCGAAGTCAGCTGCCCGGCTTGACGACAACTGTCCAAGGGTACGTGACCAGCGGCTACAGGGTCAAACCAGCACCCTGGCGAGCCGCGGACCCGCCGAGGCGGACAAACACGCAGCTCAAGGCCCGGTCAGCCCACCCAAGGGGCGGATTGTGGCAACGGAATAAAACGCCCTGTCCAGGCATTTGTCATCTGCTAGCTAAAAACTCCGGTTAGTCCGCGTGGACGGGTGGGCCGGCCGGCCGGCCCGCCGCGCGTCGCCGGCGATGACGTTCAAGACCCGAATCGCCGTCGGCCCCGTTCGTGTCGCCGGAATCCTCGTCGTCGTCGAGATCCTCGTCATCGTCGTCGTCGAGATCCTCGTCATCGTCGTCCTCGAGATCCTCGTCTTCGTCGTCCTCGAGGTCCTCGTCGTCATCGTCGAGGTCCTCGTCGTCATCGTCGAGGTCCTCGTCTACCGAGTCCTCTTCGTCGACGTCGTCGGTGTCCTGATCGGTGTCGTCGTCTTCGCCGTCGTCCTCGGTGTCCTCGAAGTCGTCCTGGTCGGTGTCGTCGAGGTCGGTGGCACCCTGCGCCTCGGTCTGCTCGTCGACCTCGGTGGTGATTTCTTCGCCGGCCTCGTCCGCGTCGTCGGATTCGCCGTCTTCGCGAGGGACCGTCGAGCCGGCGGCCATCGCCTTGAACATCGGATGCTCGCCCGGCGCATGCACGGGCACCTTGGCCACCGCGGGCTGCTCGGAGGGCTCTTCGGATCGGTTCTTCTTCGACCGCTTGCCTCGCCGACCGCCGGACTCCGACTTACGCCCCGGCGCCGGAGCCGAGTCGACCGGGTCGCCATGGAGCAGGATGCCGCGGCCCCCGCAGTTGGGACACGATGTCGAAAACGCCTCGATCAGACCGGTTCCCAGCCGTTTGCGGGTCAATTGCACCAGGCCCAGCGAGGTCACCTCGGACACCTGGTGACGGGTGCGGTCACGCGCCAGCGATTCGGTGAGGCGGCGCAGCACCAGGTCGCGGTTGGACTCGAGCACCATGTCGATGAAGTCGATGACCACGATGCCGCCGATGTCACGCAGCCGCAGTTGGCGCACGATCTCCTCGGCCGCCTCCAGGTTGTTCTTGGTGACCGTCTGCTCGAGGTTGCCCCCGGACCCAGTGAACTTGCCGGTGTTGACGTCGACCACCGTCATCGCCTCGGTCCGGTCGATGACCAGCGTGCCACCCGAGGGCAGCCACACCTTGCGCTCCATAGCCTTGGCCAGTTGCTCGTCGATGCGATGCACGGCGAACACGTCCGGCCCGGGTTGCCCTTCGGCTCCGGCGGGTGGCTCGTACTTCGTCAGCTTCGAAACAAGATCGGGCGCAACGGAATTCACGTATTCGTTGATGGTGCTCCACGCCTCGTCGCCGGCGACTATCAGGCCGGCGAAGTCCTCGTTAAACAGGTCGCGGATGACCTTGACCAACACGTCGGGCTCTTCGTAGAGCGCCACCGCCGCGCCGGCGGCCTTCTCCTTGGTCTCGACCGCCTTTGCCTCGATCTGTTCCCAGCGCTCCTGCAGTCGGGTGACGTCCCCGCGGATGTCGTCCTCTTTGACGCCCTCGGACGCGGTCCGGATGATCACCCCGGCGTTCGACGGCACCACCTCACGCAGGATCTCCTTGAGACGCTGGCGTTCGGTGTCGGGCAGCTTGCGGCTGATCCCAGTCGACGACGCACCCGGCACATAAACCAGATAGCGGCCGGCCAACGACACCTGCGTGGTCAGCCGCGCACCCTTGTGCCCGACCGGGTCCTTGCTGACCTGGACGAGGACATAGTCGCCCGGCTTGAGCGCCTTTTCGATCTTGCGCTCGGCGCCGCCCAGTCCAGCGGCTTCCCAGTTGACTTCGCCGGCGTACAGCACGCCGTTGCGGCCCCGACCGATGTCGACGAAGGCCGCCTCCATCGAGGGCAGCACGTTCTGCACGATGCCGAGGTAGATGTTGCCGACCAGCGACGCAGACGCCGCGGACGTGACGAAATGCTCGACGACGATGCCGTCTTCGAGCACCGCGATCTGGGTGTAGCGCGCACCAGGGTGCGGCGGGTCGGTGCGAACCCGGTCGCGCACCACCATGACCCGTTCGACGGCCTCGCGGCGCGCCAGGAATTCGGCCTCGGTCAGTACCGGCGGGCGACGCCGTCCGGCGTCACGCCCGTCGCGGCGCCGTTGCCGCTTGGCCTCCAGCCGTGTCGATCCGCTGATGCCCTTGATCTCGGCATTACTACTCGAGCCGTTGTTGCCGCCGCCATCGTCGGAGGAACCGGACTTGCCGCGCGGCGGTCGCTCGTGCACCACGGTGTTCGGCGGATCGTCCGGTGATGAGCCCTCGCCGTTGTCGTCACCCGAACCCGATTTGCGCCGACGGCGCCTGCGACGGCGCCTATTGCCGCCGTCCGAGGAGTCGTCGAGGCCGTCACCGTCATCGGCGTCATCCGAATCCTGGTCATCGGCATCGTCAGAGTCACCCGAGTCGGCGGATCTCGAGCCCCGCTGCTCGTCGTCGTCGTCGTCGTCCTGGTCCGATCCGCCCTGTTCACCGCGGCCGCGGCCACGTCCCCGCCGGCCCCGGCGCCGACGCCGGTTAGCCGGCCGATCGGCCTGCTCCTCGTCGTCGTCATCGTCGGAGTCGTCGGAGTCGTCGGTGTCAGCGCTGCTGTCGGCGCGGGCGTTGTCGTCATTGGCCATCGGTTGCGGCGCGACGAACAGCGGCATGTAGGCCGGGCGCTCGATCGCGGTCTCCAGCATCAGCCGGGACTCGGGTTCCGCGGGCGTGGGCCCTTCGGCGTTGCTGAAGGCCACGAAGTTCTCCGGCGGCCGGGGCGACAGCAGATCACGCACCCGAATCGCGTCCTCATAGTCCACGCCGGAATGCGCGCTGCGGACTCGTCCATCGAGTGCGCTCAGCGCGTCCAGCACGCGCTTACTGGTGGTTCCCAACGCGCGTGCGAGCGAATGGACTCTCAGTCGGTCCGGTAGGTCTTCCTGGGCCGGCGTTGTTGAAGGGTCTGAAGTTTGGTCACCGTCTATCACGTATTCTCCTCAAGCCCCCGGGCGCGTCATATCGACGCGGCCACGCGAGGGCTTCGCTATGTACCCGGGTCACTTCTCCCGGACTTGTGATGGTCTCGCCCCGAGCGACTCGGCTAGAACCAACTCGGCGCCGTGCTGAATGTCGGCCTGACATGCGGCGCTACATCGCGAGCTGGCAATGGTCGCGCTTGTCTAAGTCTTCATTCGGGTGTCTGACGCCGGTCCGGCGACGTTCACCCTGTGTCAGTATCCCACATCACGCCGCAGGCCCAAACGAGTCTGACCTGGAATCCGGCAATGCGGTCCGGGGTCGGGGCCTAAGCGCCCGGAAACCATAGCGCGATCTCGCGCTTGGCCGAATCGATCGAGTCGGATCCGTGCACCAGATTGAGCTGCGTTTCCAGCCCGAAATCGCCGCGAATCGTGCCGGGCGTGGCCTTCTCCACCGGGTCGGTACCCCCGGCGAGCTGCCGAAATGCCGCAATCGCCCGCGGTCCCTCGACGATCGCCGCCACAACCGGTCCCGACGTAATGAAGTCGAGCAACGATTCGAAGAACGGCTTGCCCTCATGCTCGGCGTAGTGCTGGGTGGCCAGCTTCTTGCTCACGCCGCGCAGCTCGAGCGCCACGATGGCCAGCCCCTTGCGCTCGATGCGGCTGATGATCTCGCCGATCAGCCGGCGCTCGACACCGTCGGGCTTGATCAGTACCAGGGTCCGTTCCGTCACGGCGCACAGCGTACAGAACCATTCAGCTCTCAGCCCGGCGGAATTCGCCCGTGCTCCTGGCGCCTGCGGACCTCGGCGCGAAAGTACGCGATCAGCAGCCACAGTCCGGTGAACAGCAGACCGATGAATCCCACACCCGGGTAGACCGCGAACCCGGCGAGGACCAGCAGTTGGACGGCCAGGTTCACCCAAATTGCCCACGGCCGGCCCTGCACCCCGCCCAGCAGGATCAGCAGCGCCGCGAGCCCGACGAGATAGCCGAGCGATACCCTGTTCAGGCCGCCGCCGACCGCGCCCACCACCGGTATCGCCAGCAGCACCACGATCGCCTCCAAGATCAGCGTCGCGGCCATCACGCCCCGGAAGCTCTTCCAGGGATCCGCGGGCGGCGGGTTCTCGTCGCTATCGGTCATTCCGGATCACGACCAAACAAGGTACGCGCGGCCCCGGCGGTGACAACCGAACCGGTGATCACCATTCCGGTGCCGGAAAACTCTTCGGCCTCGCCGCCGAACCCTTCCGAGGCGGCATCGTCGACCAGCGCAGTCGCGACGTCGATCGCGTCGCGCAGGTTCTCGGCGGTCAGTACCCGGTCGGGCCCGAACCGTTGCTGGGCCGCGAGCGCCAGTGACTCGACATCCAGTGCGCGCGGCGACCCGTTGTGGGTCACGACCACTGCATCGAACGCCGGCTCCAGCGCGGCAAGGATGCCGTCTACGTCCTTGTCGGCCATGATGCTGAGGACGCCGACGAGGTATCGGAAGTCGAATTCACCGTCCAGCGTCTGCGCCAGCGCGGCCGCTCCGGCCGGATTGTGTGCGGCGTCGATGAACACAGTGGGGGCGCTGCGCATGCGCTCCAGCCGCCCTGGGCTGGTGACGGCGGCGAAACCGGCGCGCACCGCGTTGACGTCGAGTTGCCGCTGCGCGCCGGCGCCGAAGAAGGCCTCGACTGCTGCAAGAGCCACCACCGCGTTGTGCGCCTGGTGTTCGCCGTGCAGCGGCAGGTACACATCGGAGTACACCCCGCCGAGACCCTGCAGTTGCAGCACCTGCCCGCCGATCGCGACCTGACGGCCCATCACCGCGAACTCGGAATCCTCACGCGCCACTGCTGCGTCGGCCGGAACAGATTGCGCCAGTACTACTTCCATCGCCTCGGGCAGCTGCCGCGCGATGACCGCGACGGTGTCAGGCGCGCCGTCCGGGGCTTTCGTGATGATGCCGGCCTTCTCACCGGCGATCCCGGCGAGGTCCTCACCGAGGTATTCGACATGGTCGATGCCGATCGGGGTGATGACCGCGACGGGCGCGTTGATCACGTTCGTGGCGTCCCAGCGACCGCCCATGCCCACCTCGACGACGGCAACCTCGACGGGCGCATCGGCAAAGGCCGCGAACGCCATCGCGGTCAGCACCTCGAACTTGCTCATCGCCGGACCACCGGAGGCCTGCGACTGCGCGTCGACCATCTGCACGAACGGCTCGATCTCGCGGTAGGTCGCCACGTATTGTGCTGGGCTGATTGGCTTTCCGTCGATCGCGATGCGTTCGACCGCCGACTGCAAGTGCGGGCTGGTGGTTCGGCCGGTGCGCCGGTGCAGCGCGGTCAGCAGCGCGTCGATCATTCGCACCACCGAGGTCTTGCCGTTGGTGCCCGCGACATGGATCGACGGATAGCCGAGCTGCGGCGAGCCGAGCAAGTCCATCAGGGCGCTGATACGGGTCAGGCTCGGTTCGATTTTGGTCTCGGGCCAGCGCTGGTCCAGCAGATGCTCGACCTGCAACAGAGACGCGATCTCATCCGGCGTCGGAGCCAGGCTGGTAGCCGGGCGCCAGTCGGGTTGCTCGGTCATTGCAGCCCGGCCAACCTGGTGCTGATGCGGTCGGTTTCCTCTTGGGCCAGCCGCTGACGATCGCGGATCTTGGTGACGACCTGCTCCGGCGCCTTGGCCAGGAAGTCCGCGTTGGCCAATTTGGCTGCGGTGGAAGCTAATTCCTTCTGCGCAGCTGCCAGATCCTTTTCGAGGCGACGGCGTTCGGCGGCGACGTCGATGGTGCCCGACGTGTCGAGTTCGACGACGACGGTGCCACCGCCGAGCCGCACTTCCAAGGACACCGACGCGCGGAAATCCGGACCCGGCGCGGTGAGCCACGCCAGCGAAGTGACCGCGGACACCTGAGTGCTCAGATCGCTGTCCTGGACACCGGCCAGCCGGGCCGGCACTTTCTGCCGGTCGGCCAGACCCTGGTCGCTGCGGAACCTGCGAACCTCGGTCACCAGTCGTTGCATATCGCTGACACGCTGCACGGCAACAGGATCCAGGCTGATGCCGGACGACTTCGGCCACTCGGCGATGACCAGCGACTCCTCACCCGTCAATGCCTGCCATAGTTCCTCGGTGACGAACGGGATGACCGGCTGCAGCAACCGCAGCAGCGTGTCGAGCACCGCGGCCAGCACCGCGGTGGTCTGGGTGAGCCCGTCGGCAAGTTGCACCTTGGCCACTTCGACATACCAGTCGCAGAACTCGTCCCACGCGAAGTGGTAGAGCGCCTCGCAGGCCCGGCTGAACTCGTAGCTGTCGAAAGCCGAATCTACCTCAGCGCGAACCTCTTCCAACCGTCCCAGGATCCACCGATCGGCATCGGCCAGCTCGGCGACCGGCGGCACCGGTGCCAGCTGAGCACCGTTGAGCAACGCAAACCGGGTCGCATTGAACAGCTTGGTAACGAAGTTGCGCGAGGCCCGGACCGCATCCTCTCCGACGGACAGGTCACCGCCGGGACTGGCACCCCGGGCGAGAGTGAACCGCAACGCGTCGGCGCCGAACGTCTCCAGCCAGTCCAGCGGGTCGATCACATTGCCCTTGGACTTACTCATCTTGCGGCCGAATTCGTCGCGGATGAGCCCATGCAGGAAGACGTCGGTGAACGGCACCTGCGGGCCGCGGGTGCCGCCGAGCGTGATCGCGTCGTCGCCGCCGACGAACGTGCCGAACATCATCATCCGCGCCACCCAGAAGAACAGGATGTCGTAGCCGGTCACCAAAACGCTTGTTGGGTAGAACTTTTCCAGTTCCGGAGTCCGCGACGGCCAGCCAAAGGTGGAGAACGGCCACAGTGCCGACGAGAACCAGGTGTCCAGCACGTCGGGGTCTTGCTCCCAGCCCTCCGGCGGGCTCTCGTCCGGGCCGACGCACACCTGATCGCCGTCGGGTCCGTACCAGATCGGGATGCGGTGGCCCCACCACAGCTGTCGCGAGATGCACCAGTCGTGCATGTCGTCCACCCACGCAAACCAACGCGGCTCCAGGCTGGCGGGGTGAATCACGGTGTCCCCGTTACGCACTGCGTCGCCGGCGGCTTTGGCCAGCGATTCCACCCGGACCCACCACTGCAGCGACAGCCGAGGCTCGATCGGCTCGCCGCTGCGTTCCGAGTGTCCGACGCTGTGCAGGTAAGGCCGTTTCTCCTCCACCACCCGGCCCTGGGCCGCCAGCGCCTCACGAACCGCGACGCGGGCCTCGAAGCGGTCCATGCCGTCGAATTGCGTTCCGGTGTCGACGATCCGGCCCTTGGTGTCGAGGATCGAGATCATCGGCAACTCGTGCCGCAGCCCGATCTCGAAGTCGTTCGGGTCGTGAGCGGGCGTGACTTTGACGGCGCCGGTACCGAATTCGGGGTCGACGTGCTCGTCGGCGACGATGATGAGCTGCCGGTCGATGAACGGGTGCGGCAGCGTGGTGCCGACCAGGTGGCGGTAGCGCTCGTCGTCGGGGTGCACCGCGACCGCGGTGTCGCCCAGCATCGTCTCGACCCGGGTGGTGGCGACCACGATGTGCGGTTGCGAGTCGTCCAGCGAGCCGTAGCGGAACGACACCAGTTCGCCTTCGACATCGACATAGTTGACCTCGAGGTCCGAGATCGCCGTCTGCAGCACCGGCGACCAGTTGACCAGCCGCTCAGCCTGATAGATCAGCCCGGCGTCGTAGAGCCGTTTGAATATCGTCCGCACCGCGCGCGACAGGCCCTCGTCCATCGTGAACCGGTCGCGGTCCCAGTCGACTCCGTCGCCGAGGCGCCGCATCTGGCCACCGATGGCGCCACCGGACTCACGCTTCCAGTCCCAGACCTTGTCGACGAAGAGTTCCCGGCCAAAGTCCTCTTTGGTCTTGCCGTCGACCGCGAGCTGCTTTTCCACCACGCTCTGAGTCGCGATGCCGGCGTGGTCCATCCCCGGCTGCCACAGCACCTCGTACCCCTGCATGCGCTTACGGCGCGTCAGGGCATCCATCATCGTGTGTTCCAGCGCGTGGCCCATGTGCAGGCTGCCCGTGACGTTCGGTGGCGGCAGCACGATCGAGTACCCGGGTTTTGCGCTGGCCGGGTCCGCCTTGAAGTAGCCGGCGTCCACCCACTTCTGGTAGATCGCGGTCTCCGTCGCACCGGGATCCCACGACTTGGGCAGGTCGGCGGCAGAGCTGCGGCTGGCGGTCACCGGTCAATTCTAGGAACCGCGACCGGCCCGCGTGTAAGCGCCCGAACACGCAGGTGGTCGGTCTGCCTCGGTTTTGCCCGCCGATCAGGGGAGGGTAAGCACCTGGCCGGGGCGGATCAGATCCGGATCGGTGACGCCGCTGGCGTCCGCGATCACCTGATACTTGCTGCCGTCACCGTAGAAGCGCTCCGCGATGGACCACATCGTGTCGCCGGAGACGACGGTGTAAGTGGGTGGCGTGGGCGCCGGCGCGGCGTCCGCGACGGGCTCGGACATCGGTTCCGGCACGGGCTCGGCCGTGGCGGTCGTCACATCCGCGGCGGCGGGCTCGGCAGCCGACGGCGGGGGCGGCGGACCGTCGGTCTGCGTGTGGCTGGACCACGCCGGTCCGTCAGCGGCGTAGAGCACCAGGTTGCAGTCATCCTGAAGCACGAGCCGGACGTCCTTCTTACCCTTGGTATCGGTCTGCCAGACCGGTTTGTCCGACGTGTACAGCACGAAGTTGCCGTCGCGTTGCACTTCGGCGCGCACCACATCCTGGCCATTGGTCGAGGTCGCCCACAGCGCCTCGCCCCGCGCGGCGAGCACGAGGTTGCCGTCGTCTTGCAGCGTGAGGGTATAAGCCCCATTGGGTGAGGCGAGCGATTGTCCCTTCTGCAGCTGCTGTCCTTCAGTAAGCGTGTCTGACATGGCATTTCCCTCTCGTCATCTAGCCCGGCGCGATGGCGCCGAACGCGCTTGCCGGTGCCCGATGAATGGGCGCCCACTGACTTCGGTCGGACGTGGCATACCTCCCTCGACGCAATCCAAACCATCAGAAATCGAGGACGAACCCTCCAGAAGCGCTGCGCCGCTTGGCTACTTCTTGCCGCCGAGCGGTCCGCCGAGGACGTCGCCGAGTGCGCCGCCCCTCCCACTCAGCACGCGTGAAGGATGTTGCCGAGCGACTTGTCGCCGGTGCCGCCCCGGGATCTCCACCTTGGTTGCACGGATGTTCGGGCAAGTCGACTACGACAATAGTCCCATGCAGTGCCAACCGAAAGCCGTTGCGGCAGCGGGCTTAATCCAACCGCTCGGTCCGCAGCGTCGCGCCGGCCGCAGGGAGTCGGGTCAGCAAGACATCGCCCATTGCGGCCGCGGGGGTGAGCACGCCACGCAGGTCCGAGAGCTTGTCGCGATCCAGTGCGAGCGCAAGGCCGCACTCCCCCAGCAACACCGAGGTTGCCTTGTAGCCGGGGTCGCCCTGCTGCTCCATCCTCGCGACGTAACGCGCGCCGCTCGTTGTGGTGGTGTAGGTCTCCAGCCGGTAATAGCCGCGGTCCCGCGTGCGCTCGCTCGGGCCGGTGCCGGGCTTCGGCGCGATGCGGTCCACTAGCGAGCGCGGCAGCAGCCGGAAGTAGCGACTACCTAGTTCAAACGAGGCGTTGCCGACCCCGGCCATGATGGCGGACGTCACCGGCGCCAGCGGCGACGACCCCAGGCTCATGTGTTCGCTGTAGCGGAACCGCCGACCGTATGCCCAGTCCAGTAATCCGTTGCTGCGTCGCACGATTCGGGTGTTGATCGACGACATCAAGAATCCGGCCGTCCACACACCGGACAGCTCCGGCGCGATGTAGCGACCCCGCCGCCAGGGCAGATCGGGCTGCCGGCCGAGTTCGGGTTCTGCGCCGCGATCGACGCTCAGCGTGTACGGGTCGGCGAGCTGACGGCGTGTATCAGGGTCACTCGAGGCGGCGCGCAGCACGCCTATCAACGACGCGACCGTCCCGCCGGAGAACCCACCCATCAACTTGCGCATGACGAAGTTGGTGTCACCGAGTTCGCCGGTGCCGTCGTGTTGTGCCGCCCGGTACAGCGCGTACACCGTCATGTCGGAAGGGATGGAATCGAACCCGCAGCAGTGCACAATACGGGCTCCGGTGTCGGCGGCCTGCTTGTGATGAAGGTCAATGGCCTCGCGGATGAACATCGCCTCACCGGTCAAGTCCGCGTAGTCGGTGCCCGCCGCGGCGCATGCGGCCACCAACGGCATCCCGTACTGGGCGTAGGGCCCGACTGTGGTGACGACGACCTGGGTGCGCGCGGCCATCTCATTCAGCGTCGACGGCGACGCCGCGTCGGCGCTCAGAACCGGCCAGGACTGCGCGGCCTCCCCCAGGCTGTCGCGAACGGCGCGCAACCGGTCTGTCGACCGGCCGGCCAGGGCGATCCGCGCACCGGCTGCGGCCCGTGCCAGGTATCCGGCGGTGAGCTTGCCCACGAAGCCGGTCGCTCCGTACAGCACGATGTCGAATTCACGCCCCGATGCGGTCATCGTCGCGACGGTACCCGATCGACTACGGCGGCCCGGTGGGCGCAAGCCCGCACCCCGGTCAGGGCGCGTGCGGCGGACCGAGATAGGGGAACTCGGTCAGTGTGTCGGTATGCGGCGAGAGGCCCGACGGCGGGCACTCGCCCTTGGTGAGGAACGCCAGGCGGTAGTCGATGACGTCGTCGGTGAACACCCGGCCGTTCGGGTATCGGGCCGGTTTGGCCGGATCAAAGGTCAGCATGTCCGGCAGCGTGCCCTCCTGCTCGATCGCGGCGATGGCCTCCTTGCGGTTGTAGCCGCCGGTGTGGCCCATGAGGTGGACGAACTGGTCCAGCCATCGGTTCCAGTCGTTCGGGGGCTCGCTCGCGTTGTATTCGAGTTTGGTGTCGTCGGTGTTGAAGAAGCTGCTGACCGACGGATGTCCGGCCCGGTCCACATGATTCAGTGAGCCGTTCTGACGCAAGCTGCAACGCCCCCAGAGTCGCATCGGCCCCGCCGCGCCGAGCGCGCCGGTCGGCAGCTCGATCGCCATCGAGCAGACATTGGCCTTGGTATTGGAGTCCCGGCCGGTCCATGGCGATCTGCCGCCGAGTTCGGCTAGATGAGGAGCGGTGAAGTTCCGCTTTCCGCTGATGTCGAACAGATTCTTGACGCCGTCGAAGTCGAAGAAGAAAGCATCGCTGCGAGCGCCGGCGGCGAACGTGATGTCGCCGGCGGTGGCGACATTCGGCTGCGGTCCGAACGACACCTGGACATCGGTGAAGATCTGCTCGCCCCCCGGCTCTGGCGAACGGGACTCTGCACCGTGGGCCATGAACACATCGACCGTCTGCTTGCCGTCCACCGGAGTGGAGAACACGAAACTGAACGCGACGTCGTTGATCAGGTCGCCGTCGGTATCGATCGCCAGCCGGTAGATGGCATCCGGATGCAGCGCATCGGCCTCCGGATTGGCGTTGAGGATCAGAACGGTCCGCGAGTTGTCGGTCGGCGATTGGAACGCGTACAGGTCGCACAGGTCTAGCCGCTGGTCACCTAGCGGCGGTCCCAGACTGAGGCCGGTGAAGTGGTTGGACACGTGACGGCCCCTTTCACGCCTTGCCCCGTTCGTCGTCAACCTAGCCTGTCCGCGCGCTGCGCGGTGATCAACAGAAAATGCCGGGCACCAGGCCCGGCATTTTCTGTGTCAGCTACGGCAGCAAGGCCGCCCGTTGGTCAGCCACGCCGACCGCACACCGGCCAAGCACCGATGCCCTGCGAGTGCAGCACGTTCTCGGCCACCCGGATCTGCTCCTCACGGCTCGCGCCGTTCGGGGAACCCGACCCGCCGTTGGAACGCCAGGTGCTCGGGGTGAACTGCAGACCGCCGGAGAACCCGTTCCCGGTGCTGATGCCCCAGTTGCCACCCGATTCGCACTGCGCGATGGCATCCCAGTTCACGCTGTACGCCCTAACGGGCGGAGGCGGCGGGACGTTGGGGTCAAAGCCCACCGGAGCGGGCGGCGGCGGGGCGTCCGGCCCCGGAGGCGGCGGCGGAACGTTGGGGTCAAAGCCCACCGGTGCAGGCGGCGGGGCGTCCGGCCCCGGAGGCGGCGGCGGAACGTTCGGGTCGAAGCCCGCAGGCGCCGCGGGCGCGTCGGGAGCCGGAGGCGGCGGGGGCACTTCCGCGCTGGCGCTGGCGGACGGAAGCGTCACCAGCGATCCCGTGATCGCAGCGAGGATGAGCGTCTTACGGACGTTGTTCAATGTGTTCCTTTCGCGGTGCGCGCGCGCCAAAGCAAACCCACCGAGGTGGGTTTAGGTACTTCGTGATGTGGAAATGGGTGCTCTGGGACGTGCCGTCTCGTTTCGGCACGGCAGCGAGGGCATGATCTGCCCAGCGGGTCAAAAGCCGCTGGCTGCCGGATGACCATCGCCACCCGCAGCCCCGCTCACACACGGGTCCGTGGATTAAATTTTATTAACCCCTTTCGGGCTAAAAGGCACCGTACGAGACTGGCGCGCTCACGTCATATCCGACACGCCGATATCTCGGAACAATAACGAGCAGATCACGGTGCGAGCGGCGAAATATTCTTGCAGGTCAACCGCGCCTTTTCTTTGTAAACTCACAGGTCAAGATCAAGACACAATCGTGACTCGAATCACGCACATTTTGTGAGCTGGGCCACGCATTTGCCATGCAGCTAAATGCCCGTCCGGTTGACTTTCGTCAAGGCCCGCTCGGAACCGATCGCCCGCACGACAAGCCGGTTTCTCGATCGGTTCACCTGCGGCCGGATCGACCGCAATACACCTATGACTACCAGCCCAAACATGCCTAGCAGCAACATCATTCGGCCACATCGACCATGGATGTCCGAGCTGAACTCGTTAGCATCGTGTAAACATGTCCCGGCCAACGTTTCGAGCGAGTTACACAGTGCTTCAAAGGCTTTAGCCGGATTCACGCGCTGAAGAACCCCACTGGGCCGCCGTGCGACACGACCCACCCCCACCGACACGACCGCGTACGCCGCCCCACCCACATTTGCGCAAAACAATTTGCTGAGGAAATTTCCATAGCCAGTTCAATGGGTCGCACGGCGGCATCACCCACCCGCGAGGCCGGCACCCGCCCGTCAGGCGCTCGAAATCCCCTCTGCCCCAACGAAATCCAGACCACAACGGTCGCCTCAGTCCGAAATTATTCGCAGTGAGCTCGCAATGACCGGACGATCGACAACAGCAAATAACGAAAATGAATAAACAATCGGCTAACGAGTCCCGAAAATAAGCGGAGTGTGTAAACCGAGAAAATGCAAGGACCGGAAGAACTAATTCAAAGGGCGGCGAAAGTCGCCGATGGCCTTTCAGGCTCCGGGCTGCACCAGGGCGCGGAACTCGGAGTCGGTGTTGACGTTGGTCAACGCACGCGAGTCCGGCAGCACGATCTGCTGGGCGTCGGAAGCATCGATCAGGGCGCTCATTTTGCGCTCACCGGCGGCCACCAGCGCGTCGATCCGCTCGGCCAGATCGGTGCGGTACACCGCGGCCAGGTAGTGGCTGCGCCCATCCCACGGCAACACCACTTCGGCGTCGGTCTTGATGGCGAGCTGCATCAGCTCGTCGATCAATTCGGCTGCCAGCAGCGGCATGTCGACCGCGCAGACGAACGCGTACTGTGCGCCCGCTTCCGCGGCCGCACGCAGACCTCGCCCGGTCGCGGGCAACGGTCCCAGTCCCTGTATCTCGTCGCGGATGACGCGCGCCTCCAGCTGGGGCAGCGGTTGGCCCGGGGCGGCGACGACGAATACCGGTTCGCAACGCGCAGCGACGACGCCGACGACATATTCGACCAGCGTGCCTACTCCTCCAGGACCCGGCAAGGTGGCCTTGTCGCGGCCCATACGCCGCGATTCGCCTCCGGCGAGCACTATTGCGGCCAATGACACTGCATCGGACACGAACGCCAGCCCCTTAGTCGACGGTCCAGGTGTCACGCCCGCGCAAAAGTGACTGCAGCGCGGCCGCGTCGAACGGAGTTGCGGCCCGGGCCGCGGCGACCTGAGCGCGGGCGGCGTCGTCGTATGTGGGCCGGGCGATGTCCCGGAAGATACCCAGCACGGTGTGATCGAGGTTTTGATCCGACAGCCGCGACAGCGCAAACGCGTAGGCCGGGTCGTCGGCGTGCGCGTCGTGCTTGACGATCTCCTCGACTGAAACGTCGGCGGTCTTGGCGACTTCGAGGCTGAAGCCGGACTTCACCACGCAGTATTCGCCGTTGGCGCCGAACACAATCGGGTCGCCGTCACGGACGTTGATCACGTGGTCCTCGGCGCCCTCTTTGCGCAGCGCGTCGAACGAGCCGTCGTTGAAAATCGGGCAGTCCTGCAGGATTTCGACCACCGCGGCGCCACGGTGCTCGGCGGCACCGCGCAACACCTCGGTCAGCCCGGCGCGGTCGGAGTCCAGCGCGCGACCGACGAAGGTCGCCTCGGCGCCCAGCGCGAGCGATACCGGGTTGAACGGGTGATCCAGCGAACCCATCGGCGTCGACTTGGTGACCTTGCCGACCTCTGACGTCGGCGAGTACTGGCCCTTGGTCAGCCCGTAGATCCGGTTGTTGAACAACAGGATCGTGATGTTGACGTTGCGGCGCAACGCGTGGATCAGGTGGTTGCCGCCGATCGACAAGGCGTCGCCGTCACCGGTGACCACCCAGACCGACAGGTCCTCGCGGGACAGCGCCAGGCCGGTCGCGATCGCCGGCGCACGCCCGTGGATCGAGTGGAACCCGTAGGTCTCCAGGTAATAGGGGAACCGGCTGGAGCAGCCGATACCGCTGATGAACACGATGTTCTCGCGACGCAGCCCGAGGTCGGGCAGGAAGTTGCGGATGGTGTTGAGGATGACGTAGTCGCCGCAACCCGGGCACCAGCGGACCTCTTGGTCACTGGTGAAGTCCTTGCCCTTCTGTGGCTGATCCGTGGTGGGCACGCCGTCGTTTTTCTTCAGCCTCGGAGTCAAGCCGAGGTCTGTGCCCGTCAGGTCGCCAGCGATCCCGCTTGTCATGCGTTAGCTCCAACCGTTGCTGCCGCCATTCTGGCGACCATCGCTTTGTCTTGCTCGATTTCGGCCAGTGTCCCGGCCAGTGCGGCGCGGATGACCCGTCCCACCTCGTCGGCGAGGAAGGCAAGACCGTGCACCTTGGTGACCGATTGCACGTCAACCAGGTACTTGGCGCGCAGCAGCATCGCCAACTGACCCAGGTTCATCTCCGGTGCCACCACCTTCGGGTAACGCCGTAACACGTCGCCGAGGTTGGCGGGGAAGGGATTGAGATAACGCAGGTGGGCATGGGCGACCTTGATGCCCTTGCGCCGCGCACGCCGGCAGGCCTCACCGATCGGGCCGTACGAGCTGCCCCAGCCGATCAGCAGCAGCTCGGCATCCCCGGTCGGATCGTCGACTTCCAGGTCGGGCACCGTGATGCCGTCAATCTTGGCCTGGCGTATCCGGACCATCAGGTCGTGGTTGACCGGCTCGTAAGAGATGGCACCCGAGCCGTTCGCGGCTTCCAGGCCGCCGATCCGGTGTTCCAGCCCGGGCGTGCCCGGCACGGCGAACTGGCGGGCCAGCGTCTCCGGGTCGCGCGCATAGGGCTGGAAGGGCTCGTCTGGCTTGGCGAAGGCGTGTGTGATCGGCTGCAGCGAACCGACGTCCGGGATCTGCCACGGCTCCGAGCCGTTGGCAATTGCGCCGTCGGACAACAGGATCACCGGCGTGTGGTACGACACCGCGATGCGCACCGCCTCGAGAGCGGTTTCAAAGCAGTCCGACGGCGACCGCGGCGCCAGCACCGCCACCGGCGACTCTCCATTGCGGCCGAACAGCGCCTGCAGCAGGTCGGCCTGCTCGGTCTTGGTGGGCAAACCGGTCGACGGCCCGCCCCGTTGCACGTCGATAACCAGCAGCGGCAGTTCGGTCATCACGGCCAGGCCGAGCGCTTCGGACTTCAGCGAGATACCCGGCCCGGAGGTGCTGGTGACGCCCAGCGCGCCGCCGTAGGAGGCGCCGATCGCGGCGCAGATGCCGCCGATCTCGTCCTCGGCCTGGAAGGTGATCACATTGAAGTTCTTGTGTTTGGACAGCTCGTGCAGGATGTCCGAGGCCGGCGTGATCGGATAGCTGCCGAGCAAGACCTGAATGCCGGCGAGCTGACCGGCGGCCACGATGCCGTAAGCCAGCGCGGTGTTGCCGGAGATCTGGCGGTATTCGCCGGTGGGCAAGGTCGCCCGGGAGACCTCATAGGTGGTGCCGAAAGCCTCGGTGGTTTCGCCGTAGTTCCACCCCGCTTTGAGGGCGAGCACGTTGGCCTCAGCGATGTCGGGCTTGCGGGCGAACTTCTCCCGGATGAAGGTCTCGCTGGTCTGGATCGGTCGCCCGTACATCCACGACAACAGACCCAGCGCGAACATGTTCTTGGCCCGCTGACCGTCTTTCTTGGACGCGCCGATCGTCTCGACGGCGCCGAGCGTCAGCGTGGTCATCGCAACGGAATGCACAACATAATCGGTCAGCTCGTCGGTCTCCAGCGGGTTTGCTACGTAACCCACCTTCGTCAGGTTGCGTTTGGTGAATTCGTCGGAATTCGCGATCACCATTCCGCCGCGGGGCAGGTCGTCGATGTTGGCCTTCAACGCGGCCGGGTTCATCGCGACGAGCACGTCGGGCCGGTCGCCGGCGGTCAGGATGTCGTAGTCGGCGATTTGAATCTGGAAGGACGAGACTCCGGGCAATGTGCCTGCGGGGGCACGGATCTCGGCGGGATAGTTCGGCTGAGTCGCGAGGTCGTTGCCGAAGAGCGCGGCCTCCGAGGTGAATCGGTCACCGGTGAGCTGCATACCGTCACCGGAGTCGCCGGCGAATCGGATGACGACCTGTTCCAGACGCTTACGGTCCGACGAGCCGCGATGGGAATCTGACCCGGCTCCGCTGCCGTTCGGATCCACGTCTCCGCCTTCCATTTGTTAACCGGACAGGCACTCTGCCGAAGCTTCAGGTTACGCGCCGTCAAAGGGAGTCCCAGGCCCACACGTTTGTATGAGACTGGTAGTACCAATTATTGCACTCGTTTTCGGTTCAGAAGGACGTCTCCGGCCGCGCGTACTTACCAATAGCTTAGGCAAAACACGAGATCAACGCGTCCTACTGATGAGTACGACACAAAACTGTGGTATTGGTCACGCTGTCGTGAGACAGATTCGCATGCTGCAAACGATCGTCATCCGCGAGCACCTACGACACATACCCGACCGTGCAGGGTGCCGGCTTACGCGCTCTTGTCGCGGCGCTCGCTACGCGACGGCTTGCGCGGCACGATCGTCGGCAGCACGTTGTCCTGCACCGTCTCCTTGGTCACGACCACCTTGGCGACGTCGTCGCGGCTGGGGATGTCGTACATCACCGGCAGCAGGACCTCTTCCATGATGGCGCGCAAGCCACGTGCACCGGTGCCGCGGTGGATCGCCTGGTCGGCGATCGCCTCGAGCGCGTCGTCGGTGAACTCCAGCTCGACGCCGTCCATCTCGAACAGGCGGGTGTACTGCTTGACCAGAGCGTTCTTCGGCTCGGACAGGATCTTCACCAAAGAATCCATGTCCAGGTTGGTGACCGAAGCAACGACCGGGAGCCGGCCGATGAACTCGGGGATCAGGCCGAACTTGATCAGATCCTCGGGCATCACATCGGCGAAGTGATCCGTCGTGTCGATCTCAGCCTTCGAGCGCACCTCGGCACCGAAGCCCAGGCCGCGCTTGCCGACGCGCTCGTAGATGATCTTCTCCAGCCCGGCGAACGCACCCGCGACGATGAACAACACGTTGGTGGTGTCGATCTGGATGAACTCTTGGTGCGGGTGCTTGCGACCGCCCTGCGGAGGAACCGAAGCCTGAGTGCCCTCCAGGATTTTCAGCAGGGCCTGCTGCACGCCCTCACCGGAGACGTCGCGAGTGATCGACGGGTTCTCGCTCTTACGGGCGATCTTGTCGACCTCGTCGATGTAGATGATGCCGGTCTCGGCGCGCTTCACGTCGTAGTCGGCGGCCTGGATCAGCTTGAGCAGAATGTTCTCGACGTCCTCACCGACATAACCGGCCTCGGTCAGTGCGGTGGCGTCCGCGATGGCGAACGGCACGTTGAGCATCTTGGCCAGGGTCTGGGCCAGGTAGGTCTTGCCGCAGCCGGTGGGGCCGAGCATCAGAATGTTGGACTTGGTCAGCTCGACCGGTTCATACCGGGAGTCACGGCTCTTCTCGCCGGCCTGAATCCGCTTGTAGTGGTTGTAGACCGCGACCGCCAGCGTCCGCTTGGCGGTGTCCTGCCCGATGACGTATCCCTCCAGGAACTCCCGGATCTCAGCGGGCTTGGGCAGTTCGTCAAGCTTGACGTCGTCGGCGTCAGCAAGCTCCTCTTCGATGATCTCGTTACAAAGATCAATGCACTCATCGCAGATGTAGACACCCGGGCCCGCAATGAGTTTCTTGACCTGCTTCTGACTCTTTCCGCAGAACGAGCACTTCAGCAGATCACCGCCGTCTCCGATGCGTGCCATGTGCCTAAGTGCCTACTTCCTGTTCGCCGTACGCCTTAACGTGCCGCATGTAGTCCCCCCGACGCTACCCGCTGGATCGCGGCCGCCGCGACCATTAGCGCCGAATCGCGTCGGTGGTATTCATGCCTGTCCGAAAACATATAGCCGAACACCCCCAGTCGCTGGCTGAGACGCGCTTTCCGTGTCTTTGGCGTGTCGCGGTCGTAACCCGACCGACGCCGGTTTCGCCATACGGGCTGGTGGCCAGGCCACCACCCTACAGGGGCTGTGTGGGATTGGCTGTGGGAATTTTCGGGCCCGCCGAATCCGTGCTGATCAGCGACGGCGGCCTGGCCACCGAGTTGGAAACGCGCTGGCGGCCGTCGCCGAAAGCCCTTAGGCGGTCTGGGCCGAAAGCTTCCGGTACTCCAGAACGGTGTCGATGATCCCGTAACCCTTGGCCTCTTCCGCGGTCAGGATCTTGTCCCGGTCGGTGTCCTTGCGGATCGTCGCGGCGTCCTTGCCGGTGTGGTGGGCCAGCGTCGTCTCCATCAGCGTGCGCATCCGCTCGATCTCGGCGGCCTGGATCTCCAGGTCGGAGAACTGGCCCTGGATCACGCCGGACAGGGAAGGCTGGTGGATCAGCACGCGCGCGTTGGGCAGCGCCATCCGCTTGCCCGGCGTGCCGGCGGCCAGCAGCACCGCCGCGGCCGAGGCGGCCTGGCCGAGACACACCGTCTGAATGTCAGCCCGCACGTACTGCATCGTGTCGTAGATGGCCATCAGTGAGGTGAACCCGCCACCCGGGGAGTTGATGTACATGGTGATGTCGCGGTCGGGATCCAGCGACTCCAGCACCAACAGCTGGGCCATGATGTCGTTGGCGGACGCGTCGTCAACCTGGACGCCGAGGAAGATGATGCGTTCCTCGAAAAGCTTGTTGTAGGGGTTGGATTCCTTGACGCCGAAGCTGGAGTGCTCGATGAACGACGGCAGGATGTAGCGCGCCTGGGGTTGGGTTTCGCGGTTCATCGGGCTTCTCCATTGGTGATGTGGGCGGCGCGGGTGATGATGTGGTCGACGAAGCCGTAGTCCAGGGCCTCTGGCGCAGTGAACCAGCGGTCGCGGTCGGAGTCGGCCTCGATGCGCTCGATCGACTGGCCGGTGAACTCCGCGTTGAGCCGGAACATTTCCTTCTTAATGACGTGGAACTGCTCGGCCTGGATGGCGATGTCGGCCGCGCTGCCGGTCACCCCGCCTAGTGGCTGGTGCATCAGGACGCGGGCGTGCGGCAGCGCGTAGCGCTTGCCCTTGGTGCCCGCCGCCAACAGGAACTCACCCATCGAGGCGGCCATGCCCATCGCGTAGGTGGCGATGTCGCAGGGCGCCAGCACCATCGTGTCGTAGATCGCCATCCCCGCGCTGATCGATCCGCCCGGGGAGTTGATGTAGAGGTTGATGTCCTTGTCACCGTCCTCGGCGGCGAGCAGCAGAATCTGCGCGCACAACCGGTTGGCGACCTCGTCGTTCACCTCCGAGCCCAGAAAGATGATGCGCTCGGAGAGCAAGCGCTCATAAACGGAGTCCGTGAGGTTGAGACCCACCGAGTTCGAACGCATGTCAGTCACGACCGGGTTACCTGCTTTCTTTCAGATCTGTACTCACGACACTAACCAACCCAGCCCGCGGTTTCGCGGCCACGCACCCCTGAAACGGGCGCGTTCGCTGACAGCTTCACGGCTGGGTCATCCCTCGCCGGACTCATCGGCCGCGTCGTCGCCGTCGTCCGAATCCTCGGCAGCGGCGTCATCCTTCGAGCGGTCCGGGAAGAACTCGCTCGTGTCGATGGTGTTGCCGTCGGTATCGGTGACCGTCGCCTTCGAGACCACCGCGGCGATCGCCAGACCGCGCCGCACGTCGGCGAACATGGCCGGAAGCTGATTGTTTTCCTGCAGGTAGGCGAAGAGCTGCTGCGGCTCGATGCCGTATTGCCGCGACGTCGCCACCAGCCGCTCGGTCAGGTCGTCCTGGCCGACCTGGACCTCCAGTTCGTCGGCCAGCGCGTCGAACAACAGCTGCCGTTGGACGTCCTTCTCTACCGCGCTGCGCGTCTCGGTTTCGAACTCCTCGCGCGTCTTGCCCTGCTGGGCCAGCACCTCTTCGAACTTGGCTTCGTCGTGGTTGACGCTGTCGATGGCGCCGTGGACGGCGCTGTCGAATTGCTCCTGGACGATGCCCTCCGGCAGCGGCACGTCGACCTGCTCGAGCAGAGCGGCCATCGCGGCTTCCTGGATCTTGCCCGCTTGCTCGGCGCGCTTGAGGTTGCCCACCTGGTCGCGCAGGTTGCTGCGCAATTCGTCGATGGTGTCGAATTCGCTTGCCAATTGCGCGAATTCGTCATCGGGTTCCGGCAGTTCGCGTTGCTTGATCGTCTTGACGGTTACGGTGACCTGCGCATCTTGGCCGGCGTGTTCGCCGGTCGCCAGCTTGGTGGTGAATTCCTTGGACTCGTCGACGGACAGGCCGACGAGCGCATCGTCGAGACCCTCGATGAGCCGGCCGGAGCCAACCTCATGCGATAGCCCCTGCGCGGCGGCGTTCGGGATCTCCACACCGTCGATGGTCGCCGACAAGTCGATCGACACGAAGTCGCCGTCGGCCACCGGACGATCGACTCCGGTCAGGGTGCCGAACCGGGCACGCAAGGACTGCAGCTCGGCATCGACGTCGTCGTCGCCGACCTCGATCGGGTCCACCGACACCTTCAGCGCGCTGAGGTCGGGCAGGGTGATCGTGGGGCGGACGTCGACCTCGGCGGTGAATGCGAGGTCCTCGCCGTACTCCTTCTTGGTCACCTCGATTTCGGGCCGGCCGATCGGGTGTACTTCGGTCTCGCTGACCGCTTGTCCATACCTGGTGGGCAGCGCCTCGCTGACGACCTGGTCGAGCATCTCCTCCCGGCCGAAGCGGGCCTCCAGCAACTTCATCGGCACCTTGCCGGGACGGAATCCGGGCATCCGGACCTGCTTGGCCAGCTCCTTGTAGGCACGCTGGAAGTCAGGCTCGAGTTCGGTGAAAGGCACCTCCACGTTGATGCGCACCCGGGTGGGGCTCAACTGCTCGACGCTGCTCTTCACGGGTGTGCTCCTCGTTCTATGGTTTCGGTGGCCTTGCGAACCAGCCGGGTTGCGGCGCGGTGCTGGTCGGGGTGACAGGATTTGAACCTGCGGCCTTCCGCTCCCAAAGCGGATGCGCTACCAAGCTGCGCTACACCCCGCGCTGACCTCGCGATCCTACGGCCCGACCACTCCGGCTTCGAAACGACCTCAAGACCTCACAAAGCCGTCACAAATCCGCTTCGATTAGATTTGATCTTCGCCGCCAGATAAAGTCTCGCTCGACTAATGCATGCGGGCGTAGCTCAATGGTAGAGCCCTAGTCTTCCAAACTAGCTACGCGGGTTCGATTCCCGTCGCCCGCTCGGGGTAAGTAGTGCTCCACAGAAAGGCGCCATGAGCGACCTGAAAACAGACGTGGACATTAAAGGCTCATGCACGGCGGACTTCATCGGAGTGCGCGACGCGTTCGCGCGTAACTTTGCCCAGCTCAACGAGACGGGCGCGGCCGTGGCCGTATGGGTCGACGGGGACCTCGTCGTCAACCTCTGGGGTGGCTGGGCCGACGCGGACGCCACTCGACCCTGGCGGCAAAGCACCTTGACCACCGTGCTGTCCGGCACCAAAGGGCTTTCGGCCACCTGTCTCCATCAACTCGCCGATCGCGGTGAGGTGGACCTGCACGCCCCGATCAAGCGCTACTGGCCCGAATTCGGGCAGGCCGGCAAGGAAGACATCACGCTGGCCATGGTGATGAGCCACCGGTCCGGCGTTATCGGGCCACGCACCCCGATGAGTTGGCAACAGGTCACCAACTGGGACTACGTCTGCGAGCAACTGACAATCGCCGAACCCTGGTGGGAGCCGGGCACCGCCCAGGGCTATCACATGACCACCTTCGGCTTTATCGTCGGCGAGGTCTTTCGCCGGGTGACGGGCCGCACGATCGGCCAGTACCTGCGCACCGAGATCGCCGAACCACTGGGCGCCGACGTCCACATCGGCTTGACCGACGCCGACCAGCTCCGCTGCGCCGAACGGGTGAACAAGCCGCACATGCGCGACCTGCTGACGCACATCCCCAGCGACCCAACCAGCTTGGACGACCACCCCAAGGCAGGGCTCGCGGTCGCGATGGGCTTCGCCCCGGATGACGAGGTCAGCTCGTACGACCTCGACCTGTGGCGCCGGCTCGAGTTCCCCGGCACCAACGGTCAGGTGTCCGCCTTGGGCCTGGCGACCTTCTACAACGCGCTCGCCCAAGAGAAGCTGCTCAGCCGCGAGCACATGGACCTGATCCGGGTGTCGCAGGGCGGCTTCGAGCCCGACCTGGTGCTCGGCCCCCGGGTGGCCGACCACGGCTGGGGGCTGGGCTACATGCTCAACCAGCGTTGTATCAACGGCCCCAACCCGCGGATCTTCGGCCACGGCGGGCTGGGCGGCTCGTTCGGATTCGTCGACCTGGAGCACCGCATCGGCTACGCCTACGTGGCGAATCGCTTCGACGCCACCAAGTCCAACGCGGACCCCCGCAGCCTGGCGCTGAGCAACGAGGTCTACGCCGTGCTGGGCGTCGACGTCTCCTGACCGGCAGGGCGCGAGTCACTTCTGGCAGGTCGGGCACCAGAACACGTTGCGGCCCTCCAACACTGCCGTGCGGATCGCGCCGCCACACACCCGGCACGGCTCACCGGCGCGCCGGTACACATAGGTGCGCGGCCGGTCCGGGCGGTAGGACGGCAGACCGTGATCGTGCTCGGGTGCCACCACGACGATCTTGCCGCGCCGCAGTCCGACCTTCATCAGCGCCACCAGGTCGGTCCATGCGGCATCGAACTCCGCCTCGCCGACCGCCCGACCGGGCCGGTACGGGTCGATACGGTGGCGGAACAACAACTCGCTGCGGTAGACATTGCCCACGCCGGCGATAATCGTCTGGTCCATCAGTAAGGCGCCAATAGGCCTGCGGGACTTCGTGATTCGAGCCCACGCCCACGCCGGGTCGGCATCGCTGCGCAACGGGTCGGGACCGAGCCTGGCCACGACGTCGCTGACCTGAGCCTCGTCGATCACCTCGCACACCGTCGGGCCGCGCAGGTCGGTTCCGTACCCGGCGCCGACCATCCGCATCCGCACCTGCCCGACCGGTTCCGGAAGCGGGGGGTGCTCCCATTCGGTGAAAGTGCCGTAGAGACCGAGATGTACGTGCACGATCGAGCCGCCGGCGTAGTGATGGAAAAGATGCTTGCCCCAGGCGCTGGACTTACGCAGCACCTGGCCGTCGACTGCGGCCGCCGCACCGGCGAAGCGACCTTGCGGGCTGGACACGGCGACCGGCGCACCGCCGAATCGCCGCTGGTGCAGCCGGGCCAGCCGGTGCAGCGTGTGCCCTTCGGGCAACGGAGTCCTTAAGCCTGCGCGCCGGGCACCGGCGGGGCCTGATGGGTGCGCTCGTACTCGTCGAGTATGTCGATACGTCGTTGGTGGCGCTGCGCTTTGGACCATGGCGTGGTGAGAAAGGCGTCGACGAAGCTCAGCGCTTCGGCCACGGTGTGCATCCGGCCACCAATGCCGATCAACTGTGCGTTGTTGTGCTGACGCGCCAGCGATGCGGTTTCGACGCTCCACGCCAACGCGCAGCGAGCGCCCGGAACCTTGTTGGCCGCGATCTGCTCGCCGTTGCCCGATCCCCCGATGACGATGCCCAAGCTGTCCGGGTCGGCCACCGTGCGCCTTGCGGCGTCAATGCAAAACGCCGGGTAGTCGTCCTCGGCGTCATAGGTGAACGCGCCGCAGTCGATCGGCTCGTGCCCGGCTTTCTCGAGGTGGTCGGTGATCGCTTGCTTGAGCTCGAATCCAGCGTGGTCAGAACCCAGGTAGACGCGCATGACCGTCATTGTGCACGACGGCCTAACGGCAGACCTAGTCGAACTCGGGCGCCTCGGTCCGGCTCCGCTTGAGCTCGAAGAAGTGCGGGTAGGCGGCGAAGGTCACCGAGGCGTCCCACAGCTTGCCGGCCTCCTCGCCGCGCGGGATCTTCGAGAGCACGGGGCCGAAGAACGCCACCCCGTTGACGTGGATGGTCGGTGTGCCGACGTCGTCGCCGACCGCGTCCATGCCGGCGTGGTGGCTCTTGCGTAGCGCCTCGTCGTAGTCGGTGCTGGTTGCGGCCTGGGCCAGTTCCGCGGGCAGACCCGCGTCGGCCAGCGACAGCTTGATGACCTCGTCGAGGTCCTTGTTGCCCTCGTTGTGGATACGGGTGCCCATCGCGGTGTACAGCGGGGCCAGCACCTCGGCGCCGTGGGCCTGCTCGGCGGCGATCGCCACCCGCACCGGCCCCCACGCCCGCTTCATGTTCTCGCGGTACTGCTCGGGCAGGTCTTCGCGGTTCTCGTTGAGTATCGCCAGGCTCATAACGTGGAAGTTCACCTCGATGTCGCGAACCTTTTCGACTTCGAGGATCCAGCGCGACGTGATCCAGCACCACGGGCACAGCGGGTCGAACCAGAAATCGGCTTGGTTTTTCTCGGCAGACTTCTCGGACATTGCGCGGTCCTCTCGGAAAGAGCTTCAGGGACGGTCATAACACCGTCTAGCACAACCGTAGTCGCCGTGCGCCTGTTCCCGGTCAGTACCGACAGCCGGCCGCGCTACTAGGTTGGACGAGTGGCCCTTCCTAACCTCACCCGAGACCAAGCAGTCGAGCGCGCGGCGCTGATCACCGTCGACAGCTACCAAATCAGCCTCGACGTCACCGACGGCTCCGGCGTCTCTGGCGGGCCCGGCGAAGGCACTTTCCGCTCCACCACCACCGTGGTGTTCGACGCACTCGCCGGCGCCGACACGGTCATCGACCTCGCCGCCCAGAACGTTCGCAGCGCCACCCTCAACGGCCGCGACTTGGACGTCTCGGGATACGACGAATCGACCGGCATCCCGTTGCGCGGCCTGGCCGACCGCAACGTCGTCGTCGTCGACGCCGACTGCCGCTACTCCAACACCGGCGAGGGACTGCATCGCTTCGTCGACCCGGTCGACAACGAGACCTACCTGTACTCGCAGTTCGAAACCGCCGACGCCAAGCGCATGTTCGCCTGCTTCGACCAACCCGATCTCAAGGCAACATTCGATTTGCGGGTGGCTGCGCCCGAGCACTGGAAAGTGATCTCCAACGGCGCCACCACCTCGATCGAGAACGGCGTGCACAGTTTTGCGATCACCCCGCGAATGAGCACCTATCTGGTTGCCTTGATCGCCGGCCCGTACACGCAGTGGAAGGACTCCTACCGCGACGAGCACGGCGAGATCCCGCTGGGCATCTATTGCCGGGCCTCGCTGGCGCAGCACATGGACGCCGAGCGGTTGTTCACCCAAACCAAGCAGGGGTTCGGCTTCTACCACCGCAACTTTGGCCTGCCCTACGCGTTCGGCAAGTACGACCAGCTGTTCGTGCCCGAATTCAACGCCGGCGCAATGGAAAACGCCGGGGCGGTGACCTTCCTCGAGGACTACGTCTTCCGCAGCAAGGTCACCCGCGCCTCCTACGAGCGGCGAGCCGAGACGGTGCTGCATGAGATGGCGCACATGTGGTTCGGCGACCTGGTGACCATGACCTGGTGGGACGACCTGTGGCTGAACGAGTCGTTCGCGACGTTCGCGTCGGTGTTGTGCCAAAGCGAGGCAACCGAATTCACCGAGGCCTGGACCACGTTCGCGACCGTCGAGAAATCGTGGGCGTACCGCCAGGACCAGTTGCCGTCGACGCACCCGATCGCCGCCGACATCCCCGACCTGGCCGCGGTCGAGGTGAACTTCGACGGCATCACCTACGCCAAGGGCGCCTCGGTGCTCAAGCAGCTTGTCGCCTACGTCGGGCTGGAGCACTTCCTGGCCGGGCTGCGCGACTATTTCCGCACGCATGCGTTCGGTAATGCCACCTTCGACGATCTGCTGTCCGCGCTGGAGCAGGCGTCGGGCCGTGACCTGTCGAATTGGGGTCAGCAGTGGCTGAAAACCACCGGGCTGAACACGCTGCGCCCGGAATTCGAGCTGGACGCCGACGGGAAGTTCACCCGGTTCGCGGTGACGCAAAGCGGCGCCGCTCCGGGAGCCGGCGAAACCCGGGTGCACCGGCTGGCGGTCGGGATCTACGACGAAGACGACGCGGGCAAGCTGGTGCGGGCGCACCGGGAGGAACTCGATGTCGACGGACCGGAGACGGAAGTGCCTGCGCTGGTTGGCGTTTCGTCCGGCAAGCTGATTCTGGTCAACGATGACGACTTGACCTACTGCTCGCTTCGCCTGGACGCCCAGTCGTTGCGCACGGCGCTGGAACGCATCGCCGACATCGCCGAGCCGCTGCCCCGCTCGCTGGTGTGGTCGGCGGCGTGGGAGATGACCCGCGACGCCGAACTGCGTGCCCGCGACTTCGTGGCGCTGGTGTCCGCAGGTGTGCAGGCCGAGACGGAAGTCGGGGTGGCGCAACGGCTGCTGCTGCAGGCGCAGACGGCGCTCGGCTCCTACGCCGAGCCGGGCTGGGCCCGTGAGCATGGCTGGCCGCAGTTCGCCGACCGGGTGCTCGAACTGGCCCGCGCGGCGCAGCCGGGTTCGGACCACCAGCTCGCCTTCGTCAACACGCTGTGCTCGTCGGTGCTGTCCGGCCGGCACGTCGCGACGCTGGCCGACCTGCTCGACGACGAGCCCTCGTCGTTGGGCCTGGCGGGCCTCGAGATCGACACCGACCTGCGCTGGCGCATCGTGACGGCCCTGGCCGCCGCCGGCGATGTCGATGCCGACGGGCTTGCGACTCCGTTCATCGATGCCGAGGTCCAGCGCGACCCGACGGCGACCGGCAAGCGCCACGGCGCCCAGGCGGCCGCCGCCCGCCCGCAGCTCGACGTCAAGGAGAAGGCGTTCACCACGGTGGTAGAGGACGACACCGTGGCCAACACATCGGCCCGCGCGATCATCGCGGGTTTCGGGGCGCCCGGCCAGGGCGAGTTACTCAAGCCGTTCGCCGCGCGCTATTTCCAGGCCATCGCCGGAGTCTGGGCGCGGCGCTCCAGCGAGGTCGCCCAGACGGTGGTGATCGGGCTGTATCCGTCCTACGACATCAGCGAGGACGGCGTCGCCGCCGCCGACAAGTTCCTGACCGCGCCGGACTCGGAGGTGCCGCCGGCCTTGCGCCGCCTGGTGCTCGAGGGGCAGGCCGGGGTGAAGCGGGCGTTGCGGGCCCGCAAGTTCGACGGTGCTTAGCTAGCGCCGTTACGCCGGGGAAATCCCCGCGCTGAGCACGCGGATCGCGCTGACGAGGCCGTCGACCAAGTGGCCCTGCTCGAACGCCGACGACGCGGCGGCCACACCCAACGGGGCGGCCGACTCGGCACCGCGTCCGCGAACCTCCGAGCCGTAGACCACCTCGATGACGGCCTGGTCGGGCGAGACGGCAAGCAGCACCGCGTTGTTCGGCGTCTGCACGTCGGCCAGGATCTCGCGAGCCCGCGCTGCGGTGTCGCTACCCAGGTCGCCGATGTACACGGCGAACCGCGTCATCGACTGGCGCGAGCCGTATTTCAGGGCGTCGTCGATGGCGACGAGGTCCTTGGTCGGGAACGGGTAGTGCACGGACAGCTCGCCGGGCTCGGTGACGCCGGACACCCGTCCGCTGGTGGTGATCGCAAAGCCCGCGGGCAATGCCGCGGGCGCCTTCGTCGCTACCTCACCATGTGCCACTGGCGCCACCTCCGACCGAGAACTCCGATGCGTGATGTCCGGGTGAATGGCCGACGAATTCGTCGGTGGCTGCCCACAGAACCGGCGGATGCGTCCACGGCTCGGACATCTTGTAGGTCGCGGGGTGCGGCCCCTTGCGCGACCAGATCAGCGCCGCCAGCACGATCACCAGCAACGCCGGGATTCCAACCAGGTACAGGTGAATCTCCATAGCGCTCACGACGGAAACCGTATCCCACCGAGTGATCCGGCGGCGCGCTTGGACACAAGATTGGCGATCAGGCCGCGCCCTCGCCGAGGTACCGGACCCAGGTTGGATCCATTTCCTTGACCGTGGACAGCAGTCGCCAGTGCTGCCCCGTCGGCGGCAACGGCGCCCGGCGCAGGGCCCAGCCGAGTTCAGTGAGCAGCTTGTCGCCCTTGCGGTGGTTACAGGTCGAGCAGCAGGCGACGCAGTTCTCCCACGAGTGGTCACCGCCGCGGCTGCGTGGCACGACATGGTCGACGGTGTCGGCCTTGGCCCCGCAGTAGGCACAGCAGAACCGGTCGCGGTGCATCAGCGCGGCACGGGTCATCGGGACTCGGGCCCGGTACGGAACCCGGACATAGGACCGCAGCTGGATCACCGACGGCACCACGA
The DNA here is from genome assembly GCF_055419445.1 of Mycobacterium sp. IDUB_19. Lineage (NCBI taxonomy): Bacteria > Bacillati > Actinomycetota > Actinomycetes > Mycobacteriales > Mycobacteriaceae > Mycobacterium > Mycobacterium sp. IDUB_19. Next base: position 124,034 of record NZ_JBVAXR010000002.1, on the reverse strand, counting down.
TCGACTCGCTCGCCGAATGGATGACCGGTCCGGTGGGATCGGCGTGCACCACGTCGGCCTTGCCACAGATCACCATCACGATCGCTCGCCGCATCGGCAGCGCGGTCAGGGGCTCGTAAGTGGAGTTCAGCAGCAGCACCCGTCGGCGACTCCAGATCGACACACTCTCGTGCCGGGTGGGCGGGTGGGTGTCGGCGCCCGGGGCGGGGCGGTGGGAAAGACCCTGGGTGGGGCGGTGGGAAAGGCTATGCAGGGATGACACGGTTGGGGGCCCGGTTAACCCTGCCGCGGCCCCAGAACTGCGGTGGCCGCGGCGTTTCTTGCCCTGCGCCATAAATCCTCCGCGGATAGTCCACCATGATTCGCGGCCAATCGCACGCCTAATTGCTGGTGCACGCCGTGTCGAAACGGTGAACAGCGATTGCAACTCCGGCCCGTTTGACTTCGCCGGCCGACGGATGCACCACAATGGGACGTGATGGATCAGGTACAACAGTCCTTTTACGACGCTGTCGGCGGTGCCGAGACCTTCAAGACGATCGTGGCGCGGTTCTATGCGCAGGTCCCCGAGGACGAAATCCTGCGCGAGCTGTACCCCTTGGACGACCTAGCGGGTGCCGAAGAGCGGTTACGCATGTTCCTCGAGCAGTACTGGGGCGGCCCGCGCACCTACTCCGACCAGCGTGGACATCCCCGGCTGCGGATGCGTCACGTTCCGTTCCGAATCACCCCGATCGAGCGCGACGCGTGGCTGCGGTGCATGCACACCGCGGTCGCGTCGATCGACTCGCAGACTCTCGACGACGAACACCGTCGCGAGTTGCTCAACTATTTGGAAATGGCCGCACACTCACTCGTCAATACCCCTTTTTGACTTCTAGCCTTTAACGCCCAGCGAACTGAACGGAGCAGGATGAGCCCCGGAGCATGGTGGTCGAGCGCGGTTTTTTACCAGGTCTATCCCCGATCATTCGCCGACAGCAACGGTGACGGCATCGGCGACATCGACGGGTTGGAGGCCCATCTGGACTACCTCGAGCGGCTGGGGGTGGATGCGATTTGGCTCAACCCTGTCACCGTCTCGCCGATGGCCGACCACGGCTACGACGTCGCCGATCCCCGTGACATCGACCCGCTGTTCGGCGGCATGGCCGCCATCGAGCGGCTGATCGCGGCGGCCCACCAGCGCGGCATCAAGATCACCATGGACGTGGTGCCCAATCACACCAGTTCGCAGCATGTCTGGTTCCAGGCGGCGCTGGCGGCCGGGCCGGGCACCGAGGCGCGGGAGCGCTATTACTTTCGCGATGGTGTCGGCCCTGACGGGGCGCTGCCGCCCAACAACTGGACCTCGGTGTTCGGCGGGTCGGCCTGGACGCGGGTGGTCGAACCGGACGGCAATCCCGGCCAGTACTACCTGCACCTCTTCGACACCGAGCAGCCGGACCTGAACTGGGAGAATCGCGAGGTCTTCGACGACTTCGAGAAGTCGCTGCGGTTCTGGCTGGAACGCGGCGTGGACGGCTTCCGCATCGACGTGGCGCACGGGATGGCCAAGCCGCCCGGCCTGCCCGACGCGAAGGACGACATCAAAATTCTGAGTCACAGCGACGACGACCCACGGTTCAACCACCCGAGCGTGCACGAGATCCACCGCGGCATCCGCAAGATCGTCGACGACTTTCCCGACGCGGTGACCATCGGCGAGGTGTGGGTGATGGACAACCTCCTGTGGGCCGAGTATCTGCGGCCCGACGAACTACACCTCGGTTTCAACTTCCGGCTGACCAAGATCGACTTCGACGCGGGCCAGATCCATGACGCGATCCAGAATTCGATGGAGGCCATCGCGATCCACGACGCCATACCGACCTGGACGCTGTCCAACCATGACGTGGGACGTGAGGTCACCCGGTACGGCGGCGGCGAGATCGGGCTGCGCCGCGCGCGTGCCATGTCGATGGTGATGCTCGCCCTGCCGGGCACTGTGTTCATCTACAACGGCGAGGAGCTGGGCCTGCCCGACGTGTTGGACCTGCCCGACGAGGTGCTGCAGGACCCGACGTGGGAACGCTCGGGGCACACCGAGCGGGGCCGCGACAAATGCCGGGTTCCGTTGCCGTGGTCGGGCGAGGCTCCCCCGTTCGGATTCTCCAGCTCGCCCGACACCTGGTTGCCGATGCCCGCGGATTGGGCATCGCTGACGGTGGAAAAGCAGGACGCCGATCCCAACTCGACATTGTCGTTTTTCCGCACCGCGCTCAAATTGCGCAGGGACCGTGCCGAATTCGACGGCGTCGAGCTGGAGTGGCTGACGGCAACGCCCGACGCGCTGGTATTCCGGCGCAGCACCGGCGGTCTGGTGTGCGCGCTGAACACCGGAAAGCGTCCGATGCCGCTGCCCGCCGGCGAACTCATTTTCGCCAGTGCGCCGTTGGTCGACGGCCAGTTGCCGACCGACACGGTGGCCTGGTTGGTCTAGCTTCGGGCCGTCGGGCGATTCGCGCCGCGGCCCGCGCTGGCCTATATGTGTTACATGGCAGCATATGCGTGGGCAGTCGTCGGAGCCGGCCCCGCCGGAATTGCCGCGGTGGGAAGGCTTTTAGATCAGGGCATCGCGGCGGACAAGATCGCCTGGATTGATCCTGCTTTTGCGGCAGGCGATCTCGGCCAGAAGTGGCGGTCGGTATCGAGTAACACCATCGCCGAGACCTTCCTGAGTTTCCTGAATGGCTCCTCGGCGTTCCGGTTCTCGGAGGCACCGGCATTGCCGCTGCACCATGTCGACCCGGACGACACGTGCGCCCTTGACCTGGTCGCAGATCCCTTGGTGTGGATTACGCAGCACCTGCGTGAGCGGGTGCATGTCTTGCAAGCGACGGCGACATCGTTGCATTTGGGTAATCGGCAGTGGCGAATCCAAACAGAGCAACAAGAAGTCTTCTCCGACAATGTGATTCTGGCCGTCGGCGCGGTTCCCAAGACGCTTGCATACGCTGGCCTGGACGAGATTGCGGTGGAGGTCGCGCTGGATCCCGACCGGCTCGCCGAGCAGTCGCTCGACGGTTCGACGGTGGCCGTGTTCGGCTCGTCGCACTCGTCGATGATCGTGTTGCCCAATCTGCTGAGCCATCCCGTCAAGCGGGTGATCAATTTCTACCAAGGACCGCTGAAATATGCTGTCTATCTGGATGATTGGATCCTTTTCGACGATACCGGCCTCAAGGGCCGGGCAGCCACGTGGGCCCGGGAAAACATCGACGGCGTCTACCCGGAACGACTCGACAGGTGCTGGGTATCAAGCCCGGAATTCGACGACAAACTCGCGCAATGCGATCGCGTGGTCTATACCGTCGGCTTCGAGCGCAGAAAGCTGCCCGAGACGCCGCAATGGGGCCAGCTGGACTACAACCCGAGAAACGGAATCCTTGCGCCCGGGCTGTTCGGGCTGGGCATCGCGTTTCCCGAATATGCCGAAGATCCGTACGGGTTCGGCCAATACCGGGTGGGGCTCAAGAAGTTCATGGACTACCTGGATTCGGCTTTGCCGTTGTGGTTGCAGTACGGGGCCTGACGCACCGCTCAGCGCAGCACCAGCGCCGCTTGACCGCGGCGGCGATAGACCGAACCGAACCTGGCGTCGAGACGCAACCACGCCGGAAGTGTCCGAACCCGGATCATTTCGCTCGCGTCGATTGCATCCCTTGACTGCGGCAGGAAACCCATTGCGGTCAAAGCGAACACACAACGCATCGGCAGTCCCACGCTGGTGTCGGCCGAGCTGACCCGGATCACCTCCTGGTCGAGCAGCGAGGCCGGCGGACCATGCGAGCTGCTGTGTTCCTTGGCGAGCTGCGCGCCGCGTTGCGCCAGGTCCAGCATCACCTGGGCCGGCACGTCATCGAGGTAGGTGAAGCCGGATTCCGGGGGCAGTGCGCTGCGCCACGACGAGTCCATGGCGAACCCCGGATCGACGTAGCCCGTGTCGTCCATTCCGGCCAGCCCGCGCGCCAACCCGTCCGCGGCGACCGTCATGTCCTCGGGCCGCACCTTGCCCACCACAACCCGGCTGGCCAGCACGTCGAATCCGGTTGCCATCCAAGCCGTTAGCAAGCCGGAAGATCGGGCGCGAAGCCGTATCACCGCGGCGTCGTCGAGGCGTGCCGCATGATCGACGAACGCAGCCAGATCGGTACGGTGGGCCTCCATCGATGCCGGGCCCAGCCATAATCCACGCTCAGCTAACGCAGCCACCGTTGCAAATACTCCCGATGATTTGGCGAGAGTCGCACCAGCCGCTGCTCCTCGATGTGAACCGCGGCCAACTGCGACTCGGCGATGACGGCAGGCCTGGATTCCGGATCGGCGTTCACCGAACGCACTTCGTAGCCCAGTGTGAAGTCGACCGCTCGCAGTCGCTTGGTCCAAATAGTCACCTGCAGAGGCGAATCCGCCAACCGCAGCTGATCCTTGTAGGTCACCCGCACGTCGGCGATCAGCAGCCCGATCGTGGTGATGTCGGCGCCGAACGGGTCCGTGAGGAACGGGACCCGCGCCTCTTCGAGGATGGTGACCATCGTGGCGTGGTTGACATGCTGGTACATGTCGATGTCCGACCAGCGCACCGGCACGGGTGCGACGTACCCGATGCTCACCCCGACGTCCCCCGCCCACTGGTTTGGGTCATGCGGCGGATCTGTCGCGCGGCCACCGACAGCGTCGCGAGATCCGTAGCGCCGCTTTCGTAGATTTCGGTGAGCGTGCGCTGCGCCCGCTGGACCCGGGAGGCGCTGATGTGTTCCCACTCGACGATCTTCTCTTCCCCGCTTTCGTCCGGCTCCCCCGCGGCCAACACGTCGAGACATAGCGACCGCAGCGATGCGTAGATGTCGTCACGAATTGCCAGGCGCGCCAACGAATGCCAACGGTCGTATCGCGGCAGCGCGGATATCGCGGTGAGCAGGCCGTCGGTGCCCAGCCGGTCCATCAGCGCGAAATACGTGTCGGCGACGTCGGCGGTGTCGGTCTCGGTGATGTCGGCGATGTCGATGATGTCGAGCAGGCTGAAGCGGTATAGGCCGGCCGCTACCAGGTAGGCCAGGTCTTCGGGAGCACCCTCGGCGGCAAACGCTCCGGCTTCCTGTTCGACGATGGCCTTGTCGTCACCGCGCAGCCACTCCGACATCCGCGGCGTCAGCGCTTTGACCTTGGCGGCGAACCGGTTGATCTCGGCGCCCACGGCCAACGGTTGCGGACGGTAGTTGAGCAGCCAGCGTCCGGCACGGTCGATCAGCCGTCGGGTATCCAGGGTCATCCGGTCCGACAGCGCGACCGGGATGTCCGCCGCACGGATGCCCCGCCAGATGTGCTCGATGCCAAAGATCGCATCGGTGGCGACCCAGGTCCGTACCGCGTCGATCGGCCCGACACCGACGTCCTGGGCGATCCGGTACGCGTAGCTGATGCCGGCGGCGTCAACCAGGTCGTTGATCAACATCGTCGTGACGATTTCGCGGCGCAGCTGGTGGGTGCGGATCTCCGGAGTGAACCGTTCCCGCAACTGTGTCGGGAAATAACGGGGCAACCGGGACTTGAAGACGTCCTGCTCGGGCAGTTCGGTGGTCAGCATCTCCTCCTTGAGGAGCAGCTTGACGTGGGCCATCAGCGTGCAGAGTTCGGGAGAGGTGAGCCCGATGCCGGCTTCGGCTCGCCGCGCGATCTCCTTCTCCGACGGCAGCGCTTCCAGTTCGCGGTCGATGCCGTGTTCTTCGAGGTACTTGATCTGCATCGCGTGCACCGGAAGCAGGCTGGCGGCGTTGGCGCGGCTGGTGCCCATCAGATCGTTCTGGTCCTCGTTGTCGGTGAGCACCAGTTGGGCGACCTCGTCGGTCATCGACTCCAACAGCGGTGTGCGCTCATCGGCCTTGACCTTGCCGGCGGTGACTAGCCGGTCGATCAGGATCTTGATGTTGACCTCGTGGTCGGAGCAGTCCACACCGGCGGAGTTGTCCATCGCGTCGGTATTGATCCGCCCGCCGGTCAGGTCGAACTCGACGCGGCCCAAGGCCGTCACGCCGAGGTTGCCACCCTCGCCGATCACCTTGGCGCGCAACTGGTTTCCGTTGACCCGCACCGGGTCGTTGGCGCGGTCGCCCACATCGGCGTCGGACTCGGTTTCGGCTTTGATGTAGGTGCCGATACCGCCGTTGAACAGCAGATCCACCGGTGCGAGCAGGATCGCCTTGATCAGGTTCGGCGGGGCCATCTCGCTGACCTCGTCGTCGATGTCGAGCGCCTGGCGCACCTGCGGGCTGACCGGGATGGCCTTCTGCTCGCGGCTGTACACCCCGCCGCCCTCGCTGATCAGCGACTTGTCGTAGTCCTCCCAGCTGGAGCGCGGCAGGTCGAACATCCGCTGGCGTTCCGGCCACGATGTCGCGGCATCGGGGTCCGGGTCCAAGAAGATGTGCCGGTGATCGAAGGCGGCGATCAACCGGATGTGCTTGCTCAGCAGCATGCCGTTGCCGAACACGTCGCCGCTCATGTCGCCGACGCCGACGACCGTGAAGTCCTCGGTCTGGGTGTCTACGCCCATCTCGCGGAAGTGTCGTTTGACGGCTTCCCAGGTGCCCTTCGCGGTGATGCCCATGGCCTTGTGGTCGTAGCCGACCGAACCGCCGGACGCGAACGCATCGCCCAGCCAGAAGCCGTAGGACTTGGCGACGTCGTTGGCGATGTCGGAGAAAGTGGCGGTGCCCTTGTCCGCGGCCACCACCAGGTAGGCGTCGTCGCCGTCGCGACGTATCACCTGCGGTGGCGGGCTGACGTGTCCGGTTGAATGGTCGACGTTGTCGGTGACATCGAGCAATCCGGAGATGAAGAGCTGATAGCAGGCGACACCTTCGGTGCGGGTCGCATCGCGGTCGGCCGCGGCGTCACCGGTGGGCAGCGGCGGCCGCTTGAGGACGAACCCGCCCTTGGCCCCGACCGGCACGATGACGGCGTTCTTCACCGCCTGCGCCTTGACCAGACCCAGGATCTCGGTGCGGAAGTCGTCGCGCCGGTCCGACCAGCGCAGCCCGCCGCGGGCCACCGGGCCGAACCGCAGGTGCACGCCCTCGACCCGGGGTGAATATACGAAGATCTCGTACTTGGGCCGCGGCAGCGGAAGCTCGTCGACCAGTTGGGCATCCAGCTTGATCACCAAAACATTGCGGGCCCGGGCCGAACCCTCGTGTGTCACAAAGTAATTGGTGCGCAAGGTGGCCTGCACCAGTGACGCGAAGGCACGCAGGATGCGGTCGGTATCCAGGCTGACCAGCGCGTCGATGTCCGCGGCGACCGCGGCGGCGGCCGTTTGCGCGTCGCTGCTGGGCGATCCCGAGGTCGTGGGATCGAACAGCGCTTCAAACAGCGTCACGAGTGATCGCGCGGTCGAGGCGTGCTCATTGAGCACAGATTCGATGTAGGACTGACTGTAGGGGAAGTTGGCCTGCCGCAAGTACTTTGCGTAGGCGCGCACCAGCACGACCTGCTGCCAGGTGAGGCCGGCGCGCATCACCAGCTCGTTGAAGCGGTCGATTTCGACCCGGCCGTGCCAAATCGCGGTGACCGCGTCGGCGAAACGTTCGGCCATCGCGTCCCGCTCGGCTTGCGTCTGCGCCAGGTGGATGGTCGGGTGCGGCGAGATCCGGAATTGGTAGATCCACACCGGCAATTCGTCCGGCCGGGTGACCGTGAACGGGCGCTCCTCGAGGACGACGACGCCCATGCTCTGCAGCATCGGCAGCAGCTGGCTCAGCGACGCGCTGTGTCCACCCAGAAACCAGTTCAACTGGGCCAGGCCGTCCCCGCGATCGGAGAACACCAGCTTGACGGAATCATCGGTCAGCTCTTTGATGATGGCGATCTGGTCGATGGCATCCTCGGGGGTGACGGCCGACTTGTAGGCCTCGGCGAATGCGCCGGCGTAGTGCTCGGCGTCAGCGTGGGTCACGGTGCCGGTGGGCGCGGCGGCGATGAGCCGGTCGGACCAGGTGCGCGCGGCCTCGCTGACCAGCGCCTGGATTCGGATCCGGTTGTTCTCGGAGACGTCGACCGGCCCGGCATCTTCCGGCAGTCGCACCATGAAATGCATGAGCGCCCAAGGTGATTCACTGACTCGCGCGGTGAATTCCAGTCGCGTCCCGCCGAATTCACGAACCAGGATGTCCTCGATCTGCAATCGCACGGCTGTGGTGTAGCGATCGCGGGGCACGTAGACCAGGCAGGAGACGAAGTAGCGCAGCCGGTCGGCGCGCAGGAACAACAACGCTCGCCGTTGGGACCCCAGATCGACCACGGCTTTGGCCATCGTGAAAAGCCGTTCGCCGCTGAGGGTGAACAGCTCCGAGCGCGGCACGGTCTGGATCACGTCGAGGATCAGCTGGGCCGGGTGGACGGGGTCGCTGTCCGCCATCGCCAGCGCCTCGCGGACCCGGCGCGAGATCGACGGGATCTCCAGCACGTCCGCATTCATCGCGGCGACGGTGAACAGCCCGACGAAGCGGTGCTCGAGCACGCCGTCGTCGACGTATTCGCGAACCCCGATGGCATAGGGATATGCCCCGTAGCGCAGATAGCTGCCGACGGTGGCCTGGGCCAGCACCAGCAATTTGTCGTCGTCGGTCAGCCGCGGGCGGGAAACGGTGCGGCTGCGCATCACGCCGAGATCGCTTGTCCCGTCGCCGGAGACCCGACCGTCATGCACCCGGCAACGCTGGTAGCCCAGCAGCAGGAAATTCCCGTTGCCCAGCCAGCGCAGCAGCGCCGCCACATCTTCGCGGTCGGGCGCCGAGAAGCGGCCGCCGACGTTGGTCTCGACGTCGGCGGCCAGGTTGCTCAGGGCGGCGATGATCGCTGCTGCGTCGGCGGCCACCTGCTGGACGTCGCTGAGGACTTTGGGCAGTACCCTTTCGACCTCGGCGAGCGCCTTGGTATCGACGGATGGCACGAACTGGATGTGGATCCAGGCCTCGCCCACGTATTGCGGTGTCCCGGGGGCTTTCGGCTCGATGCTGAGCAGCTCACCCGACGCGTCGCGCTGCACGTCGAACACCGGGGTCATCAGGGCCGTGTAGGAGACGCCGAGCCGGTGCAATAGCACCGTGACGGAATCCATCAGCATGCCGCCGTGGTCGGTGACGACCTGCAGCGCGGGCCCGAAGCCCGCGGGATCATCGGGCGGGTAGACGGCGACGCAGCTTTCGCCGTGCGGGCGGTGCCGGCCGAGCCGGTAGTGCGCGCCCAGCAACGCCGGGCTGACGATGGTGGCGGGGATGGTCAGGTCGACGACACCGGTTTCGAGGGTTCCGGGCTCCTTATCGTGCGGGCCGCGATAGGTCTCGATGTAGGCCTTCGGGATCCACTCGGGAATGTCCGACATTTTGGTGAATGCGGTCCACGGCGTCGTTTCCTGCTTCGGTCCGGAACCGATCGTCATGCCGTTAGCTCCCCACTCAGGACGGATGGCACTACGCCGAGTCGCCGCACTCTTCGGCGACCGAACCGGGCGCGTCGTCGCGGGGCAGCTGGCAAAGCTGACACTAGTCCCGCGTGAGCTTGCGGTGGGTTACCCGGTGCGGCCGCGCCGCGTCGGCTCCAAGTCGCTCCACCTTGTTTTCCTCATATGCGCCGAAGTTGCCTTCGAACCAGAACCACTTGGCCTCGTTGTCGTCGTCGCCCTCCCACGCCAGGATGTGCGTGCAGGTGCGGTCGAGGAACCAGCGGTCGTGCGAAATCACCACCGCGCAGCCGGGGAATTGTTCGAGCGCGTTCTCCAGCGAACCGAGTGTTTCGACGTCGAGGTCGTTGGTGGGCTCGTCGAGCAGGATCAGGTTGCCACCCTGCTTGAGCGTCAGCGCGAGGTTCAGCCGGTTGCGCTCGCCACCGGACAGCACTCCGGCGGGCTTCTGCTGATCGGGACCCTTGAATCCGAACGCCGACACGTAGGCCCGGGACGGGACTTCGGTTTGTCCGACCACGATGTAGTCCAGGCCATCCGAGACGACTTCCCAGACGTTTTTCTTCGGATCGATGCCCGCGCGGGCCTGGTCGACGTAGCTCAGCTTGACCGTCTCACCGACCTTGACCGTGCCGCTGTCCGGCTCCTCGAGCCCCACGATGGTTTTGAACAGCGTGGTCTTGCCGACGCCGTTGGGGCCGATGACGCCGACGATGCCATTGCGCGGCAAGGTGAAGGACAGGTCCTTGATCAGGGTGCGTCCGTCGAAGCCCTTGTCGAGATGTTCGACCTCGACAACCACGTTGCCCAGTCGTGGCCCGACGGGGATCTGGATCTCCTCGAAATCGAGCTTGCGCGTCTTCTCCGCCTCGGTGGCCATCTCCTCGTAGCGCTGCAGCCGGGCCTTGCTCTTCGCCTGCCGGGCCTTCGCCCCGGAGCGCACCCAGGCCAGCTCGTCTTGCAGCCGCTTTTGCAGCTTGACGTCTTTGCGCCCTTGCACCGAAAGCCGCTCGGCCTTTTTCTCCAGGTAGGTCGAGTAGTTGCCTTCGTAGGGATAAGCCCGGCCCCGGTCGAGTTCCAGGATCCATTCGGCGACGTTGTCCAGGAAGTAACGGTCGTGGGTGACGGCCAGGATCGCTCCGGCGTAGGCGGCGAGATGCGCTTCGAGCCACTGCACGCTTTCGGCGTCCAGGTGGTTGGTCGGCTCGTCGAGCAGCAGCAGGTCGGGCTTGGACAGCAGCAGCTTGCACAGCGCCACCCGGCGGCGCTCACCACCGGACAGGTTGGTCACCGGATCGTCGGGCGGCGGGCAGCGCAGCGCGTCCATCGCCTGCTCCAGCTGCGAGTCCAGGTCCCACGCGTCGGCATGGTCCAGGTCCTCTTGCAGCCGGCCCATCTCCTCCATCAACTCGTCGGAGTAGTCGGTGGCCATCAGCTCGGCAACCTCGTTGAAGCGGTCGAGCTTGACCTTGATCTCGCCCAAGCCCTCCTCCACGTTGCCGCGAACGGTCTTCTCCTCGTTGAGCGCCGGCTCCTGTTGCAGGATGCCGACCGTGGCGTCGTTGGCCAGGAATGCCTCGCCATTGTTCGGCTTGTCCAGACCGGCCATGATCCGCAAGACGCTCGACTTACCGGCGCCGTTAGGACCGACGACACCGATCTTGGCGCCCGGGAAGAAGCTCAACGTGACGTCGTCCAGGATCACTTTGTCGCCGTGCGCCTTGCGGACCTTTTTCATCGTGTAGATGAACTCAGCCATGCCGCGGTTTTGCCTTTCTGGTTCTTGAGAAGGATCTCGCGGACCATCCTAGGCATCACCGAACAGGTGGAACCGGACGCCCGACCCTCAGCTAAGCCGACAGGGATAGCGGGCTGCCGTCCGCGGCGCCGTCGCCGGACTCCGCCGAGTCGTCGTCGGCCGCCGGCTCGCCTTCGCCCACGACAGCAGCCGGCGGTTCCGCGTCGGGACCGGTGTAGCCGGGCTTCTCGATGCGCACGATCGCGCGAGACAGATCCGGGCCGACCGACGTCGCTCGCATCTCCAGCGACGAACGGCGATTGCCGTCGCGGTCCTCGTACTCGCTGGTGTAGACGTGGCCCACCACGATCACCGGTGCACCCTTGCCCAGCGCGGCACCGACCCCGGTGACCAGCTTTCCCCAGCAGTTGACGGTGATGAACAGCGAATTTCCCGGCTCCCAACTGCCGTCACCGGTGCGCCGGCGTGAATTGCTGGCCACCCGGAACTTGATGAGTTCCTGATTGCCGACCTTGCGGCGCTGCAGGTCGTTGACGATGTGACCGACGACGGTCAGCGAGGTTTCGAACATGGGCTCAATTTCCTTTCGCAGGTGTCTCAGGTAGCGCTCTTGCTTGGTGCTCATTGAGCGCCGAGGCACCGACGAGTCGTCGGCAATCCGGTCCGTTCTCAGCCGTTGCGCGGCGAGCCTGTGCAAAAAGACGCGACTGGGGATAAGCCGCTACGCGGGATCACTCCGCGGCCGGGGGACCCTGTGACGCCGGCTTCGGTCCGCCCCCGCGGGCCATTTCGGCCAGCATGGCGTTGTAAGCGGTCAGGTCGGCGTCGTCGTTTCGGTCGGCCGCCCGGTCAAGACGCCGCGCGGTTCGTGCGTCGCTGCGGGCCCACTGCACGAGCAACGCGAGCATGACGATCACGAGCGGCACTTCCCCTGCCGCCCAAGCGATTCCGCCGCCCAAGCGTTGATCACCCAGCAGATCGGTATGCCAACTCAAGCCCAGTGACCGGTAGTAGGCCTCCCCGAGCACGGTCGGGGTGCCCATCAGTTCCACACCGAAGAACGCGTGCATGGGCAGGGAGGCGAACACCACGCCCACCTTGGCGAGCGGTGGGATCGGCCGCGGGGTGGGGTCCACGCCGATCACCACCCAATAGAACAGGTAGCCGCTGACCAGGAAATGCACATTCATCGCCAGATGCCCGGCGTGACTGCCCACCGCGTTGTCGAAGATGCTTCCGAAGTACAGGCCGTAGAAGCCCGCGATGAACAACACCGTGGCCACGATCGGATTGGTCAGAACCTGCGACAGCCGGCTGTGCAGCGCGGCCAACAGCCATTCCCGCATCGCCGGCGGATCATCGCGACCGGCGGCCGGCAACGCCCGCAACGCGAGGCTGACCGGCCCGCCCAGCACCAGCAGGATCGGCACCATCATCGACAGACCCATGTGAGCGGCCATGTGCATGCTGAACATCGCCGGCATGTAGCGGCCGACCCCCGACGACGTCACGAACAGCAGGGTCAGGCAGCCCAGCAGCCACGCCGCGATGCGGCCGGACGGCCAGTGATCGCCGCGGCGGCGCAGCCGCAGCACCGCCGCCACATACAGCGCGGCCAAAACGATCGCCGCCGTGCCGAAAACCAGATCGAAGCGCCAGTCGAACAGGATGCGTGCCACCGTCGGCGGGCCGTCGAAGTCATAGCCGATCTCGGCCTCCGGAATCGACGGAAGCCGCAGCGGTGGCGGCGGCGGCGGGGTGCGGCCCAGCCCGACGGCGATACCGAACGTCACGCCGAACAGGGCAGCCTCGACGAGCGCCAGCCGTACCAGGACACTGCGCTTCTGGGGATCATCTTGCAGCGCAACGACTCCGGCGCGCCGCTGACGCCAGCCCAGGACGCCCAGTGCACACAGTGCGACGAACTTGGCCAGCACCAGCCGCCCATACGTCGTGGTCAGCAGGTCCGACGGCAACACCCGCACCAGGGCGTTCATCACACCGCTGAGCGCCATGGCGACCCAGCACCACAGGGCGATGGCCGAGAAGCGCCGGGCCGCAAGGGCGAGATGGTCGCCGCCGCGCAGCGCGTGAGCGAGCAGAGCCAGCAGCCCACCGGCCCACAGGCTGGCGGCGACGAGGTGGATCAGAAGGCTGTTGGTGGCCAGGTCGTGCGCGCCGCCGGCCGACGAGTGGCCGGTCAGCCCCAGCGGGATCAGGGTGACCACCGCCCCGGCGACCAGCAGCGGGGTCCATGACCAGCGCAGCACCGCCAAACTGGCCAGCGTCACCACCGCGGCCAGGACGGCCGTCCAGCGCCACGCCGAAGCAGTGCCGACCAGGCTGGCCAGCGACCAGAGCCGCAACGGATTGAGCTGCTCGGACAGCCGGTGACCGGATACATCGGAAATGGTCAGCGGGATCAGCAGGAAGGCGCACACGGCCCATCCGCCCGACGCGACGGTCCCCACTCGGAGGGCGCGGTAGCCGCCGGCGTCGAGCACGCCGGACTTCTGCGGCGGCACCAGGAACGCCGCGAAGAGGAACGACCCCACCGCAAGCACCGCGGCGATCTCGCCCGCCGCCCGGACGAACGGCAGGCCCAGCGTCGTCGCCGGGCCCGGATCGGGCAATCCGGTGGCGGTCAGCGCGTCGGCCAGCGATAACGCCCCGATGCCGGCCGCCGTGCAGCCGGCCAGCACCGCGACGCCGGTGAGCAGCGGCCACACCAGATCGCGGGCCTTGGCTGCGGACTGGCCAACCGTCATGCGTCCAGGGTATGGGCGGGCACCCGCACCGCCCGCGCTACCCGGCCTGGCGGGCGGTGCGCTGCTGACGCGCTTGGTATTCGCGGGCGACGAATTGGTTGCGCGCGATTTGCTCGACGTAGCTGAAATCCCGCAGAATCGCCCGCAATTCCCGCCGGAAGGCGATCCGGCGTTCGGTCAGATCCGCGGCCGGTGCGATCAGATCCTGATAGGCGACGACCTGAAGCGCGGTCGCGAACAGCAGGGTCGACACCGATTCGCTGCTGCGCACCCGGGTCTGTGCCACGTATTGCCGGCCGACCCCGAGCGCCAAATCGGTGAGTTCCTTCTGCCCGATATCCGCCGGCGCATCGCGCAACACGTCGGCGACGATCTCGTAGGCCTCGAAGAACACCCGCAGCATCGCGTCGGACATCAACGGCCGCTTGGCAAACAGCATCGCGTCGATCTCCTCGCCGCCGGCGGCGACGTGGGCTTCCCAGTCGTCATGCCACGCCATCTCTTCGGCGATGTTGTCGCGGAATGCCGCGGAATCGGCGAAGTAGAAGTCGAACTTCAGCAGATCGCGCAGCCGCATCGCCTGAGCCCAGAAAGCCTCGATGCGATCGCCTTCGGTGTGCCTGGCGTGAGCCAGGGCCAGTTCGACGATCGAGGTCTCCAAGAAGGCGTGGATGACCGAGTTCCGGTAGAACGCCGCGGCGTGCTGCTTGTCGGGCGCGATGAGCCACACCGGCTCGCGGCCACTGTCGACGCGGGTGATCGGGTGTCCGTTGGACAGTGCGTCGACGGCTGCACGCACCCCGTCGCGGGTGCGCAGCCGCAGCGCGCTCGTCGACACCGGGGTGTTCTTACGCTCGAGGTAGTCCAGTGAGTCCTGCAACGTGTGGTGCAGTTGGTCGAGGGTGAGGGCCGCGCCGCGCGTGGTGAGCAGCAACGCGCACACCAAACCCGTCGCCGTCACCGGGGTCGCGCGCAGGATCCGCCACGCGACTTCGAACGACATCTTTTGCAGCGCAAGCCGTTTAGCGTCGTTATCTTGGGCCAACGTCCCGTGCGACGGACCGAGGTACTGCCGCATCGAGACCGCTTCGGGGAAGCGGACATAGATCTTGCCGTAGTTGCGTTCGCCCTGGGCCTTGATGAAGTTGTACAGCCATAGCACGCCTTCGGGTGTCTTTTCTCCGCCGCGGGCGTAGGCGGCGTACTCGGCGGTCTCGTGCAACTGGTCGAAACCGATCGAAACCGGTTGCAGCAGAATGTCTTCGCTGCGGCCATCCAAATAGGCGTCGGCCACATAGGACATCAGACCGAGCTTGGGTGGCAGCATCTTGCCGGTGCGCGAACGAGTGCCTTCGATGGACCAGCTCAGATTGAATCGCTTCTCGACGATGTAGCCGACGTATTCGCGCAGCACGTACTTGTAGAGCGGGTTGTTGGCGATGTCGCGGCGGATGAAGATGACGCCGGAGCGCCGCAGTAACGGCCCCATCAATCCGAATGACAGGTTGATACCGGCGAACACATGCACCGGCGGCAACCGGTTTTCCTGCATCGCCACCGGCACCACCGCGCCGTCGATGTAGGACCGGTGCGAGAACAGCAGCACCGCCGGATGAACTTCCAGCCCGTTGCGCATCGCCGCGACCTGAAACGCGTCGTAGTCGATCTCCGGATCGAATCCGCGGCAAATCAGCTTGGCCAGAACGGAAACCAGGTCGACGGACACCCGGCTCCATCCGGTGGCCAATTCGTCGAGCATCTTGCCCGCTTCGTCGACGCCGGCATCCGGAATCTTCTTCAGGCCCGCGCGAAACCGGCTGGACGCCAAGATCTCCGGCTTCAGCAATCGCGGGGATTTGTACTGCGGCCCGAGGATCCGATACTCGGCGCGTTCCAACGCCAAAAGAGCACGGCGCGCGACGAACTGGGCGAAATCGCGCTCGTCCTCCCCGACGGTGGTGTCGCGCCACTGCTGGCGGAGTTCGGACACCTTGGCCGCCTCGCCGGCCACCACCCGGGCCCGGTGCCGATCCTTGCGCACGATGTGGCGCTGCCGACGTTGATTGGGGTGGTAGGGATCCCAGCCGGGAAGCAACCCTGCCAGCTTCGCGGCCCTGCCGCGATCGGGTGCCGGTAGCCAGAAGACCCTGACCGGCACAATCGATCGGTCTTCTCCGGACTCGAGCCGATCCACCAGCAGATTCAGCGCGGCCTGCGGCGCGTCGGCCGGGGGCAGTTTGAGCACGTCGAGCTTCACATCCGGATTGCGGGCTCTCTGCTGGCCGAGCCAATCCATCACCAGCTGCGTTTCGACGCCGGACTCCATGGACGCCAACACCAGCGAATCTTGCGCGGTCAGGACTGCGCTGGTAGTTGCGGCCGGTTGTGTCACGTGCGCCCTCTGGGCAGAGATGTCGACTCGGTGCTGCCGGGCTGGTCCGCGCCGGACTGCGGCGCTTCACCGTCTTTGAGCGCGACCTCGGAGTCGTTCGGATTCGGCTGGGCCGGTTGCGATTTGGCTGCGGGCTTGGACGCCGCTTTTTTGGGCCTGGCCTTCTTGGCCGCGGCCTTTTTCGCAGGGGCCTTTTTCGCCGGGGCCTTTTTCGCAGCCGGCGCCTTTTTCGCAGCCGGCGCGTTTTTCGCAGCCGGCTTGGCACGGGCTCTCTTCACCGCTTTTTCCTCGGCGTACAGGTCGACCTCGGGCAGTTCGTCGACCGGCCAATTGGCCAAAGTGTCCAGATACAGCTGGCGCACCTCCGCGATGCGATCCGGCAGCGTCTCAACTGTCCAGTCCGTCACCGGAATCGGCGGGAACACCGCGACGTCAACCGTGCCCGGGTTGATCGTGACGGAGTTTCGGGCAGCGACGATCTCCGCATTCCGAATCACGATGGGCACGATCGGGATCCCCGCCGCCATCGCGAGACGGAACGGCCCTTTCTTGAAGGGACCGACCTCGGTGGTATCGAGCCGGGTTCCTTCAGGAGCCATCAGAATCGACAGTCCGTTCTTGGCTCTCTCTTCGACGATGCGCATCGTCTCGAGCGCGGCCTCCGGATCGTCGCGGTCGATGAACACACCGTCCAACGCCTTGCCGAGCAGCGCCATGATCGGGTTCTTTTGCAGTTCCTTCTTGGCCACCGCAACCCAGTTGTCACTCACCAGCGCACCGGCGATGACGGGGTCGACCTGGTTGCGGTGGTTATAGATAAAGACGGCCGGACGTTGCGCGGTCAGATTCTCTTTCCCGACGACATTGACGTGTACTCCGGTGGTCGCGAGCACCGTCTGGGAAAAGTTGGAGGTAAAGAAGTTGGCGCCCCGCCGCCGGCTACCGGTCAGCACACCCATCGCCACTGCGCCGGCCCCGACGGGCACAATCGAGCCGAGCCCGGCAAGTGTGCGCACCTGCCGGCGGATACCGACCGGGCCGCGGCTGGAGAATCTCAGAATCGGCCAGCCGCGGCGCTTGGCGACGGCGGCCATCTTGCCTTCGGGATTGGTCGGCCGCGGATTGCCGACCAAATACATCAGCGCGACGTCCTCGTCGCCGTCAGCGTAGAAGTAGCTGTCCTTGAGATCGATGCCGTTTTCCGCTGAAAATCGTTGTACTGCAGCAGCTTTGCCCGGGCCCCAAAGGATCGGCTCCACGACACCGCCGGTGAGCAACCCGTCCTCGTTGGTCTCGAATTTGTTGGTGAGCGTGTTCGCGATTCCGAGAAAACGGGCCACCGGATTGACCTGAATGGTCAGCGCCGACGAGCTGAGCACCACGGTGTGGCCGCGCGCGACGTGCGCCCGCACCAGCTCACGCATCTCCGGGTAGATGCGTGACTCGATCCGCTGCACGAACAGCCGCTCACCGATCTCCTCCAAGTCGTCGATGAGTCGCCCGGCCAGCGCCGCGGAGGCCTTGCCGATCAGGTCTTCGAACTCGATGCGCCCGAGCGTGTGGTTCAGGCCGGCCTGAACCATGCTGAGCAGCTCCCCCACTCCCATGTCGCGCCGCCTCAACCGCTCCTGGGTGAGGATGACCGCGGTGAAGCCAGCGACCAGGGTCCCGTCCAGATCGAAAAAGGCGCCGATCTTGGAGCCGGCGGGACTGGCGAGGATCTCCGCGACCGAACCGGGCAAGCGTAAATCCTTTGCCGGCGTTGACTTCTGGCTTTCTCCGGCGCGGCTCATGAGCCCGACACCGATCGAGATGCCGCATCGGCTTGTTCGGTGAACGATGCCGGCACCGCCCGCGGCGCCGGATCACCCGCCAGCGCGAGAATCTCGTCGAAGCCCTCCAACAGACATTGGGCGAACAACGCCTCCTTCTGCACGGCCGCCCTGTCATAGCGCACGGTGATGGTGCACCACCCCCCTCGTGAAATCAGTACCACCATCATCGCCACACCAGGCAGTGGGCCAATGCCGTACTGCCGCAAAACTTTTGCACCAGCAATATAGGTATCGCCCGGATAGACCGGGACATTGCTGGCCTGCACATCGGACCCGACCACCGAGCCGGTGATCCCCTCCAGCACCGCCGACGGCAACACACTGAGCACCGGCGCCATGGATCCGATGATGTTCATCGCGGGCTCGTCACGGCGCTGGGTCATCTGGGCGCGAATCTTCTTCATCCGCGACACCGGATCGGCGGTGCCCAGCGGAGCCGCCAAGTTGACGCCGGTGAACCGATTGCCGCCGGCCGTGTCGGCATCGGCCCGCAGGCTGACCGGCACCGCCATCGGCAGCGTGCTGATCGGCACGCCGAGTGCCTGGTGGTAGCGCCGCAGGGCGCCGGACAGACCCGCCAGATACGCATCATTGATCGAACCGCCACCGGCTTTGGCCGCCCTGTGCAAATCGGAGAGCCGGATGTCGATCGCTTCGGTACGCGACGCCAGGCTGCGCCGTCGCAGCAGCGGCGAGGGCTCGGCGGCGCGGTTGATCACCCGCACACCGGAGACGGCGTAGTCCACGATCCCCGACACCGTCGACACGGGTTCCAGGATCGCCCGCCCGGCCGCGGAGACAGCCCCGGCCACCGCACCCGCGACGCCGCCGACGATCGCAAACGGCAGGCGGTTGAAGCCCTGGCGCATCAGATCGTTGGGTGACAGATCCTGCGGGATGGGCAGCGGCGGAGTCGGCCTGGCCGGCGGATCGCGCTCGAGGTCATAGATCTCGGCGAACATCTCCACACCGCCGACGCCGTCGGTGACCGCGTGGCTGACGTGCAGCAGCGTCGCGGCCTGGCCGTCGGGCAGACCCTCTACCAGTGTCGCCGTCCACAGCGGTCGCGAGATGTCCAGCGGCGACTGCAGGATCAGCTCGGCGAGATCGAACACCTCGCGCAGGGTGCCCGGCTCGGACACCTTGACCCGGCGGACGTGGAAGTCCAGGTTGAAATCGGGGTCCACCACCCAGCGCGGTGCGGCCGTCGGCAGCGTCGGCACGACGACCTTCTGCCGAAGCCGCAGCACCTTGCGCGACGCGTTCTCGAAGCGGGTCCGGAACCGGTCCCAGTCCGGGGTGGTGTCGAGCAGTTCCAGCGCCATGATCCCCGACCGGGTCCGCGGATTCGCTTCGCCTCGATGCAGCAGATAGTCGACCGGTCCGAGCTCGTCGGACAATCCGACCGCCTCAACAGACTCAGCCATGATCATCCACTCGACGCGTCAACCTCGTCACCGCCGATCAAGCCTCCTGCCTCAGCTCCGCCAACCGGATAGACACACCAACGCTAGTCGCGTTGACGCGCTGGTGAAAGGCACGATTCGGTCGCTACAGCGGGTGCACCGGCTTGGCGGACCAAAGGTTGTGGCAGGCGGTTGATCCGGGCAACTCAGCTGGCCGACGGCGCCGAGAGCGACCACAAGTCGAGCGCCGAGCTCTGCCGCCGCCCGTAAACGATGCCCAAGAAGTCGGCGACGGCGTTGGCCGCCAACCGCGATCGGGCCGTGGACAGGATGTCGAAAGCGTGGTGGGCGTTGGCGAGCTCGGCGTGCGCCACGATCGGTGCTCCGGCGGCGCGCATTGCCGTGCAGAACGTCCGGGCCTGGGTGCAGGGAACCAGCTCGTCTTTCTCACCGTGCAGCACGAAGAACGGCGGCGCCTCGTCGTGCACGTAGGAAATCGGCGATGCCGCCTCGAACCGCTCGGGTGTGTCGGCGTACCGAGCGCGCATCACGAACTGCTCGAGGAACGGCAGCATCAGTTCGTGCATGGTGTCGGCGTTGGTGAAGTCGTAGACCCCGTAGTAGGGCACCGCCGCCTGAACCGTGGTGTCGGCGTCTTCGAATCCGGGCTGAAACCGTGGGTCGTTCGGGGTCAGCGCGGCCAGCGAGGCGAGGTGTCCGCCCGCCGAGCCGCCGGTGATCGCGATGAAGCTGGGGTCGCCGCCGTAGTCGGCAATGTTTTCGCGGACCCAGGCGATCGCCTGCTTCACGTCGATGAGGTGCGCCGGAAACGTGGAGCGCGGGCTCTTGCTGTAGTCGATCGATACGCAGATCCAGCCGAGTTCCACCATCCGGCTCATCAGCGTGTAGGCCTGGCCGCGTTTGCCGTTGACGGCCCACGCCCCGCCCGGGACCTGGATCAGCACCGGCGCGCGGCGGCCCGGTGCCATGTCATGACGTCGCCAGATGTCGAGCAAATTGTCGCGACCACGCGGACCGTACGAAATGTCCGAGGTTTCAGCGGCATACCGGCGGTGTGGGCCGGGCCGGTTTAACAACCCGCTGCGCGGCGCGCCCTCCGATTCTTCGCACGCCGGATGCGAAACCTGGTCGGCGTAACCGGGCCCGAAAGAGTCCTCAAGAGCCGCGGTGAGCGTTTGCTCCGCACGCTGTCCGGCCCAGGTGGCGCCCACGCGACCGATGGACGGCGCCGAGACGCGGGACAACGCGTGCCCGGTCACCACATGCGGGGGAAATTCCGTCGTCAACCAGCCGGCAAACCAGCCCAGGGCAAATGGTGAGCCGCGCAGCAACAGGGCAGCCGCCCGGGAGGCACCCCTGGCATCAGCTACCAGGCGAAACGCTTGGGAACCCGCCCTCGCGTACCGCGCAGTCATACTCATGGCCACGCCCATTGAAACGGCACTCCTCGACGTTGTGCACACGCCTCGTTGCGGTTAACAGCCGTTTACCAGCTGATGTTGTACGTGTGTCGAGGGTCAATACACTAACTGATTTCGATAGCGGTGCAAGGCTTTTCGCGCGTGTCGTGTCGGCGAGTCGGGATGGCGCCCATTGTTGGATAGACTGACCTGCGCATTGCCTCCGTAGCTCAGGTGGATAGAGCAAGGGCCTTCTAATCCCTAGGTCGCACGTTCGAGTCGTGCCGGGGGCACCATTACCGGGCTGAGCAGCAATATCAGGCGCGCAGGGAATCGACCAGCCGGTCGATCACCGCGCCGGCGTCGTCGCGTGCTTGCTTCGGATTGTCTGCACGAGCGATGTAGAGAGTCGCCTCTCGCAGAGCTCTCAACATGGTCAATGCTGTTGCCTCGACGGGCTGCCGCGGGATGCTTCCGGACTCGATGGCGTCGGTGATCAGACTCCTCACCAACGGTGCGATGACGATCCGCCCGCGCTGTTCGCGCAACTTGGGAAGTCGGCTTCGGTTGCGATATGTCAGCATTGGAACGTGAACGCCCGCCGGCTCGTGTGTTCGTTGGGTGCCGCAGTGCTGACGATCTGCGCAACGCTGCTGGGCACACCGATCCTTGTTGCTCCCGCGTCCGCCGCGCCCTGCCCCGACGTTGAGGTGACGTTCGCCCGCGCCACCAACGAGCCAGCCGGTGTCGGTGCGGTCGGCCAGCAATTCATCGATGCACTGCACTCACAGGTCGGGGGTCGCTCCGTCGGGGTGTATCCGGTCAACTACCCCGCCGGTGAGGATTTCGCCCCGTCGGCATCCGCGGGCGGCAGCGATATACACGCCCACGTTCAGTCCATGGTCGCCAACTGCCCCAACACCAAGCTGGTGCTCGGCGGATATTCCTTGGGCGCCATGGCGATAGACCTGGCGACCATTGCCCGAATGCCGGTCGTGGGCTTGGTCCCCGACATACTCACGGCGGACGAGGCTAATCACGTTGCCGTCGTCGCCACCTTCGGGAATCCGTCGGACCGATATTTGGGGGCGCCCATGAGCGAGGTCAGCCCGTGGTACGGCGCCAAGGCGATCGACCTGTGCGCGGCCGGCGATCCCGTGTGCACGCCAGGCGGGGCCCTGGCGCTGCCTTCGCACGACGAGCTGTTTTCTCCGGTGCACCTCTCTTACGCGCAGTCCGGAATGCCCAGTCAGGCCGCGGCGTTCGCGGCAAGCCATCTCTGACGCCCGCAAGTCGATGCTGGTAGGTGGGGATCCTGTCAATGCCGGTTTGGTGCAGTCGACGATGAGCAAGTCGGCCCGCCTTGATCTGCGTGCCCAAGCCGGGGCTGACCAGCTGGCGCGAGGCCCGCGATGGACCTGAGATACATAAACATCCCGTTGCTGACTGCCCAGGCCGGTGGCGATCCTTGGGCCATCGATCGAAGTCTCCAGAGCGGTCGACCGGCCCAGATTTCTGATCTGGCCGAGGCGTTTCACGCTGCGGGGGTATGCACTGCCGAGTCCAGCAGGGCGTTCGCGGATGCCCGTGACCGCTTCGAAGCGGCCTGGAACAGGGAGAACGGCGGTCATCCGATCAATGACTCCGAGGAGGTGCAGCGGGTGAGCAAGTCCCTTGGCGCACAGTCCCTGCAGTTACCCAAGATCGGCGTCGACCTGGAAAAGATCGCTGCGGCGCTGGCCGAGGCACAAAAGGCCGCGGCCGCACGAATCGCAGCTCTTCAGACTCAGTTACACACGCTCGACGACATGATCGGCCAAGCAATAGATATGGAAAAGGATGCCCATCTCAGCGCAGCGGACAGGGACGCGCTGAATGCCTTCATCAGCACGTGTGAAGACGACGCCATCCATGACACCAAGGCCGCGCTCGGCGATCTGCAAGCGACACGCAACGGCTACTCGGCCACGCTGCACAACGCCATGGCCAGTCTGCATACCGAGGGCTACGACCTGCCGACGACCGTCGGCGACTGGGTAGAGGGCCCGTTGAACCCGGGTGATGCACGCGATCTGGGTCCAATCGCCGGCACTGGCGCCACTCCGGGCATCCCGGGGATTGGCGCAGCGGACTTGGGGGAAGTGGTTCAGCTGCCCGACGGGAGATACGTTGCGATCTTCGGGGATTCGTTCTCGGGGAGTAAGGCTTACGACGGAACGCACTACCCGTCGGTGGCCGTCCCGGTCACCTTCGACGAACAGGGTCGTCCCCATTTCGGCGAGCCACTGACTGGGCCGGACGGGAGCCCGAACGTGCTGTTCCCTGCGCCCCCGCAAGCAGCGGGGAAAAATACGCTTCCCGCTGGAAGCATCCGGATGCGCGACGGCTCCACGTACATGATGGCCACGGGTACAACCAATTTGAAGCCAGATGGCGGTTCGTGGCTAACCCGAGTCACCAATGACCCCGGTAGCGGTTGGCAACCCATCGAAGGCTCGTGGCGCGCGCCGGGAGCTGGGCCCACGCAGATCAGCGGCTTCCAGGCCGCGGACGGCAACGTGTACATCGCCGCCGACTCATTCGACCGCGGCCAAGGAGTCACGATGTACCGAGTTGACCCCGGCCATGTCGCTGACC
The DNA here is from genome assembly GCF_055419445.1 of Mycobacterium sp. IDUB_19. Lineage (NCBI taxonomy): Bacteria > Bacillati > Actinomycetota > Actinomycetes > Mycobacteriales > Mycobacteriaceae > Mycobacterium > Mycobacterium sp. IDUB_19. Next base: position 100,314 of record NZ_JBVAXR010000002.1, on the reverse strand, counting down.
GCTCTGCTTGGCAACCCTGGAACGGTACCGATTGGGGCAAGCCAGGAGAACTCGCCACCAGCCCCTTGACCACGCCCGGCGCCCAATTCGGTGAACTCAGTTTCCGCGAAGTCGACGGACGCCCCGTCTTATCCGGATTCAATGCGACCGCCGGCCCGGGAGCTGTACAAGTTTATGTGGGCGACGGGAATCCGACGGAGATCTTTAACAACACCCCAACCGTGGCGGCGCGCAACGACAATCTGCACACGCCCGTCTCCATCTTGCAACCTTATGGGGGCTACATCCTGCCTGGCTCAACCCTCAATGACCTCAACCTGTTCGTAAGCCAGTGGGACACTGGTGCAAATACGCCGTACGACATCCACCAGGTTCACGTCAACCCAACACGATGACCGTTCAACTCAGAGGTATTCCGTCCTCTGCCACGACTGAAGGCTATGCATGACGATCAAGACTTTGGCCGCCGGATCAGCAATGGCCGTCCTCGCCATGATCAGCGCGTGCGCGGCTCACGCCGATGGCCCATCCTTCCCCGATCTCAGCGGCTACGTACCGGTTAACGCCGCCGACTATGCCCTGACGTATCCCAACTCGGGACGACCGACGCCACTCCAGCTGGTCGCGTTCCTCACACCAGACGGCGTGACCTGTGCATTCGGAAGCCCCCCATCTGCGGGTTGCACGGGCAACAATCTTCCGGGCCTCCCCCCGGCGCCGCCATCGTCCGGTGGGGCGCCCCGACTGAACTCGATCAGTACCGGCTCGGGACCGAAACCGACGGGCACTCCCATCGACACCGATGGACAACCTCTCAAAACGCTGCCTCCGCTCCATTCGATCACTGTGGACGGTGTGATCTGCGGCGTCGACAACGCGGGTACCACCGCGTGCAAAGACCCACAAGGCCGCGGCTTCGTGCTGTCACCGCACGGGTCCGGCTGGCTGCCACACGTGTGATTGCCTGAGCTAGTTGCAGCCGCTGACCAGGCGTCTTCCACTTCGTGCAGCTGATGAGGCACAATCGCGCTGGTGACGACTCCGCAAGGGCCCCCAGGCGGCGACCCATCCGAAAGCGCTCGTCCGCCCCGACCGGGCGGCCCCGCTAATCAACCTGCACCCCCGCGGCCTCAGGGCCCTGGGCGGCCGTCCGAATCAGAGACTCGCCGGATCCCTTTGCGCGACGTTCCGCAGCAGCCACCCATCGGCAATGCGCCCCGGCCGCCGCAGCCCGGCCCTGCGCCGGGTCAGCGACCGCAGCCATCGGGGCCTCCGCCGCAACCACCGGGGCCACCGCAGGGTCGACCACCGCAACCACCGGGACGGCCACCGCAACAGCCGCCGCCCCCGCCAGGTCGACCACTGCAGCAGGGGCTTCCGCCGAACGTCCACGCGCATCTACCCGGCCCCCCGCCGCCGCAGCCCGGTTCCCCGCAGCAGGAATGGCCCACTACCCAGCTGACTACGCCGTCGCCGTCGGAGGACACACCGCCGTCGACCAAGAAGCGCGGCTTTTTCCGCAAGAAGCGGTCGATCGCCCTGATCCTGGGCATCGTGGTGGCCGTCGTGGTCGCCGCGTTGATCGGCGGCGAGTTCTATGCCCGCAACCAGGCGCGCAGCAGGGTGGCGAACGCGGTGCAATGCGAAGTACAGGACAGCGCGACCGCGTCCTTTGCCACGGCGCCGCCGGTCCTGTGGCAGTTCATCACCAAGCACTACCCCGACATCGCCGTCCAGACCGGAGGCAACCAGGTCCGGGACGCCAAGGGCATGAAGGTCAGCATCGATATTCGGAATATCCGCCTCAACCAAACGAACAACTCGGCGGGCACGATCGAGTCGTTGAACGGCACTATCACCTGGTCGTCAGACGGCATCAAGCAGTCGATCCAGGACGCCATCCCCATGATCGGCAGTTTTGTCACCGGCGAGGTGACCACCAACCCCGGCGACGGCACCGTTTCGCTGAAGGGCCTGCTGGACAGTGCCACCCTCAAGCCGCAGATCGTCAACAACGGGGTCTCGCTACAGGTGGTCAGCCTGAGCGCGCTGGGCTCCAACATGTCGACGGATAGCGTGCAAAAGAACCTGGACGACCTCACCTCGAAGGCCACCAAGAACTATCCGCTGGGCATCCACGCCGACAGCGTCAAGGTCACCGATAGCGGTATCGAAGCGACGTTCTCTACCAGCAACGCCACCATCCCGGCCGGCGGCGGCCAGGACGCCTGTTTCGCCAACTTCTGACGCCTACGGCGGCGGTGGCGGCGGGCCGGGATCCGGCGGCGGCTCGGGATAAGGCGGCGGGCCGCCCGGCACCGGGTGCGCGCAGTCGGGCAAGAAGATGAGGGTGCCCCCCACCATCGTGAAAGTAATACCGCACGCCAGCGGCACCACAGCGGGTGTATCCGCTGCCCCAATCGGGATGGCGATGATTGCGGTGATCAGCGCTGGCCGAATGAGATGGGGAACGAACTTCAACGCTCCCCCGCCCAGTATTCGGCGCATCCGGAGTCGTCTTGCGGTCGGGTCGGGCATCCCCAAGCCTGGAATAGGCCACGGCAACGCGCAACTCGAAAAAAACTCTTGGATCGCCCGCGCAGATGACTACTCGTAAACCCGTTGCCGGGCAGCCACTTTCAGACTTAGGGGCGGCCCGTGCGTTCGCGGTGCTTACACCCCGGCCAGCAGCAAGGTCGGCGCTGCCCTTCTTCCAGCTCCTCCTGAGTCCGGCGAATGCGGCGCTGTCGCGTCGCCTGTTGCTTAGCGTCCTCGACCCAGCAGATGAACTCGTTACGCGCCAGCGGCGTGATGTCCTTCCAGGCGGCCATTGCGGTCGAATTGGCGATCAGTGCCTCCCGCAGGTCTGCGGGCAGTTTGTGCACCACCCCGCCAGGTATTTGGTTGCCGCTCACCCGGCCAGATTAGCCACCGATTACGACCCCAGCGTGTATTGCCAGACCAGGCCGTGGTTCCCGTTCATCATCCGGTCGCACTTCATCATGTGCCCATCGGCGTCGCGCAAGGCCGCGTGCCGCATCGAGCATGGCTGGTCCGGCGCGGGCGGGTTGGCAGCAGCGACACCGATGCCGAGCGCCGTGAGGCCCACCGCGAACGCCGAGAATATCGCCCATCGGATCGCCTGCGATTTGGTGGAGATGGTGGTGGTCATTGGTTGCCCCCTCGTCGTGATGCCGTCCGCTGGTGTTTTCAGCATCAGCGACGGGCCTCTACGAATTCTTGGAGCGCGGCCCCCAAGTACCCTTTAGCTCGCCCGATGACGTCGCCGACCGCGGAGGTGCCCGATGGCCCAGTCCGATTTCGTCCTGTTCAGCGTGGACAATCGCGTCGCGCTCATCACCGTCAACGACCCGGATCGGCGCAACGCGCTGACGGGTGAGAGCTCGGCACAGCTGCGCGCGGCCGTCGAACGGGCCGAAGCCGATCCCGGCGTGCACGCCGTCGTGGTCACCGGGGCGGGCAAGGCGTTTTGCGCCGGCGCCGACCTGAGCGCACTGGGCGCCGCGGGTGCTGGGGCCGCGGAGTCGGGTCTGCAGCTGCTCTACGACGGCTTCATGGCAGTGGGGAGTTGCACGCTGCCCACCATCGCCGCCGTCAACGGCGCGGCGGTCGGCGCGGGCCTGAACTTGGCTCTGGCCGCCGACGTGCGCATCGCCGGGCCCGGCGCACTGTTCGACCCCCGTTTCCAGAAGCTGGGGCTACACCCCGGCGGCGGTGCGACCTGGATGCTGCAGCGGGCGGTGGGCCCGCAAGTCGCTCGCGCGGCCCTGCTGTTCGGCATGCGGTTCGACGCCGAATCCGCGGTGCGGCACGGGTTGGCGCTCAGCGTTGCCGACGACCCCGTCGCCGCGGCATTGGAGCTCGCTGCCGGACCGGCGTCGGCTCCGCGAGACGTGGTGCTGGCCACCAAGGCCAGCATGCGCGCCACGGCCAGTCCGGGGTCGCTGGACAACGAAAACCACGAATTCGCGATGCGCACCGAACTGGGGCCGCAGGTGTCCTCGATCCAGTCACCGGAGTTCGCCGACCGTCTGGCCGCTGCACGGCGCAAGTAGCGGCGCTAGACCCCCGGTTCACTCACGACGGTGTCGGGTTGGGACTTCGCACGAAACGCTGGGTCCAAGCGGCGAACTGTGACGATGAAAGTCAGGGCAATCAGAGGCGAGAGCGCACCGTAAATTGCTGGAGGAGTTGCCATTTCGGCGCTATTGAGCAGTTGTGGGCTGAGCGCCACGCTCAGCGCCACCACGGTGTTGTGCAGTCCGACCTCCAGACTGATGGCAGTCGCCTGCGGGGGACCCAGACGCATCACGCGTGGCACCAGGTAGCCGATGGTCAGGCTGACGGCGCAGAAGGACACGATCGCCCCGCTCAGCACACCGAAGTTGTGCCATAGCGTCGTTCGGCTACCGGCGATCGCGGCGACGATGGCGACGATCAGCAGCGCTGCCGCGAGTATCTTGACGGGTCTTTGTAGTCGCCGGGCCAGCCCGGGAAACCGGTGGCGTATGGCGATGCCGATCGCGGTGGGGATGAGCACCAGGGCGAAAACCGCGACGAACTTGTCCAGCTGCAGCGGGATGAACCGTCCCTCGCCGAGGAACCAGGTCATCGACGCCGCCAAGATCGCCGGCAGCGTAAAGACCGACAGCGCGGCGTTGATCGCGGAAAGCGTGAGGTTGAGCGCCAGGTCCCCGTTGAACAGGTGGCTGAGGATGTTCGCCATCGTCCCGCCCGGGGTGGCGGCCATCAGCATCAGCCCAACCGCCAGATGCGGTTCTAGATGGAAGGCTTCGGCGATCAACAAGCACAGGGTTGGCAGAACCAGGGACTGGCAGACCAGCGCAACCGCCAGCGGTCGCCGCAGGGTGACGGCCCGCTTGAAGTCGGCCACGGTGAGTGTCAGCCCGAGGGCGAGCATGATCACGGCAGCGACCAACGGGAAGTACTGGTTGCCCATAACGCTCCACGGTGTCGATGCGCGGCCGCCGTCGGAGTGAACGGCGCGTTTAGTTAGCTTGCCTTATACAGCAACCGTCCGCCCGGCGCGCAACCAGCGGGCGGACATCAAATCACCGTTTCGAGGGCGCCCGCTCGACTCCTTCCAGCGACGGTTGCGTCCGCATCGCGACAAGTCGGCTCGAATCACCGTGAGTGAATCGCGGGGCACACCCTCGAGGACAGCAGCTCAAAGCCCCTGAATCCCAAGGGTTTCAGGGGCTTTGGAGTCAGAATGCGTCAGGATGCCGATTTGATCGTGATCTGGTCGACTTGCGTGTCTCCCGGCGGCCGACCGCAGGCTCCCGTGATGTAGGTGTGTGTAGACGTGCCGGCAAGGGTGTTGGGGTCCCACGTCGTGTGAGTGCTCGTGCCGTAAAGGGTGTAACCACCGCCCACGCAACTGACGTTGCTCATGGTGTCCATGACCCATTGACCATCGACCAACCGGGCTTGGCTAGCGCCTAACCCAGCCTTTATCCAAAGGCATCCGTCACCGCAGGAGTTGACGGCCCAGCTGTTGTCGATGCTGTGGCCGCCCGGCGTCGTCACGGTCTCGGTGTAGCTGCCATTCATCGTCGGTGTGTCGGCCCACGCTGTGCCGGCCGAGCCGACAGCTAATCCGGCACAGATGACGGTTGCGGCGAAGCCCCGCGCCATGGTCATGATCTCGTTCCTTCCGTGGAGCCAGTCAGTGCAGCGAGCAGCTGTTATTGGTCAAAGATTACGACAGTTTTGCGCGCGGGGCGTTCGCAAATGTTTCTGCTCTTTTGCGATCTCGTTAAGACCCGAAAATGCGGGTAAGCAGCGCCGCAACGGCAAAAGCCGACCTAGACGGAATCTTCAGCTCGCCGGACCAGCGCAACCGCGTGCTTGAGCACCGGCGAGTCGACCATCTGCCCTTCGAACTTGAACACCCCGCGCTCGTTCTGCGCGGCCGCCAATACCCGTCGCGCCCAGTCCAGCTTCTCGTCAGTGGGCCGAAAGGCCGTGCGCACCACCGATACCTGGGTCGGATGAATACAGACCGTTCCGGCGAAGCCCAACGCCACGGCGTCTTCGGCCTCGGCCCGTAGACCATCGAGGTCGCCGATGTCCAGATGCACCGCGTCGAGCGCGACCAGGCCGAAGGCGTTTGCCGTGAGCAGTGCCGTGGACCGCACGTGATGGGCGACGTCCCGGTAGCTGCCGTCGGCCTTGCGGCTCGAGCTGCCGCCGAGCGTCGCGACGAGGTCCTCGGCGCCCCACATCAGCGCTACCGCGCCCTGCGCCGCGGCGATCTCGGTCGCGAACACCGCTCCGCGTGGCGTCTCCAGCAGCGCGATCACCTCGCGCGGCGCCAGTGCGGTCACCTGCGCCGCCGATTCGGTCTTGGACAGCATCACCGTCGTATAGGGGGTGCCGGCCAGCGCCTCGAGATCGCGGGGGTATTCCTCGGTGTCGGCCGCGTTGATCCGCACCACGGTGCGCTCCGGGTCCAGCGGGGTGTCTTGCAACGCCTTGCGGGCGGCCGGCTTGTCCGCCTCCGCAACCCCGTCCTCGAGGTCGAGGATCACCACGTCCGCAGCGGCGGCGGCCTTCGCGAAACGCTCGGGGCGATCGGCCGGGCAGAACAGCCACCCGGGGCCGGCTGCGGCCAAGTTCATCGAGGCTCCTCCCCGCTTGTTTCGGAGGCTGGTCGCTTTTGCACCAGGGTGGTGCGGACCGCGCGGGCAACGATATCGCCGTGCTGGTTGCGCCCGGTGTGCTCGAGGGTGACGATGCCTTCGCCGGGCCGGCTCTTCGACTCGCGCTTGCCGCTGCACACGGTCTCCGCGTACAGCGTGTCGCCGTGAAAGACCGGCTTGGGGAAGGACACCTCCGAGAAGCCGAGGTTGGCCACGATGGTGCCGAGCGTCAGCTGGGTAACCGACAGCCCGACCAGCGTCGAGAGGGTGAACATCGAATTCACCAGCCGCTCGCCGCGGAAGCCCGGTTGCTCGGCCGCCCAGGCCGCGTCGAGGTGCAGCGACTGGGTGTTCATGGTCAGCGTGGTGAACAACACGTTGTCCGCCTCGGTGACGGTCCGACCCGGCCGGTGCAGGTAAGTCGTGCCGATCTCGAATTCCTCAAACCACAAGCCGCGCTGGACAACCGACTTGCCTTCGGTCATGACAGCCCCAGCGACCGCGCGATGAGCATCAGCTGCACTTCGGTAGTCCCTTCGCCGATCTCGAGGATCTTGCTGTCGCGGTAGTGTCGCGCCACCGGATACTCGTTCATAAAGCCGTACCCCCCGTGGATCTGGGTGGCGTCGCGGGCGTTGTCCATCGCGGCCTCCGAGGAGATCATCTTGGCGATCGCCGCATCTTTTTTGAAAGGCTTGCCCGCCAACATCTTTGCTGCCGCATCGTAGTAGGCCGTGCGAGCGACGTGTGCCCGCGCCTCCATCCGCGCGATCTTGAAGCTGATCGCCTGGTAGGAACCGATCGGCTTGCCGAACGATTCGCGCTCCTTGGCGTACTTGACGCTCTCGTCGACACATCCCTGCGCCACCCCGGTGGCCAGTGCGGCGATCGCGATGCGGCCTTCGTCGAGGATGGACAGGAAGTTCGCGTAGCCGGTTCCGCGGGCGCCCAGCAGATTCTCCTCGGGGACGCGGGCGTCGGCGAAGGTCAGTGGGTGGGTGTCCGAGGCGTTCCAGCCGACCTTGTTGTAGACCGGCTCGACGGTGAAACCTGTTGTGCCATTGGGCACGACGATCGTGGAGATCTCTTTCTTGCTATCGCCGACGGTCCCGGTCACCGCGGTGACGGTGACCAGCGAAGTGATGTCGGTGCCGGAGTTGGTGATGAATTGCTTGGCGCCGTTGATCACCCATTCGCCGTCTTCCAGCCGGGCGGTGGTGCGCGTGCCGCCGGCGTCGGAACCCGCACCCGGCTCGGTCAGCCCGAAGCCGGCCAGCGCCCGTCCGGCCACCAGGTCAGGCAGCCACTTCTGCTTCTGCTCCTCGGTACCGAACCGGTAGATCGGCATCGCGCCCAACCCCACGCCGGCTTCCAGCGTGATCGCCACCGACTGGTCGACCTTGCCGAGCTCCTCGAGGGCCAGCGCCAGGGCGAAATAGTCGCCGCCCATGCCGCCGTACTCCTCCGGGAATGGCAGCCCGAACAGCCCCATGTCGGCCATCTTGGCGACCACTTCGTACGGAAAGCTGTGCTCCTCATCGTGTTTGGCTGACACCGGAGCCACGACCGTGCGCGCGAAATCGGCGACGGTGGCGCGAAGGTCTTCGTATTCCTTGGGTAGCGTCCCCGCGGTGATCGTTGTCGTCATGATTCTCTATTCCTTGCCTTCTTCGGAGTCTGGGACCAGGCGGGCCAGCACTTGGTCGACCGTCACCTGATCGCCGACCGACACCAGTAGTTCCACGCGACCCGAAACCGGTGCGGCCAGTGAGTGTTCCATCTTCATCGCCTCGACGACCACGACGACGTCACCCTCGGCCACCTCGGTGCCGGAGTCGACCTGTACGGCGATCACACTGCCGGGCATCGGGCTGAGGACTTCGGCCTGTCGGGCGTCGGCCGCGCGGTGAATCTTGGTCTCCTCGGCCTCGCGCAGATGCCAGGCTCCCCGCTCGTCGGCGATCCACAGGTGGCGGTCGGCCTCCGCCCAGCGGTACTCGCGGCGCAGCCCGTCCAGCGTCACGTTCATGATCTGGCGCTCGACTTCCACACTCGCCGAATGGGTTTCGCCGTCACCGACCTGCACCGTGGCGGCCGTCGGCAGGCCGGACACCGAGACCGTCTCGGTGCGCAGCGGGGTGCGCATCGCGGTGCGCACCGGCGCGGCATCTCCGCCGACGCGCCAGCCGGAGGGCTGCACCCACACGTCGCCCCGGGCGCGACGGGCCAACGCCCACTGGCGGTACAGACCGCCCGCCGCCAGCACGTCGTCGGGCGCCGGCAGCGGCGCGAAGTCGGGCAGCCGCTCCTCGAGCAGCGCGGTGTCCAGGTCACCGGCGCGCACTCGTTCGTCGGCGAGCAGAAAGCGCAGGAATTCGATGTTGGTCTGCACGCCCAGGATCGTCGTCTGCGCCAGCGCGCGGTCGAGTTCGGCGAGTGCCTCATCGCGATCCGCTCCGTGGGCGATCACCTTGCTCAGCATCGGGTCGTAGTCGCTACCCACCACGGTGCCCGCCAGCAGCGACGAGTCCACGCGCACAGCGGGACCCGAGGGTTCGAAGACGTCGAGCACCCGACCGCCGGTGGGCAGAAATCCCCGCCCCGGATCCTCCGCGTATATCCGAGCCTCGATCGCGTGCCCGCGCAGATCGATGTCGTCTTGGACGAATGCGAGCTTCTCGCCGGCGCCCACGCGCAGCTGCCACTCAACGAGGTCTAGGCCGGTGATCGCCTCGGTGACCGGGTGTTCCACCTGCAGGCGGGTGTTCATCTCCATGAAGAAGAACTCGTCGGGCCGCTCGGCGGAGACGATGAACTCGACCGTGCCGGCCCCGACGTAGTCCACGCTGCGGGCGGTGTTGCAGGCCGCGGCCCCGATCCGCGCACGCGTCTCCGGATCCAGCAATGGAGAGGGCGCTTCCTCGATGACCTTCTGATGGCGCCGCTGCAGGCTGCACTCACGCTCGCCGAGATGCACCACGTTGCCGTGGCCGTCGGCAAGCACCTGCACCTCGATATGCCTGGGCCGCAACACGAATCGCTCCAAGAACAGCGTGTCGTCGCCAAACGAGGACGCGGCCTCCCGCCGCGCGCCGACCAGCGCTTCGGGCAGCCGGGCCGGGTCCTGGACCAGCCGCATGCCCTTACCGCCCCCTCCGGCCGACGGCTTGATCAACACCGGATAGCCGACCTCGGCGGCCGCGGCGACGAGCTGGTCATCCGTCAGCCCGGATTTCGCGACACCGGGCACCACCGGCACATCGAAGGCCGCGACCGCGTTCTTGGCGGTGATCTTGTCGCCCATCACCTCGATCGCACGGGTCGGCGGACCCAGGAACACCACGCCGGCGCGCTCACACGCGGCAGCGAAATGTGCGTTCTCGGAAAGGAACCCGTAACCCGGATGGATCGCCTGTGCTCCGGTGCGCGCCGCGGCATCGAGCACCTGCGAGATATCGAGGTAGCTCTCCCGCGCGGGCGCGGGTCCCAGTCGCACCGCGGTGTCGGCCTCCTGCACGTGACGGGCGTCGGCATCGGGATCGCTGTAGACGGCCACGGATCGGATCCCCAGCCGGCGTAACGTCCGGATCACCCGGACGGCGATCTCGCCGCGGTTGGCCACCAATACGGTCTCGAACATCGCGCTCACATCCGGAAGACACCGTAGGAGACCGGCTCCAGGGGCGCCTGCGCACACACCGAAAGAGCAAGTCCGACGTACGTTCTCGTATCGGCTGGGTCGATGATGCCATCGTCCCAGAGCCGGGCCGTCGAGTAGTACGGGTTGCCCTGGTCCTCGTACTGGGCGCGAATCGGCGACTTGAACGCGTCTTCTTCGTCCGCCGACCAGGGTTTGCCCGCCGCGCTGAGCTGCTCGCCACGCACCGTCGCCAGCACGGAGGCCGCCTGCTCGCCACCCATCACCGAGATCCGGGCGTTGGGCCACATCCACAGAAAGCGTGGCGAGTAGGCCCGGCCGCACATCGAATAGTTGCCCGCGCCATAGGATCCGCCGATCACGACGGTCAGCTTGGGCACCCGGGCGCAGGCCACGGCGGTGACCATCTTGGCGCCGTGCTTGGCGATGCCGCCCGCCTCGTAGTCGCGGCCGACCATGAAGCCCGCGATATTCTGCAGGAACAACAGCGGGATCTTGCGCTTGTCGCACAACTCGATGAAATGTGCTCCCTTGAGCGCGGATTCGCTGAACAGCACACCGTTGTTGGCGATGATCCCGACAGGGTGGCCATGGATGCGCGCGAACCCGGTCACCAGCGTCTTGCCGTACTTGGCCTTGAATTCGCTGAATTCGCTGCCGTCGACCAGCCGCACGATGACCTCATGCACGTCGTAGGGCACCCGCGGGTCCGGGGGAACGACGTCGTAGAGCTCGCTCTGCGAATGCCTGGGTTCGACCGGGGCCCGCACTTCCCACGGGCTGGGCTCGCGCGGACCGAACGTCGCCGCGATCGCCCGCACGATGCGCAGTGCATGCTCGTCGTCGTCAGCGAGATGGTCGGTGACACCGGAGACGCGCGAGTGCAGGTCGCCGCCGCCGAGGTCTTCGGCCGAAACGATTTCTCCGGTAGCGGCTTTGACCAGTGGCGGGCCGCCGAGGAAGATCGTGCCCTGCTCGCGGACGATGACGGCTTCGTCGCTCATCGCCGGCACGTAGGCGCCGCCCGCGGTGCAGGAGCCGAGCACCGCGGCCACCTGAGGAATTTCCTTGGCGCTCATGGTCGCCTGGTTGTAGAAGATTCGCCCGAAGTGCTCGCGGTCGGGAAACACCTCGTCTTGGCGGGGCAAAAAGGCGCCGCCCGAGTCGACCAGATAAATGCACGGCAGGCGATTCTGCAACGCGACTTCCTGGGCGCGCAGGTGCTTCTTGACCGTGATCGGGTAGTAGGTGCCGCCCTTGACCGTGGCGTCGTTGGCGACGATCACACACTCGCGCTCCGACACCCGCCCGATGCCGGTGATGATCCCGGCGCCGGGAGATTCGTCGTCGTACATCCCGTTCGCGGCCAGCGGGGTCAGCTCCAAAAACGGACTGCCCGGGTCGAGCAGCCGGTCCACCCGTTCGCGCGGCAACAACTTGCCGCGGCTGACGTGCCGTTCCCGCGCCCGCTCATTGCCGCCCAGTGCCGCGGCCGCCAGCTTTGCGTTCAACTCTTCGACCAGCCGACGGTGCTCGTCGGCGAACGACGGCGCAGCCTGCACCGACGCACTCATGACTGCTCCCGCAGCTCGTCCATCGCCGCAGCAGCCTCCTCGTCGTCGGGGGGTAGGCACTTCAGTTAATGCTGATTAACTGGGGCAGACAATACCAGCGGGCACGTCGCCGCGTCCAGGGACGGCCGTTAGCTGGAAGTGAGTTAATCACGAATAACTCATGCTATGTTAGTGACGATTAACCGAAGCTTCCGGACACAGGTGGAGGGCCGTCTATGACAGCGTCCACTCCGGACACCTCGCCCGGTCAGTCCGAAACGCCAAATCGCCGCAGCCAGTTGAAATCCGACCGGCGATTGCAACTCCTTGCCGCTGCCGAACGGCTCTTTGCCGAGCGCGGCTTTCTCGCGGTGCGACTCGAAGACATCGGTGCCGCCACCGGGGTGAGCGGCCCGGCCATCTACCGGCACTTTCCCAACAAGGAGTCGATGCTGGTCGAGTTGCTGGTCGGGATCAGCGCCCGGCTGCTCGCCGGCGCCCGCGATGTCACCGCCGGCAGCACTGATGCGGCCGGCGCCCTGGACGGCCTGATCGATTTTCACCTCGACTTCGCGTTCGGCGAGCCCGACCTGATCCGCATCCAGGACCGCGACCTGGCACACCTGCCGGTGGCCGCGGAACGGCAGGTACGCAAGGCGCAACGCCAATACGTAGAGGTCTGGGTCGGCGTACTGCGGGAGCTGGACCCGGCGCTGGCCGAAGCCGATGCCCGGCTGGCGGCGCACGCGGCATTCGGCTTGCTGAACTCGACGCCGCACAGCATGAAGGCGGCGGAGAAGCCGGCCCGCGCGGCGCGGTCGCGCGCCGTCATGCGAGCCATGACGGTCGCCGCCCTGGGTGCCGGAGGCCGGATCAGCTGAATCGGGCGTCATCGACAGAATCCACGCCCAGCTGCTCGGCTTAGGTACCCTGCAAATTATGAGGTGGACATGAACGATCCACGTCGACCCGAGTGGTTTAGTCCCCCTCAAGCGGGATCCGAACCGACCGGGCCGATTGGCCCGCGGAACGCGCCGCTCGTTGATCCGGCCTACGCCGACCAAGCGCCCTATGTGCCTGCTTATGGCGGGTATGCACCCCAATGGGCGCCGGGTCTGAACGAGACCAACCCCACCAAACGGCTGCCGGCGTACTGGCAGCAAGACCAGCCGCCGCCGGGCGGGCTGCCTCCCGATGGCAATGCTCCCCCGCCGCCGGACGGTCCGAGATCGCCCCGATGGTTGCTCATCGGCGCCGGCGCTGCGGTGATGCTGGTCGTCGCACTGTTGATCGCGCTGATCCTCACCAACGGCGCGATCAAAACCCAGACCGCCGTGCCGCCGTTGCCCGCCATGCCGGGATCGAGTGCGCAGAGCCCGACGCCCAGCCCATCGACGCGGACGACGCCGCCGTCACGCACCTTCCTGCCGGTGCCGCCGCCCAGCGGCTCGACCGGGCCCACCGGCACCCCAGGCGCGATGCAAAACGTCGTCTACACCGTCAACGGCGACGGTCGCGCGATCAGCATCACCTACTGGGATACCGGCGACGTCATCCAGACCGAGTTCAATGTCGCGCTGCCCTGGAGCAAGCAGGTCAGCCTGTCGCAGTCGGCCACCCATCCGGCCAGCGTCACGATCATCAACATCGGCCACAACGTCACCTGCACGGTCACCGTGGACGGCGTGCAGATGCGTCAGCGCGTCGGTGCCGGCATCACCGTCTGCGACGCCGGAGGACGCTAAGACTGTTCGACCGGAGCCGGCTCGACCGCGATGGCATGCCGTGGCGGGACACGGACCACCAGCATCGCGAGCAGTCCGGCGATCAGCACCAGCGATATCCCGCCCAGCCCGGCGCGGACGGCGCCGAAGGCGTCGACAAACACCGAGAACAGCCACGGCGCCACGAATGCGACCGCCCGGCCCGTCATTGTGTACAGCCCGAACGCCACGCCTTCCCTGCCGTTGTTGGCCATCTGTAACAGCAGGGCACGCGCCGAGGACTGCGACGGCCCGATGAACAGGCACAGCATCAGCCCGCACACCCAGAAGGCCACCGGACCCGAGAGCACCATCATGGTGAGCGTGACGGCGATGATCGCCACTAGCGATGCGACGATGACCGGTTTGGATCCGATCCGGTGATCGACGAAGCCGCCCATCACCGCGCCGACGGCCGCGACCACGCTGGCCGCGACACCGAATATCAGCACGTTGGCCTGCGAAATGCCGTAGACGTTGACGCCTAACACGGCGCCGAAGGCGAATATCGCCGCAAGCCCGTCGCGAAAGAGCGCGCTGGCGCCGAGGAAGTAGACCAGGTTGCGGTCGCGCCGCCACTCCGCGGAGATTTCGGTCCACAGCTTGCGATAGCCGCCGAGCATCGTCGTCGGCTGGTACACCTCGCCGGTGTCGGGCAGCCGGTGTGCGATGAAGAGCAACGGCAACGCCAACACCGCCAGCCAGGCCGCGGCGGCCAGCATGGCCTCCCGGACATACAGCCCGTCGGCCAGGGGCACTCGCAGCAGCCCCCGCACGGCGTCCGGCCCGTCGCCGGAGCCGGCGATGAAGCCCGTGTAGATCAGCAACAGCAGCAGGACGCTGCCGAGGTAGCCAGCCGCCCAGCCCAGACCAGAAATCCGGCCCGCCGTCTGCGGGGTCGAGAGCTGACGCAGCATGGCGTTGTACGGGACGCTGGCCAGGTCGCCGCATGCGGCCGTCGCGCCCAGCAGTGCCAACCCGGCCCATAAGTAGGTGGGACGATCGTGGATCAGGAACATCGCGCAGGTCAGCGTGACCGCCATGCCGGTCAGCACGCTCAGGGCCACCCGCCGGCGATGCGGTGATTCCACCCACACGCCGACCAGCGGCGCCAGCAGCGCGACCGTCAGCCCGGCAAGCGCACCCGCGCGGCCCAGCCAACTCTCCGGCGTGGTGCTTCCGGCTATGCCGACCCCCACGCTGCTGGTCAGGTAGACGGAAAACACGAAAGTCGCCACGATCGCGTTCAGACCCGTTGACCCGCAATCCCACAGCGCCCATGCGACCACCCGGGATCGCGCGATCGTGCCCGCGCCCACTTCCGGCTGACCCATGCTCGGCACTCTATTTGTTGAGCGGACGCCCCGCCGCGCCTGGCTGCGCCGCGGTTGCGGCTGTTGTCGGAGAAATTTGGCGGCTGTCTACGATTGGCGCATGCCGGTACCCGCTCCCAGCCCCGATGCGCGCGCCGTCGTCACTGGAGCTTCGCAAAACATCGGCGAAGCGCTGGCCACGGAATTGGCCGCGCGCGGGCATCACCTGATCGTCACCGCGCGACGCGAGGAGATACTCAAGGACCTTGCCGCGCGGCTAACCGACAAGTACGGCGTCACCGTGGAGGTGCGGCCCGCCGACCTCGCCGACCCGACGGAACGGGCGAAACTGTGCGACGAGTTGGCGACCCGCAACATCTCGATCCTGTGCGCCAACGCGGGTACCGGAACGTTCGGCCCCGTTTCCGGCCTCGACCCGGCGGGCGAGAAGGCCCAGGTGCAACTGAATGCCGTGGCGGTGCACGACCTTACGTTGGCGGTGCTGCCGGGGATGGTCGAGCGCGGGGCCGGCGGCATCTTGATTTCCGGTTCGGCGGCGGGCAATTCGCCGATCCCCTACAACGCGACCTATGCCGCGTCGAAGGCGTTCGTCAACACCTTCAGCGAATCGTTGCGCGGTGAACTGCGCCGCTCGGGTGTGCACGTCACGCTGCTGGCCCCGGGACCGGTGCGCACCGACCTCCCCGACGACGCCGAAAAGTCACTGGTGGAACGGCTGGTGCCGGACTTTCTGTGGATCTCGACGGAGCACACCGCGCAAGTCTCGCTGGATGCGTTGGAGCGCAACAAGATGCGCGTCGTTCCGGGCTTGACGTCGAAGGCGATGTCGGTCGGGAGCGGGTACGCTCCCCGCGCGATCGTGGCCCCGATCGTCGGCAGCTTCTACAAGAAGCTCGGCGGCGGGTAAGCGTTACTCACGGCGGGGGCCCGCGAGCCTAACCAGGCTGCGAAAATCCGCCCGATATTTCGCAGTGCCGTTAGGCTCGCGACCAAAGGCCGCTGCCCGTGTCACTTACGGCGGCCGCGACCCGTGCCGAAGATGCTTTTCACCGCTTCGCGTATCGCGGTGTTGATGCCGCTTTTCACGGTCGGATTCTTCAGCACTTCCTCCCACATGGAGGGGCCTTGCGGCTCGGCCGGTGCGGGCATGGGCGGTATGTCGTAGGGGTCCGGATACGGCACGGGGTTGCTTTTCCCCTGCGGCGACGGGGCCTGCGGTGACGGCGGGGCCGGTTGCGGCGCTTCGGGTTCCGATGGCTGCTGGATGGTCTGACCGTATTTGGCCTGCAGCGGACTGGCTTTGGCCGCCGCGGCGATCGCGTCGGTGCCGATGGCGCCCATCAGCGACCGCGGCACCCGCATGCGTGTCCAGGCAACCGGCGTCGGCGCCCCCTTTTCCGACAGCACGGTGACGACGGCCTCGCCGATGCCCAACGACGTCAACGCCGACTCCAGGTCGTAGACATCGGTTTTGGGATAGGTACGGACGGTCTTGGACAGTGCCTTCTGGTCGTCGGGGGTGAACGCCCGCAGGGCGTGCTGGACCCGCGCGCCCAGCTGGGACAGCACATCGTTGGGCAGATCCGTGGGCAGCTGGGTGCAGAAGAACACCCCGACACCCTTGGAACGGATCAGCTTGACGGTCTGCTCGACCTGTTCGAGGAACGCTTTCGACGCGTCGGTGAACAACAGGTGCGCCTCGTCGAAGAAGAACACCAGCTTCGGTTTGTCGACGTCGCCTACCTCGGGCAGGACGGCAAACAGATCCGCCAGCACCCACATCAGGAAGGTGGAGAAGATGACCGGACGCAATGACTGGCCGCTGAATTCGAGCAGCGAGATGACGCCGTGGCCCTGGTCATCGACACGCAGCAGGTCCTGCGGGTCGAGCTTCGGCTCGCCGAAGAACGTATCGCCGCCCTCGGATTCGAGATTCAGCAGGGCCCGCAAGATGACGCCCGCCGTCGTCGACGACACCCCGCCAAGAGATTTCAGGTCGTCCTTGCCCTCGTCGCTGGCCAGGTAGCTGATGGCGGTGCGCAGATTGTTCAGCGTGACCAGCGGACGGTTACCCTCCTTCGCCCAGTGGAATATGAGCCCAAGGGTGGACTCTTGAGTCGCGTTGAGCCCCAATACCTTTGATAACAACACCGGGCCGAAGCTGGCGACCGTCGCCCGTATCGGCACCCCGACCCCGTCGGTGCCCAGCGACAAGAACTCGACGGGGAATCCGGTGGCCACCCAGTTGTCGCCGGTGTCTTTGGCGCGCGCCGCGGTCTTGTCGTTGGCTTCCCCCGGCCGGGACAGGCCCGACAGGTCGCCCTTCACGTCGGCCATCAACACCGAGACGCCTGCGGCACTGAGCTGCTCGGCGATCAGCTGCAGCGTCTTGGTCTTGCCGGTCCCGGTCGCCCCGGCCACCAGACCATGCCTGTTGACGGTGGCGAGCGGGATGCGAATCTGCGCGGTCGGGTCGACGGCGCCGTCGACGACGACGGTGCCCAATTCCAATGCCTGGCCTTCGACGGCGTAGCCGCTCGCGATCCGCCGTGCGGATCCGCCGGCCGCTGATTCGGTGGTCATCGCGCTCCGCCCCTCTCGCCTGAAAGTTGCAACGCCCAACACTACTTGCCAGGGGGAGGCAGGGGCAGGGGCTCACGTGGGCTTACGCTGAGCGCTGTGCGCGACGAACTGGTGTGGATCGACTGCGAGATGACCGGCTTGGAACTGGGCTCGGACAAGTTGATCGAAATCGCAGCCCTGGTCACCGACGCGGACCTGAACATTCTCGGGGACGGGGTCGACGTGGTGATCCACGCCGACGACGCCGCCCTGTCGTCGATGATCGACGTGGTCACCGAAATGCACACCCGCTCGGGGTTGATCGACGAAGTGCGGGCATCCACCGTCGACCTGGCGACCGCCGAGGCGATGGTGCTCGACTACATCGGCAAGCACGTCAAGCAGCCCAAGACAGCGCCGCTCGCCGGCAATTCGATCGCCACCGATCGTTCGTTCATCGCCCGCGATATGCCCGCCCTGGACGCGTTTCTGCACTACCGGATGATCGACGTCAGCTCGATCAAGGAACTCTGCCGCCGCTGGTACCCCCGCATTTACTACGGCCAGCCGGTCAAAGGCGTCACCCACCGGGCCCTGGCCGACATCCGCGAATCCATCCGCGAGCTGCAGTTCTACCGTCGTACCGCGTTCGTGCCGCTGCCGGGGCCTTCTACCAGCGAAATCGCGGCGGTGGCCGCCGATCCAGCGGGCAGGGACGGCGCGCGTGAGGAAATCGATTCGGCCGTCGAGCCACCGAACCGCTAGTATCGACAGTCGCTGCGCGTCTATGCGCGCGGCCATGGTGGGTGTAGTTCAGTTGGTAGAGCGTCAGGTTGTGATCCTGAATGTCGCGGGTTCGAGTCCCGTCACTCACCCCAACAGGTCAGAGGGCATATCTGCCCTCTGACCTTTTTGCTTACCGAGAGCTATTGCCGCTCGAGGCGCGACGGGAAACCGGCGCCCAGGGATCGCCTAGCGCGATGCTGCCGGCCGCCTATTGCGTTGTGGTGCAATGACATCACGCCGTCATCAGCTCACCTGACCGCGGGCAGCGGTTGCCGACGCCTAACCCCGCTATCGCACCGGAGTCGATATTTGCCCACGCCGCGTTTCCCAGGACGCCATGGCGTAACATCACCCCATTCGATACGTACGGAGTGGTCAATGTCCGGTCTGAAGTGCAAGGTCGTCCTCGCCCTGATCCTCGCGTTCACGGCCCCCGCAGCCTCGGGATGCACGTTTACCGTCGTCTGCGACCCACTCTTCACCTGCGCATAACCGCGTGCTACGCCAAGGCGTAGAACGACTGCGCCGCAGGGGAACTCACACGCCTCGGACGATGTCAGGTGTTGGCGTTGCCCGCTTTCCACTGCGGCCAGGGGATGTTCCAGTCGCCCAGACCCTCGGTGCCCGGAAGCGTCGACCCGACCGTGTTGACGACCTCGACGATGTCTCCGCTCTTGCTGTGGTCGTAGAACCACTCGGCGTTGCTCGGGCTCACGTTCAGGCAGCCGTGGCTGGTATTGGTGTGGCCTTGCGCACCGACCGACCACGGCGCGGAGTGCACGAAGACGCCGCTGTAGGACATCTGCGTGGCCCAGTCGACCTCGGTGCGATAACCGTTGGGCGAGTTGACCGGAACCCCGTAGGTCGACGAGTCCATGATGATGTGCCGGTATCGGCCACCGATGATGTAGAAGCCATTGGCGGTCGGGGTGCTGTCCTTACCCATCGACGTCGGCATGGTCTTCACGACTTCACCGTTGACCCGGACCGTCACGATCTTGGTGTTGTCGTCGGCGGTCGAGATGACCTCGTCGCCGATCGTGAAGTGGGTCTTGACGTTGTCCTCGCCGAACATCCCGTCGCCCAGGTCGACGCCGTAGGTGTTGACCGCCACGTCGACGCCAGTTCCAGATTTCCAGAAATGCTCTGGGCGCCAACGGACTTCCCGGTTGTTCAGCCAGTAGAACGCACCCTCGACAGGCGGGTTCGTGGTGATTTTGATGGCCTTCTGAGCCGCGGCGCGGTCCGCGATGTTCTCGTCGAACCGGATCGCCACCGGCTCGCCGATGCCCACGACCTCACCGTCGCCCGGAGCGACGTAGGGCATCGTCAGGTGCGCGGGCGAACTTGTCGCGAAGCTCATCTGACGGCTCGCCGCTCCGCCCAGCCCGAGCGCCTTCACGTTCAGCGTGTAGCGCCGGTTGTAACCGAGCTGCTCGGTGGTCGACCAGCGCAGTCCGTCGGGGCTCAGCTGGCCGTTGATCGTCCTGCCGTTGTCGTTGACCATCGTGACCGACGCCAGCACGCCATCGGCGACGTTCACCGTCACCGGCGCATCGACGGTGACGCCGACGGCACCGTCGGATACCGAGGAGGTGAGCTTGGGGACCAGCAGGTCGGCAAACGGTGTGCCCTTGTCGAAGATGACCTTCGCCGGCGCGGCAGTTGGGGTACTGCCGCAGGAAGCACCGAACACAGCAAACATGACCATGGCTACGACTAGCCACGATCGACGTCTGCGCAAAGGCGTCATCAAGTGACCTTCCAAATTATTCTGCTGATGTTCGGTCACCGATGACCTCGAATGGTTACACATATTCTAATGGGTTACGACCCGTGCTCATGGCAACTCAGCTGGTTTGGCCGGCCCGTGACCCTAAGCCAGGATCGGGCGCGTCCGCAAACGCAAAATGATCGCCCTCGATCCAGCCTCTACACTGGGACGGTCCAGGGATTTCGCTCGGCGACAGAATGCCTGTTATTGTCGCTAGCGCGGTCGCGGCCGACAAGGCGCCGTTAGCTCAGTTGGTAGAGCAGCTGACTCTTAATCAGCGGGTCCGGGGTTCGAAACCCTGACGGCGCACCAAGCTTTCACGATGCGGGGGCAACAATCCGCCGGGCCGCCTCCACGGCGGCCGCGCGGCGCGCGGCAATCACCGCACGGTCAGCCGCAGCGGCGTCGGGATGTGGCGACTGCGCCCAGGCCAAGGCGATGCCGAACAAGAGCACCAGCAAGTCCATAGGCTGCCAGACCGCGTCCACGTATCCGGCCGCCTGGGCCGCCTCGATAGTGCCGATGTCGCGGGCCGCGACGGATTCCCGACCTTCGCCGGGCGGCGGGTCCAGAACCAGCCCCTCCAATTTGGCCCAGGTCACCATTCGTACGTGCTCGGGTCGTCGACAGGCCAGATCGTAGATGTCACCCACAAATTCCGGTACCGCGTCCGCACGAAGCGTGACGGCGGCGAAGAACTCCGCCATGTCCGCGGCGACCACGCTGCGGAACAGCGCCTCCTTGTCTTTGAAGTGGGCGTAAAGCCGCTCCTTGCTGGCCTCCGCGATCCGCGCGACGCGATCGATCCGTGCCCCGGCCAGCCCGTACTGGGCGAACTCCGACCGCGCGGCCGTCAGGATCGTCTCGCGAAGTTCGGTCGTGGTTCGCATGTGAAGATCATATCCCATACGAACTAGTTCGTTTGGTACGATCACGTCATACCCCGAGTCTGAAGTTGAGGTTGCAGTGAACATGCCGATCGATATCGATGCCGTGATGAACCATCCGCGCCGCGTGCAGTTCTTGCGTAGTGCGCTGGAGAAGGTTCACGACGGCATCACGCCTCTGATAGACCTATGGCGACCATACGTCACCGGTCTCGATACGCTGCCAGCCGACGGCCGATTCCTGTTGGTAGGCAACCACACTCAATTCGTCGGCGGCGAAGTTCTGCTGATTCCGCACTTCGTGCGGCGCGCCCTGGGAGTTCGGGTGCGGCCGCTTGCGGACCGCCGGTTCGCAGAACGGCCCGGATTCGGGCACGACCTGATAAGCGCCTACGGCGGCGTTGTCGGCGCGCCGGAGACCGCACGAGAACTGATGCGGCACAACGAGACAATTCTCGTTTTCCCGGGCGGTGGCCGAGAAATCGCCAAGTTCAAGGGCGAGGAGTATCGACTCAACTGGCGCGGTCGTTCCGGGTTCGCCCGAGTCGCCGTGGAAAACGACTACCCGATCGTCCCCGTCGGCTTGGTCGGCGGTGACGACGTCTACAAGAGTTTGGTCACCCGCGCCAGCAGAATGGGCCGGCTGAGCCAGGCCATCAGCACGAAGCTGTCGGGCAACGCGGATATGGCGATGCCATTGATGCGAGGCATCGGCCCGACGCTCGTCCCCCGCCCGCAGCGAATGTATCTGAGCTTTGGTGAACCGGTCGACACCACGAAGCCGGAAACCGAACCGGCACAGAATTGGGTCGAGTCGGTACGTTCCACGACCCAGCAATCGCTCGAGGCGATACTGGAGGATCTGCTGGCGGTCCGCGCTGAGGATCCTTTCCGCGAGCTCAACCCCTTAGCCTGGCCCCATGCGGCCACGGTCGGCTGAGCCAGCCCATTCCCGTTAATCCGGCAGTGCTGCCCCGCGTTTGGTAATTGCCGTTGGCTTCGGGTTCATCGATTCCGTTGGACGGGATATCCCTACGCATTAGCGGCCAATAGCTGTACTTTCTTCGTGACGCCGGTGCCAGCACCACCGATCGGCGGCCTTTGTCGAAGGAGCTGTAATGGGGTTCATCCAGCCCAACCTGCCCGTCGTCGACGTGGCCGAGTGGAGTAAAGGCACCCGCGCGGAGCGGATCATCCCGATGACGCGCCACATCGCCGAGAACGGATTCGGTACTCCCCTGGTGATGCACGTGATGTACGGCGTGAAGATCGCGCTCTACATCTTGGGTGGCTGGTTCTTCGGGTGGTGCACGACGGGCATCGGCGGCTTCGGCGATGTCAGCGCATGGTGGTCTGAACCAATCGTGTTTCAGAAGGCCGTGCTGTTCACCATGCTGTTCGAAGTCGTCGGTCTCGGTTGTTGTTTCGGGCCGTTGGCCGGGCGCTACTTCCCGCCGATGGGATCGATCCTGTACTGGCTGCGGCCCGGCACCATCCGGTTGCCACCCTGGCCGAATCGGGTACCGCTGACCAAAGGCGTCGACCGGACCCCGTTCGACGTGTTGCTCTACGGCGCGCTGCTCCTCTTGCTCGCGACGGCGCTGGTGTCCGACGGCTCCGGCCCAATTCCGGCTCTGGGCACGGCGATCGGCGTGCTACCGCGGTGGCAGACCGTCGCGGTCCTCGCGGTCCTGGCCGCGATCAGCTTGCGCGACAAGGTGATCTTCCTGGCCGCTCGCGCCGAGGTGTACGGGCCACTGACGCTGGCGTTCCTGTTCGCCGGGGCCGACATCGTCATCGGGGCCAAACTCGTTTTCATGGTGATCTGGCTGGGCGCGGCCACGTCAAAGCTCAACCGCCACTTCCCTTTTGTGATCTCGACGATGCTGGCCAATAACCCGTTCATCCCGTCGGGGGTGCTCAAGCGGTCGCTGTTCAAGCACTATCCGGACGACCTGAGGCCCAGCGCCCTGTCGGGCTTCATCGCGCACTTCTCCACCGCGATCGAAGGTCTGGTGCCGCTGGCGCTGCTCTTCTCACACGGCGGCTGGCCGACGACGATCGCCGCGTTCGTGATGATCGTGTTTCACCTGAACATCCTGTTGGCCTTCCCGATGGGCGTCCCGCTGGAGTGGAACGTCTTCATGATCTTCGGGGTGCTGTGGCTGTTCGTGTCGCACGCCCCCATTGGGCTGTCGGATCTGACCAGCCCCTGGCCCCTCGTGCTATTCGCGGTCATCACGACCGTCGTCGTGCTGGGAAACCTCTACCCGCGCAAGGTTTCGTTCCTGCCCGGTATGCGCTACTACGCCGGCAACTGGGACACCACGGTGTGGTGCGTCAAGCCGTCGGTCGACGAGAAGTTCCGCACCGGCTCGCGTGCGCTGGGCCCGATGCAGCACCTGCAACTCGAGCGGTTGTACAAGACCAAAGAGGAAACGCTGATCCCCCTGCACCTGGCTCTGGCGTTCCGCGGCATGAACACCCATGGGCGCGCGCTGCTCACGCTGGTGCACCGCGCACTGGCCGGCTACGACGAGGACGACTACAACCTGTGCGAGGGCGAGGTCCTTTGCTCCATGGTCCTCGGGTGGAACTTCGGCGACGGGCACATGCACAACGAATGCCTCATCGAGGCATTACAAGAGCGCTGCGGGTTCGCGCCGGGCGACGTGCGGGTCGTGATTCTCGACGCGCAGCCCATCCAGAAGCAGCGGCAGGAGTATCGGCTTGTGGATGCGGCGACGGGCGAATTCGAGCGAGGTTACGTCGTCGTCGACGACATGGTTACCGCCCAGCCGTGGGCGGACGACCTGCCGGTGCACGTCGAGAGCAGTCGGGTCAGCGGTTCCTGACCCGGCGCACGACCACCACGACGACCAGGGCACCGACTCCGGCCAGCGAGGCGGCCACTGCGGGTTTCGTGACGAAGGCGATCACGTGGGCCTTGATGTCGTCGGCGAGGCGGCGCGGATTGGCACGCTCGGCAAGCGAGTCGACGGTGGCCGCGAGCTGGTCGCGGGCCGCATCGATCTCCTGCTTGATGGCGTCGGGGTCCCGGTCCACCACGTGTCTGCCCTCCAAGTCGCCCGCTATCCGGCTGATGCACCTGCCCGCACTACCCTAGATCAGCTGGCGCTCATCCCCACGCGCCGGTGAAGAGAAAGGGACCGAGTTGAGCGAGACCACGCGGCTAGCACCGGGCGACAAAGCGCCCACCTTCAGCCTTCTCGACGCCGACGGCACCAAGGTGTCGCTGGCCGACTACAAGGGCCGCCGCGTCGTCGTGTACTTCTACCCGGCGGCCTCCACGCCGGGGTGTACCAAACAGGCCTGCGACTTCCGCGACAGCCTGAGCGAGCTCAACGAGGCCGGACTCGACGTCGTCGGGATCTCCCCCGACAAGCCGGAGAAGCTGGCCAAATTCCGTGACGCGGAAGGGCTGACGTTCCCGCTGCTGTCCGATCCCGACCGCAAGGTGCTGACGGCCTACGGCGCCTACGGCGAAAAACAGATGTACGGCAAGACCGTCACCGGGGTCATCCGCTCCACGTTCGTGGTCGACGAAAAGGGCAAGATCGCCGTCGCCCAGTACAACGTCAAGGCTGCACATACGACAACAAAGATCAAGCAGATCATCGCCCAAGTGGCGTCCTAAGCGAGCTCCGAGCTAACAATCGAGGCGGTGTTGAACCCGGTCGGTCCCTGCACCAGTTTGAGATCGGTAGCCGCGAGCGAACGCCAGACTTTCGCAAGTGGTTCGCCGTAACGTGCGGCGCGCTTGGCGGAAAGGACCTTCCGATGAATACACCTCGCAACTTAGGCCGGATCATCGCGGGTGCGCTGGTTTCCGGCGGCGTAGCGATAGCCGGTCTGGGCTTGGCCGCACCCGCCGAAGCTGGCCCGTCCTATTGGCACTACTGCCCGGGGCAAAAATGGGGATACACCGTTCCAATACCACCACAATTCGACTTGAGCGTTTGCCACTGGTTTGCCGTTACCGTCACTAAAGGCCCTTCGGGCCCGGTGTACAACTTTGCGGAAGCTGATCCGTCCCAAGTACCCCCACCGGCGCCCGGCTTCCCTTGGCCATGAATCCCTCCACTTTCAGTGGTCGCGGGCCGTTGCACTGGCGATTCGCAAGCTGCGAACAACCTCGCTCTCCCGTTGGTCAGGCACAACCGAACACGAACACCCTGTGGTCAGGTGCAACGTGAAGGCTGCACATGCGACAACAAATATCCAGAAGATTCTTGCTCGGGTAGCAACAGCTACCGAGTGAATCCAACGGCTACGGCTGGAGCGTTGAAACCGTTAGCCCGCCGATACGCAATGCGCGTTATTCTCGACACCCGACATTGAAGTCACCCAACTGACCCACTCCGGAGGAAGTTGGTGCTCCCGCCGACAACGAAGAGGGATGACTCATGAGTATGGCGTACCTGGCGCAACCTGAGCAGCAGCAACAACTGGAATGGCTCGACGGCGGCACACTGGCAATCTTGCTCGACGGCAAGGCCACAGATGGCCAGTTGATGATCGGACGCTTTGATGTGAGCGAAGGCGAAGCCCCGCCGTACCACAAACACACGCGGGAAGACGAAGTGTTCATGTTGATCAAAGGAACCGCGCTGGTCTGGGTAGACGACCAAGAGACGGAGTTGGCGGAAGGCGGGATTGTGTTCTTGCCCAAGAACATTCCACACGCCTATCGCATCACGTCAAAGACCGCAGATCTACTGATGATCAACACACCGGCAGGAATTGAAGGAATGTTCCGCTACTCCGGTCGCGACAAGGCGACACCACGTCCGGAAGGCTTTGAAATTCCGCCCTCGCGTTTGGTCGAGGGAGCGGACAAGTTCGGACAGGTCATTCTCGGCCCCCCGCGCTGACCGCCGCTCATGTCGATCGCGTCTAGCCAGCGCTTCTCGCGGCGGTCACGCAGACACCTCTTGCCTGCCGCTGCGAGCGCCTTCGGCCTGAGGCAGGCACGGCGTACAACGCGGCACGCTCCGCGAGGAATAGACGGCGCGGCCAAGTAGCTTCGTCCAAAGTGACTCAAAAACCCGATTCCGAGACGCTCAAGGCAATCAACAACAACATCACGGACGAGTTCCGCGCCAACGCCGGCAAGGTCGGCGGACGATTCGAAGGCAACCAGCTGTTGCTACTCACTACGAAGGGCGCGAAGTCCGGCGAGCCGCGCGTCGCGCCGCTGGTGGTCTTCCGTATCGACGGCAAGCTGCTGATCGTCGCCGGTTACGGCGGCGCCGACGTCAACCCGGCGTGGGTGCACAACCTGCGGGTCAACCCGCGGGCGCACGTGGAAGTCGCCACCGACTCGTTCGACGTTGTCGCGCACGAGCTCGACTCGTCCGAACGTGAGGCGATCATCCCCAAGATCAACGCGACCGTACCCGCGTTCGCTTTCGCGAATTACCAGTCAAAAACTAAGCGCACCATCCCGATATTCGAGCTGCAGGCGGACGATTCATGACCGCCTGGAATGGCTCTCGTCCTGGCCGCGGTGTCAGCGGTGGTAGACCGCGGGGCAGTTAGCCGAACAACGTTGTCCGGTACCTCCGAACAACGTGAAGGCCACCGGTCACGTCGCCAAGCTGCGCCGCGACCTGCCGGTCTAGGCGCGAAACGCGTCAGGCGCCGATGACGGCGGCCTCCTTGTACTCGGTGATGGGCCGTGCGATCCCCTGTTCGTCGCAGACCCGCTGCAGCTTCTCCAGCGTCTCGTCGATCCCCGGTCCAAGCCGCCTGCCGGGGGTGAAGGTGGCCGGAAGGTGCTGCATGCCCTGGATCACCCCGATGGTCTGATAGTGCACGGTGCCCTCCGGATCGCAGCGATAGTCGGGCATCCGATCGAGCACCGCCGTGAGCATCGACTTGAACACGACGCGCGCGACATTAGAGCCGATGCAGCGGTGGATGCCGAGCCCGAAGCTGAAGTGCCGGTTGTTCTTACGGCCGAGGTCCAGTTGATTCGGATCGGGAAACACCGCGGGGTCGCGGTTGGCCATCGCCCAGGACAACCACAGGCGATCGCCCTCCTTGAACTGCGTGCCCGCGATTTCGAGGTCGGCGGCGATCGTGCGACCGTCGCCGGGAGCAGGCGTGAAGTAACGCAGGAATTCCTCGGTCGCCGAGTCGAGCAGCGTTTCCGATTCGCGCCGCAGCAGGTCGCGCTGCTCGGGATTTTCGCCGAGCCATTCGAGTGCGTGCGCCGTCAGCGCCGTCGTCGTGTCGAAACCTCCGCCGATGATCAAGCCGAGCATTCCGAGCAGTTCGCTATCGGGGGCGGGTTCGCCAGCGATCTGGAGTCTTGCCAACGCGTCCACCAAGCCGGGGCGCGGGTTCTCGCGGATCTCGACGAGGTGGTTGAACAGGTCCATGCCCATCGCCAGCGTCTGCTCCAAAACCTTTGGGGCTTCCGGGGAATCGGCGGGGGTGTAGACGCCGGCGTGGGCCGGCTCGCAATAGAGCTGCCACTTCTTCAGCGGAACGCCCATCATCGCCAGAGTCAGCACGGCGGGCACGACGTTGGCGAGATCGTCGACGAAGTCGATGCGCCCGACTTCGATTTTCTCGTCGATGCTCGCCCGCACGATCTCGTCGACAAACGGCGACCAGCGCTTGACGGCTGCCGGCGACAGGTACGGGTTGAGGATGCTGCGGTAGGCACCGTGCTCGGGTTCATCCATCTCGAGCATGCCGCCACGGACGCCGGTGCCCTGCTTCAGCGTGGGAATTGTGATGCCCTTATAGCCGGTGCCTTCGCCGGTCACGTCGTGGTCGTTGGACACGTGCGGGCATCGAGCGAGCTCGAAGACCTCCCGGCTGCCCGCGGCCACCCAGTGCCCGTCGTAGGTGTCGGTCCATGCGACCGGGCACCGAGCGTGCATCTCCTCGGTGATCGCGGTGAACCGCTCGCGGTACTCCGGGGTGTGGCGATCAAAGTGGTAACGGCTGGTCTTGCCGGCGTTGCCGGTCAGAGTGTCTTCCGTGGTCACCGCGGCGTCTCCTGCGACGAGTGGCTGCTTGTAGCAAGCAGTATGCGACGCGACGCTCGATCTACCTAGGCCTAAGGGTTACCTATTGTTGAGCACTGGACCATGTTGTCTTCACCCGCGCCGGTGCCGGACTTTGTGTCCTTGACCGTTCCATTGACGCTGACCGTGCATGTCGTCTTCTGGCCGGTCGGATTCGCGGTCACGACCAGCATCGATGTCGGACTAGCGTCCTTGTTGGTAAACGAGAAGGACCACGGAACCGCCTGATTGGTCAGCCTCTGCATGACCCCCGTTGCGTCGTAGTACGTCACCACGGCCAGCGGGGCGTCCGAGGTCACTGTGTATGTGACCGAATCGCCCACGGCGGCCGCCGCAACCGGCGCGTTGATCAGGGCCGCTCCCACTACTAGAGCAGCGGCTGCAGCAAACTGTGTCCTACCCATCGGTGCTCCTTTGTCGCCCCCGCTCATGGGTACTCTGCACCTGTTTTGGCGTTTCGACAAATCCAACGCCAGCAGTCGCGTAATGAGCGGGCAAACGGTACCTGTCGCATCAATTCGCTGACTGAAATAGAAGCGGACCATAGTCCGTTTGAACCGACATGACTACGAACGATCGCACCATCGAACTTCTCCAGCGGAACCTCCAGGAGGTCTTCGGGCAGGGCGATCCAGCCCGTCGGCGCGCGGCCATCGAAGAGCTCTACACGGACGACTGTGTGCTCTACGTTCCGGACGCCGTCCTCGTCGGGCAGGACGCGGTCGACAAATTCGCCGGCGACCTACGCGCCACCCATCCCCACTTTGTGTACACACACCAGGGCGAGCCGCAGGCACTCCATAACGGGGGCATCGTCGCGTGGGGAGCGGGCCCGAAGGGCGAGCCAGCCGAGTACACCGGGCTGGACGTCGTTCTTGTCCGCGACGGCAAGATCGCGGCCCTCTACGTCTTTCTCAATCCGAAACTCTCGTAGCCGCTCAGGCCAGGTTTGCCAGCAGCAGCGCTTCGGCAATTGCCGCACGCTCCAGCACGCCCAGATGCAGGCTCTCGTTGATGCTATGAGCCTGCGTCGCGGGATCTTCCACACCGGTGACGAGGATTTTCGCCTGCGGGAACGCCTCGGCGAACTCGGCGATGAACGGGATCGATCCGCCCATGCCCATGTCGATCGCGTCGGTCTCCCACGCCTGCCGGAATGCCGCCCGCGCGGCGTCGTAGACGCTGCCGGTGGCGTCGATGGCGTAGGGCTCGCCGACGTCGCCGCGGGTGACGCTGACCTGCGCACCCCACGGCGCATGCTTTTGCAGGTGAGCGGTCAGCGCGTCCAGGTGCGCCGCGGCATCACCGCCGGGCGCGACGCGCATGCTGATCTTGGCGCGGGCCCGCGGGATCAGCGTGTTCGATGCCTTCTCGATGGGTGTGGTGTCGATACCGATCACCGTGATCGCGGGTTTGGCCCACAGCCGCTGCGGCGCCGAACCCGACCCGATCTCGGACACCCCGTCCAGCAGCCCGGAGTCGGCCCGCACCCGCTCGGGCGGGTAATCCACTGCGGCGGCAGTACTTTCGTGCAGACCGGCGACGGCCACGTTCCCGTCGTCGTCGTGCAGGCTGGCCAGCAGTCGCACCAGCACACTCAGCGCGTCGGGCACCACGCCGCCCCAAATGCCCGAGTGCAGCCCGTGGTCGAGCGTGGCGACCTCGACGACGCAGTCGACCAGGCCGCGCAGCGTCACCGTCAGCGCCGGGATCTCGGTGCTCCAGTTGTCCGAGTCGGCGATGACGATCACGTCGGCGGCAAGCGCGTCGCGGTGGGCGGCCAGCAGCCGGCCCAGCGACGGCGACCCGGATTCCTCTTCCCCTTCGACGAAGACCGTCACTCCGACCGGCGGTTGGCCGCCGTGCGCTCGAAACGCGGCTAAATGCGTTGCGATACCGGCCTTGTCGTCGGCGCTGCCGCGCCCGTAGAGCCGTCCGTTGCGCTCGGTCGGCTCGAAGGGCGGCGACGCCCACTGATCGCGGTCGCCCTCGGGCTGTACATCGTGGTGGGCGTACAGCAGCACCGTAGGCGCGCCGGCGGGCGCTGGATGCTGCGCGATGACGGCCGGTGCGCCGCCCTCGCTGACGATGCGGACGTCGCCAAAACCGGCCTGCGACAACAGATCCGCCACGGCCTGCGCACTGCGATGCACCTCGTCGCGGCGGCCGGGGTCGGCCCACACCGATTGGATGCGCACCAGGTCCTCGAGATCGCGGCGCACCGACGGCAACACGTCGCGGACGCGCTCAACCAGATCGCTCATGTCCTCGAGGCTAGGCCTTCACGCAGTCTCGAGGATGGCCACCGCGGCCGCGGTATCCCCTTCATGAGTCAGCGACACGTGGATCGTCACGTCGGCCAGATGCTTGGCGATGTCGCCCGTCAACCGCACCCGCGGTCGTCCCCACATGTCGGTGACGACTTCGATGTCGCGGTGGATGTCCTCCGGCAGCACCGGCCGCTGGGCGAACCGTGATCCGGACCAGGCCTTGATCACGGCTTCCTTCGCGGCCCAGCGCGCCGCCAAGTGACGTGCCGCCGACGAACTCTTGTCCGAGGCGTCGCGACGCTCACCGGGCGTAAACGTCTCGGAGAAGACGGTTCCCGGCTGGTCGACCTGCTCGGCGAAATCAGGAATGGAGACGAGGTCTATCCCCACACCGACGATGCCCATGGCTGGCCAGGTTAACCGATGACCGAAGTCACCCGACGTAGGCCTCGTCATCGCCCAGTCGCGCGTCCGCATTCAGCAGCATCGCAGCCTCCTGAGGCTTCTCCGGCGAACCGTGGTCGAAGCGACGGTCCGGCGGCCGCTGGTACATCGGCTCGCCGCCGGCGATGGCCGACACCAGCCGGCGCTGACCGGCCAGCAGGCGGGCGTCGGCGCGCTGCTGGTAGTCCGCGCGCTGCTCCGGGTCCAGCGAGGCGACGAACGCCTGCGGGTGCACCAACGCGACGAGGCCGGACACGTGGCCGAACCCGAGACTGGTCAGCATCCCGGCCTTGAGTGGGAACTTCCCGGCGAGCCGCAGCGTGTCGCGCACCCAGACGAAGTGCGCGGAGCCGGCCAGTTCGTCGTCGACGCAGTCCAGACTGCGGTTGGGCGGGATGACCCCGTCGCGCAGCATCTGGCACAGCCCCATCATCTGGAAGACCGCCGCGCCGCCCTTGGCGTGTCCGGTGAGGCTCTTCTGCGACACGACGAACAGCGGAGCACCCTCGGAGCGGCCCAGCGAGTCAGCCAGCCGCTCGTGCAGCTCGGTCTCGTTGGGGTCGTTGGCCAATGTCGAGGTGTCGTGCTTGGAGATCACCGCGATGTCGTCGGCGCCGACACCCAGCTTGGCCAACGCATGAGCCAGCGCCGAATCCTTGCCGCCGCGCCCGGCTCCCAGCGCACCCAGGCCCGGGGCCGGGATCGAGGTGTGCACACCATCGGCGAACGACTGCGCGTAGGCCACCACCGCCAGCACCGGCAGACCCATCTTGAGCGCCAAGTCGCCGCGCGCCAGCAGGATGGTGCCACCACCCTGCGCTTCGACGAAGCCCAGCCGGCGTCGGTCGTTGGGCCGAGAGAACTTCGAGTCGTGGATGCCCCGGCCGCGCATCATCGAGGTGTCGGCGGTGGCCGCCATGTCACCGAAACCGATGATGGCCTCCAGCGTCAGGTCGTCCAGGCCACCGGCCACCACCAGTTCGGCCTTACCCAGCCGAATCTTGTCGACGCCCTCCTCGACCGACACCGCTGCGGTCGCGCAGGCCGCGACCGGGTGGATCATCGAGCCGTAGCTACCGACGTAGGACTGAACCACATGCGCGGCAACAACATTCGGCAGCACTTCCTGCAGGATGTCGTTCGGCTTGCTCCGGCCCAACAGGTTGCCGTGGTACATGGTCTGCATCGACGTCATGCCGCCCATACCGGTGCCCTGGGTGCTGGCGACCAGGCTCGGATGCACGTAGCGCATCACTTCGGCCGGGCTGAAGCCGGCGGACAGGAACGCGTCGACGGTCGCGACGATGTTCCATAAGGCCACCCGGTCGATCGAGGTCGCCATGTCGGGGCCGATGCCCCATACCGTCGGGTCAAACCCGGTTGGGATCTGCGCCCCGACCGTCCGCGACAGCTTGGTCTTGCGTGGCACCCGAATCTCGGTGCCGGCCTTGCGGATTACCTGCCAGTCACTGGAGTCGGGCACCGGCCGGATCACCGTGTGCTCCGGGTCGAACTCGGCGAACCCGCGGGCATCGGCCTCCGAGGACACCACGAACGCGAAGTCCTTGTCCAGGAACACCGAAACCAGCAGCGGCGACGCGTGGTCGGGGTCGATGGCGCCGTCGTCGACGAACTCACGGATGCCGACGCGCTCCACCACGGTGTCGTGGTAACGCTCCACCAGCTCGGCCTCGTCGACCAGGTCACCGGATTGCGTGTCGTACCAACCCGGTTGGGGGTCGTCCTCCCAGCGAATCAGCCCGGTGGTCCAGGCCAGCTCGAGGACACCGGCGGCCGACAGCTCGTTGTCGACCTCCATCTCGAAGCGGGTGCGCGACGAGCCGTACGGGCCGAGTTCGGCACCGCCGACGATCACCACCAGATCGGCCGGGTCGACGTCGAGGTCTGCCCATTCCGGCGGCGGTGCCGGGGTGTACCCGCGCGGCGGGGAAGGCAGCGCTGCGATGGTGCCCTCGGCCGGCTCGTCGTCCGCGTCCTCGCTCGCAGCTGCCTGCTCGCGCGCTTTGGCGGCCAACTCGGCCATGTCGAGTTCGATGTCGCCGAGGCCGCCGGTCAGGTCGGCCTTGATCGGCTCGCCGGCCGCGGCCACCTTCGACTCCACATCGCAGAGGTCCAGCAGCATGCCGGCCATCTCGTCGGTGGAGTAGGTGGTGACGCCGGCCTCCTCGACCGCGGTGACGATGGCGTCGTTGTGACCCATCAGCCCGGTGCCGCGGGTCCAGCCAATCAGCGCGTGCGCCAGGCTGACTCGAGCCGCCCACGAGGATTCGGCGTGCCAGCGACTGACCAGGGCGTCCAGCGCCGACTTGGCCTCACCGTAAGCGCCGTCACCGCCGAACATTCCACGGTTGGGCGAGCCGGGCAGCACCACGTGCAACCGCGACGCGATGTCGCGCTCGGCGCCGATCTTCGACAGACCGCCGATCAGTCGCTGCACGGCCCACAGCAAAACCTTCATCTCCATCTCGGAGCGCGAACCGGCCTCCGACAGGTCGCCGACCACGCGCGGCGCCGCGAACGGGAACAGCAGCGTCGGGGTCTGCGCGTCCTTGATGTGAATCGACTGCGGCCCAAGGCTTTCGCTCTGCTCGGCACCGACCCACTCAACCAGGGCGTCGATGTCGGAGTAGGACGCCATGTTGGCCGCGACCACCCACAGCGACGCACCGAAACGGGCGTGATCGCGGTACAGCGTGCGGTAGAACGCCAGCCGGTCATCGTCGAGCTTGGACGTCGTCGCGATGACGGTGGCACCGCCGTCGAGCAGTCGCGCCACGACCGACGCGGCGATCGAACCCTTCGAAGCCCCAGTCACCACCGCGACTTCGCTGTCGTAGGGACCCGGATCCGGGTTCTCGGCACCCGCGGCGATCCGGCCGAACAGCGATGCGTGAATCTGGCGGCCCGCCGCCAGCGCCTTGCCCTGCCACCAGGTGGCCTGAGTGGCGACAATATGGCCGGCGCCCTCGAACCGCTCGGAGAGCCGCACCCAGTCGGCGTCGATGTCGCCCTCGTCGGTCAGCCACAGCTTGACCAGGTCCTCGCGGGCGCTGGCCCAGCGGTCGTCGAACACGACGGCCTTCTTGGCCTCGAACACCGGTGCCACCAAACGTGGCCATTCCGAACCCAATTCAGCTGTGACCAAGTCGATGAGCTCGGCGTCGGTGGCCACCGGCGAGGCGCTGACGGTGTCGTCCAGACCCAGCTGGCCGAGCACCAGGCGGGCTGCCGAAGCGAGCACGCCGTCACGACCGGTGATCTGGTCGGTGAACTCGCTCAGTGCGGCCACGTCGACGGTCGCGCCGCCGCCACCGCCCGTTGAGGGCAGCGCCACCGAAACACCTTGGCGTGCGGCCACCGAAGCGACCGCGGCATCGATGGCCTTGTCGACGGAAGCGGCGTCGGCCAGCGCGCCCTCGTGCAGGTGCCCCATGGCACCGCCGCGCACGCTGGTGCCCTCGCGGGTTCCCAGCGCCACCTCGACGGTGATGTGCTTGGCCCAGCCCTCGCCGAGCTCCCAGGTCTTGGTGACCCGCTCGGTGATGGCCGCCGGCCGCTTACCGGACGGCCCGAGGACCGTGCGGAGCTGGTCGTTGATCGCGTCGGAAAGCACTGGGCCGAAAGGCTTGTAGGTGCGCGCCAGCTTGGTCACCTGGGACCGCAGTCCGGCCAGATCGGCCTCGGCGGCGCCGTCGATGGCGCCCAGGTTCAACTCCGAACCCAGGTCCACCAGCAGCTGGTTGCGCCGCGAAGACGCACCGTCGGTGATGGACTCGATGGAGTCCAGCTCCTCGATCTGGTCGATGCGCATCTTCGCCGACAGCGCGATCAGCGCGAGCGTCGCGTCGGCGGCGTCGAACCCGATGTCATCGGGACGCGGAGCGCCGGAGGGCGCTGTGGGCGCCGGTGCGGGCGCGGCGCCTTCGGGCGCTGATGCGGCTTCTTCCGGTGCGGCCGACTCAGCCGGCTCTTCGGCCTCCGGCTCGGGGTCGGTGTCGTTGGCGAACAGCACCGCAGCGTCGCGCTCGGCGTTGAGCACTTCGACTGTGCTGTGCGCATATTCGGGCAGCTTGAGGGTGTTGGCGGCCAGTCCGGCGACTGTCGGCGCGGACTTCACGCCGATCTCGACGAACCGTTCCACGCCCATACCGCCGGCGGCCTCCTCGGTGAACAGCAGGTCCTGGGTTTCGATCCAGCGCACCGGGCTGGCGAACTGCCAGGCCAGCAGTTCGATGACAACCGTGCGGGCCATCTCGCGCGGCCGCTCGGCAAGCCAGGTGTCGTAATCGGCGAGGATCTCGTCGAGCGGCTCGGCCGGCACCAGATCACGGATCTCCTGGATGAAGTCGCGGTCCAGGGTGAACGGACGCGGCACCAGGTTCGGGATGTAGCGCCCGATGATGAGGTCGGGATCCGCGTCGCGCGGCATGACCCGTTCCAGCGAACGGCGGAAGTCGGCGACCCCGACCCGCAACACCCGCGAGTGGAACGGCACGTCGATACCCGGCACCAGGATGAACGAGCGCTTGCCGCCACTGATCTCGCGGCGCCGCTCCACTTCTTCCTCGAGGGCCTCGAGACCGCGCACCGTGCCGGCGATCGCGTACTGCGAGCCGCGCAGGTTGAAGTTCACGATCTCCAGAAATTCCCCGGTGCGCTCGGCGATTTCGGCGACGAACGTCGTAACCTCGTCGTCCGGCAGATCGATCTGCGACGGCCGGATCGCCGCCAACCGGTAGTTGGAGCGGCCCATCTCGTCGCGCGGCACGATGTCGTGCATGTTCGACCCGCGATGAAACACCGTTTCCAGCAAGGCTTCCAGCTGATAGATGCCCAATACGCAGGCCAGCGCAGTGTATTCACCGACCGAGTGGCCGCAGGCGATGGCGCCCTCGACGAATGCACCCTGCTCGCGCATCTCGGCGACCTGTGCGGCCGCGACGGTTGCCATCGCGACCTGAGTGAACTGCGTCAGGTACAGCACACCGTCGGGGTGGTGGTAGTGCACGCCGCTGGCAATCAGGCTGGTCGGGTTGTCGCGCACCACGTGCAGCACCGAGAAGCCCAGGGTGTCGCGGGTGAACTTGTCCGCGTCGTCCCACACCTTGCGGGCCGCCTTGGACCGGGCGCGGACCTCCATGCCCATGCCCTTGTGCTGGATGCCCTGGCCGGGGAACGCGTAGACCGTGTTGGGTGCGGCCAGTCGCGCGGTCGCCGACATCACCAGATCCGATCCGATGCGCGCGGCTACTTCCAAAACCTCGGCGCCCTGGTCGATTCCGACGCGGTCGACACGGAAATCGACCTCGTCACCAGGACGCACCATGCCAAGGAACCGCGCGGTCCAGCCAACCAGCCGAGCCGGCGGACGGGCTTGACCATCGGCGGCGGTCACCGTGTGCTGTGCGGCAGCCGACAACCACATGCCGTGCACGATGGGCGATTCCAGTCCGGCCAGCAGCGCGGCCGCCCGGTCCGTGTGGATCGGGTTGTGGTCACCGGAGACCACCGCGAACGGACGCATGTCGACGGGCGCGGCCATGGTGACATCGCGGTGACGGCGCCGCGGAGTATCGGTCGCGTTCTCGGACACCGCACCGCCGGCCCGGGCCGGGTCGGTGAGTTCGGCGGCACCGGTGCGCCCGAGGATCGCGAAACGCTCCTTGAGGGAGGCGATCGGTGCACCGTCGGGACCGGCCACAGTCACCGAGACGGGGACGACACGGCCCATTTCCGTGTCGATGGCCGCCGAAGCCGTTGCGGTAACCGTCAATTCAGCCGGATCCGCGGGCAGCTTGCCGAGCACGTGCGCGGCGTGGTCCAGGTGCACCAGGCTCAACAGGCCCTCGACAACCGGAACACCGGCCTCGGTGACCGCAGCGCCGATCGTCGCGAAAACCGCGGGCCAGCACAGGCCCACCAGCGCGTCGGGCACGGCATTGAGGCTGGGCGCCAGCCGCTCGCCGAAAGTGGCCGTGACGCCGGTGTGGTCGGCAACCCGCTCCGGATCCCAGTCCACCGTCACGGTAGCGGTGCCGTCGGTCACCCGCGGGAGCAACTCCGGCCCGTCGACACCGGCCGCGATCGCCAGCACCGCGCGCATCGCGGCGGCGGCGTCTTCGGTGGAGACCACCGGTGCACCACCGTCAATGGTGTTGGTGTGCAACGTGAATGGGATGTCGATCCAGACACCGGACACCGGGATACTCAGAACGACCCGCTCGTTGCCAGCCCCGCCGTCGGACTTGACCTGCAGGCGAGCTCCGGTGGACGAGTGCGTGGCACGCTGACCATCGGATCCATCGTGAACCAGCCAGTCGGCCGGGTCGGCGATGCGATGAACCGGGTTGGTGGCGGTGCGCCCGGCCCACAGCACATCCGGGGCGTCGAGCACGACGGCCAGCGGCCCGGTCACATCCGGACGGCCAAGCCTGCGCGACCTGACGGCGTTCGCCTCGGCGCCGGTGCCCAGCACCTCGTCGATGGCGGCCTGCTCGAAGCGGTCGAGCAGTTCACCGACGGGCTCGTCCATCCGGGTGATGCCGGCGACGGCGGCGGTGCCGGGGATGATGCACACCTGGTCGGCGTCGTAGCGGGCGTCATGCGCCTGCCACAGCGAGTCACTGCGCCACCAGCGGCGCACGTCTTTGTCGATGACCGGCACGAAGTTGACCGGCTTGCCCAGCGTCTTGCACAGCGTGACGAAGAACGGCACGTCGGCCGGGTGCAGCTGCACGCTTTCGGCGTCGGGGTAGCCGGCAAGCAGCTGTTCGATCGCCGCCTGCGGGTTGTCCAGCAGCGCCTCGTCGTTGGAACCAGAAAATAACGTCTCGATCGCGCCGTGGTCCTGCTGGTGCAGACGCGCCTCGGCACGCTGCAGCATCTGCTGGAAACGGTCGCGCCAGGTGTCGGCCAGCCACGGGCTGCCGGGCGACGCTGTGTCAGCGGTCGAGTTGCCCTCGCCGATGGCGAGTTCGACGTAGCGCTGCAGCCACTGCAGGTAAGTCATTTCACAGACGTCACCGAAGTACGGCTTGGCGGTGCCGGCCATCGCGGCGATGATCTCGTCGCGGCGCTCGGCAACGGCGTCGGCATCGCCGGCGACCTCGTCGAGCAGCCGGCCGCAGCGCGAGGCGGAGTTGTCGATCTCATGGATGTCCGCGCCGAGCTGGCTGCGGCTGGAAGCCATGCCGCCCTGGGCTTTTCCGGCGCCGATCCAGTGGTCGGTGCCATCGGTCTCGACCAGCATCCGCTTGACCGACGGCGACGTGGTCGATTCCAGGGTCGCCATCGCCGCGGTGCCGACCAGGATCCCGTCGATGGGCATCGACGGGAAGCCGTAGGACTGCGACCACCGGCCGGACAGGTATTCGGCGGCCCGCTCCGGTGTGCCGATCCCGCCTCCGACGCAGACGGTGATGTTGGAGCGCGACCGCAACTCCGAGTAGGTCGCCAGCAGCAGGTCGTCGAGGTCTTCCCACGAGTGGTGGCCACCGGCGCGCCCGCCCTCGATGTGCACGATCACCGCTTTGGTGGGCGCCTCGGTCGCGATGCGAATAACCGAGCGGATCTGCTCGATGGTGCCGGGCTTGAACACGACGTGGCTGATGCCGATGTCGTTGAGCTCGTGGATCAGCTCGACGGCTTCCTCGAGGTCCGGGATGCCGGCGCTGACGACCAGGCCGTCGATCGCGGCACCGGACTGGCGGGCCTTCTGCACCAGGCGCTTGCCGCCGACCTGCAGCTTCCACAGGTAGGGGTCGAGGAACAGGGTGTTGAACTGGTAGGTACGGCCCGGCTCGAGCAGTCCGGCCAGCTCGTCGATACGGGCGCCGAAGATTTCCTCGGTCACCTGCCCGCCACCGGCCAGCTCGGCCCAGTGTCCGGCGTTGGCCGCGGCGGCGACGATCTTGGCGTCGACGGTGGTCGGGGTCATGCCGGCCAGCAGAATCGGCGAGCGCCCGGTCAGCCGGGTGAACTTCGTCGACAGCTTGACCCGGCCGTCGGGCAGGGTCACGACGGCCGGCGCGTAGCTCGACCAGGGCCGTGCCACCTCGGGGGTGGCCCCGACGGTGAAGAGGTTGCGCTGACCACCGCGGGTCGCGGCCGGCACGATGCCAACGCCCAGACCGCGGATCACCGGTGCGGTCAGGCGGGTCAGGATGTCGCCGGGACCCAGGTCGAGAATCCAGCGCGCGCCGGCGTCGTGCACCCGGGTGATCTCCTCAACCCAGTCGACCCGGCTCACCAGGATGGCCTCGGTCAGTTGGCGGGCCAGCGCGACGTCGAGGCCGACCTTCTCGGCCCAGCCACCGACGACGTCGATGCCGTCGGCCAGCCGCGGGGTGTGAAAACCCACCTCGACGCGGACCGGGTCGAAGACCGGCGCGAAGACGTCGCCGCCGCGGAGCTTGTTCTTGCGGTCGGCCTCTTCTTTCTCGGAGATCTGCTTGCAGTACAGCTCGAAGCGGGACAGTTGCTCCGGCGTGCCGGTGATGACGACCGAACGCCGGCCGTTGCGGATGGACAGCACCGGGGGCAGCACGGTCCGAACGTCCTGGGAGAACTCGTCGAGCAGCCGCAGAATCCGCTCGGGATCGGCGTTGGTGACCGACACCATCGGCGCGCGGTCACCGAGCACGGAGATGCCGCGGCGACGGGCGACCAGCGTCCCGGCCGCGCCGATCAGCTGTGCCAGGGCCAGCAGCTCCACGTCGCGAGTGCCGTCGGCTTTGAACGCCTCGACGGCCAGCACGCCTTGCGAATGTCCGGCAACGGCTACCGGCGGGGTCGCCGTCCAGTCCATGCCCTGTCGCGCCAGGGCACGCCCGGCCGCGATCTGAGTGAGCAGCACACCGGGTATCGACACCGCGGCCGAGGTCAGGTGCTTGTCCGAGGGGACCGGGTCCTCGGCCGCCAGCGCGCGTACCCATTGCAGCGGCTCGAAGCCGATCGGACGCACCACGACCAGCTCTTTTGCCACCGGCTCCAGCAGCAGTTCGGCCTCGCCGACCAGCGTTGCGATATCGGTCTCGATGCCTGCCGAGGACAACAGTTCTTCGAGGGTTTCCAACCAGGCGCTGCCCTGACCGCCGAACGCGACAGCGTACGGCTCGCCAGCCGTGAGACGGTCGACCAGAGCATGGGTGCTGTGCGGGCCATTGCCGTCGCGGTCAGCGGACACCCGGTCGTGCTCGTGGATCGTCACCTTGTGTATCTCCCTGTATGCGTCTTCATGCGTCTTCACGTATCGGTCCCTTCGGCCGGCCGCGAGCCCCGCGAACGGGGCCCCAACCGGCGCTGGGTCGATTCCGCTTTGAATCGCAGCCCGAAAAGCAGCTGACCGGTGTGTTGTCGGCGGGCCACTGAGGTGGACCGAGCGGCGCGGCGGACTGCATCGGCTGTACTAAGAGTGTCATAAGGATTCGGGTCGTTTTTCTGCGCAGATCGGTTACTGATGAGTTCTACGCACGGGTAACCGTGTTGTGGGTAACACCCGGATTAACCGGCCTCGCGGGTATCCAGAACAAACGTCCTGCATGCAGGTGGTTACGGTCGAGTAGCTATAACTGCGCTGTTCAAGGCGGCATTGTTATCAAATCGTTATGTTAAGAATTTGCGCTGCGTGCCGCCCGTCGCATGGCCGGGGTTGAGCCGTCTGGCGCCCACCGCCGACTGAGCCGCGCGACAAACAGCGAACGAGTGTTTGCTGGAGCAGAGTTGCGCAAGCGCGGGCGGATCGGCTAGAGGGTCAGAAATCTTTGCACGGCGGCGCGGTTGCTAGGCCCACTGCCCGAATTGCGGTTTGAGGATCTCGTTGATGTCCACTCCAACACCGCCCACGCTGCGCTTATCGATCTCGACTTGGTGCAAGTTCGCCGCCGGGTGGGCGTAGCCCTTGGGTGAGCCCCAGTTGTGCTGCCAGAAGCAGCAGCCCAAGCCGTCGTGCAGCGCCCAATCGATCGTCTTCGAGTTAGCGTAAACGCCCGTCCGCTGGTGTCCGATCACCGACTCCCAGGACCGCAGGTACGGAGCTACCTGGCTTTTGTACTGCTCATAGGACGGGTCGTCGTCGATCGACGCGTAAATGGGCGCGTCGGCCGGACCGCCGGCGGCGGCGTGCAGCTCCATCCCCCGCTTGGCGTGCTCCAGCCCGGCGTTGGCGCCGCCCAGCCAGTCGGCGGAATTGCCCTTGCCGTACTGATAGCACGAGACAATTTTGAGCCCGTTGCTGTGCAGATCGCGCGCTTCGGCCACCTGGATCGGCTTACCCAGCATCCAGTTACCGCCCGGCCGACGGTCGGAGACGTACCGGATCGACCCCACGGCGCCGGCAGCCCGGATCTGGCTGGCCGGGATCACGCCCGCGGCGTAGTCCAATAGGGTGCCCAGCGATGCCGACGCCGGCGCGGCGCATAACGATGACGCCGCAACGCCCAGGCCCGCTAAGGCCGGGGTTGCGGCCGCGAGTTTGAGCACGTCACGGCGCGAAATCGACACATCGGTCAGGGTACGACACAAACACCATTAGACACATCAATCACACTGGTCACATCTCAATTACATCTCGCGCATTCCAGGTTTAGCCGTCGGCAGCACGATGACGCTCACGGCTTCCAGGCCGCGCTGCGCCGTCTGTGCGGCAATCTCTTCGAGGAAGAGCGCAGCCGCCGGGTTGATCGATCGCGCCCAGGCCCGAAATCCCTGCACGATCACCAGATCATGTTCCAACAGCGGCTGCACGTCCCGCAGCACAGTGACCACGTCGTCGGGCAGCGGATCGGCCAGCTGTTGTGCAATCCAGGAACGCGCAAGTTCTGTTGCAGCCAAGAGATTCTCGCCCAGAGCAATCACATCGCCCGCGAGGCTGCGCAACCGGTCGAACAGCACCCGTCGTCCCGGTGTCTCGGCGAGCTGCTCCAGCAATGTGCTGGCCGCCGGCGGCAGCACCATCTGGCCGAACAATGGGGGAACCGGCAACTCCCACTCGTTGAACAGGTCGGCATACATCGCGGCAACGGGCGCGGACAACGGGGCGCTGAGCCTCCCGAAGACTCCGATGCTGTCGCGGTGCGTGGTCGCCAGCGTGCGCAGGATCTGTTCGTTGACACCCGCGGCACCGCAATCGGTGGCGGCATCGATGGCCGCGATCAATTGGTCCAGCCGGTCCCGCTGATGCATCAGCAACGTGCGGTGCTCGTCCAGAAGGTCAGCCAAAGTGGTCTGACCCCCGTCGACCAGCCGTTGGATGTCGTTGATGCTGACGCCGAGGCTTCGCATCAGGTCGATGCGTAACAGGTCGAGGACCTGCTCGACGTCGAAGACCCGGTAGCCGTTGCTCAGATGCTGCGCGCGCAGCAGCCCGATTTTCTCGTAATGGCGGATCCGGCCCGAAGCGATGCCGGTCAAGGCCGTGACGTCGCCGATCAGCAACTGCTCAGCCACTTCTTGACCTTACAACTGTCGCAAGGTCTGTACTGGGCAGATGGACCGTGACCAGCTGATCGACCTGACCCGACGGGCTTTGAAGTTGGCGCACGACAAGACGACCGACCTCGCGCCCCGGCAGCATACGGTCGACGCGAGCGATTACACCTCGCTCGAGCGCCACCACAGTGACAGAGCCTTGCTGCTGGCCAGCCCGCAACTGGTCGGCTACGTCTCGGAGCTCCCCGACCCCGGGGCGTACTGCACTAAGACGGTAATGGGGCGGTCGATCCTGCTGACCCGAACGTCTGACGGGTCGGTCCACGCGTTCGAGAATGTCTGCCTGCACCGGCAGTCGCAGGTGGTGACGGGGTGCGGCACGGCGAAACGGTTCACCTGCCCGTATCACGCCTGGACCTACGACAACACCGGCAAGCTAGTCGGCCTGCCGGGCCGCGAGGGCTTCCCCCATATGGCGGTGAAATCCGACTCGTTGACCGAACTCCCGGCCGCCGAATTCGCCGGATTCCTCTGGGTGGCGCTAGACCCGGGCGCAACGCTCGACGTCGCCGCCCACCTGGGACCGCTGGCCGATGAGCTCGACTCGTGGGGCATCGGGCGGTGGTCTCCGCTGGGCGAGAAGGTGCTCGACGTCCCCATCAACTGGAAGCTGGCCGTCGACACGTTCGCGGAGAACTACCATTTCGCCACCGTGCACCGGCAGACCTTCGCGACCATGGCCCGCAGCAACTGCACGGTGTTCGATTCGTACGGGCCGCACCATCGGTTGATCTTCCCGCTCAACGCGATCCTCGAGCTGGAGAATGTTCCCGAGGAGCAGTGGGACCCGTTCCACAACATGGTGGTGATCTACGCGCTGTTCCCCAACATCGTGCTGTCGGTGACGATCGCCAACGGTGAGCTGTTCCGGATCTACCCGGGCGACGAACCCGGCAGGTCGATCACCGTGCACCAGAACTCGACACCGCTGGACCTCTCTGAGGAGTCGATCGCGGCCGGCGCTCAAGCCGTCTTCGAATACGCGCACGCCACGGTCCGCGACGAGGACTACCGGCTAGTCCAGGGGCTGCAGGCCAACCTTGCCTCGGGCGCTCGCGATCACTTGGTGTTCGGCCGCAACGAGCCGGGGCTGCAGCACCGCCACGTCGCCTGGGCCGAGGCTCTCGCCGGGTCAGCTACCGTCGGCTGACTCCTTATCGGACAGCACGGCGATCAGATCGTCGAGAAGGGTTGCAAGCGTGCCGTTTTGCGCGGGCAGCACGCCGGTCAGCAGTTCAACGGCCGCGCCGCGACGGCCCGCGGCCACCAACGGCACCAGCTGATCGACCACCGACTGCAGGTCGGGATCGACGTCGGCAACCGTGGTAGCCAACACTTCGACCAGCTCCCAGTCCCGATATAGGGCCAACGATCGTTCGTTGAACGCGAAGCCGCTCACCGGTTTACCCCAGAGCGTCCCCTGGTAGCGGTATGGGCCTTCCATGTACTCGATCGGCAGGCCATGCGCCGGCGCGGGCACCAGCGGTTCCCCGACGAGGTCCAGTTGCAGTGTGGCGCAGGTAATCCGGTGCCGGTCGGGCATGTACCGCGCCTGCGCCAGCGGTCGCACCAGGGGTCGTATCGTAGTCGGCCACCGCACGTAGCTGCTGACGGTGACCTCCACGTCTTCGGCACACTCCGGCGCGATAGCGGGGTCGGGATGACTCGTCGTCACGCCGGTAAAGGGTTGCAATGCATTGCCATTCGTGCGGTCGAACTGCCGCCAGATGCTCAGGTCGACGCCATTGTCG
Organism: Mycobacterium sp. IDUB_19; assembly: GCF_055419445.1. Taxonomy (NCBI): domain Bacteria; kingdom Bacillati; phylum Actinomycetota; class Actinomycetes; order Mycobacteriales; family Mycobacteriaceae; genus Mycobacterium; species Mycobacterium sp. IDUB_19. The sequence continues at coordinate 56,274 of NZ_JBVAXR010000002.1, read as the reverse complement.
AAATTGATCGTGCGCCATTCGTGCGACTTGGCCCGCGGGTCACCTGCGGTTCCGCCACCGCCGGCATACTTCGGGAACCACTGCCGATCGACATGTCCGCTGCTACCGGAAACCTGCTCGACCGTCTCGCCCCAGCGCAGCGTTCCGGTCATCGACATACCGGTCTGGAAATACGAGTATGTGTCATTTTGACCGAAGCAGACGATCTTCCCGTTGTAGGTCGACGCTCCCACCGGTGTCGGTGCGCGCGTTGGAGTTACGACCAAGTCCAGCCGCATGGACCGCCCCTGATGGTCCTGGCCCACCAGGCTGACTCGATACGTATAGGGCAGCAGTTCTCCGTCACCGTCACGACACGTGGTCCACGACGCGGTGCCGGCACTGCTGTGGTAGCTGATGTCGAGATAACCTGCGGCCATGGCCAATTTGCGCTGCGCCCCTGGCTCCATATTGGCCGGCGGCATGTCGTAGTCGGTATAGGTGCCGTAGTCACCGGTGTCGAGGTCGAACAGCGCCATCGTGTAGAAGTCGGCGACGATCGTTCCCCCGGGTTGGTTCTTGTTGAAGATGGTCAAGAACGCAAACGACCGGTCGCTCTCGACAGCCTGCAGTTGGCCGGCGATGAACCACGTGTCGGACTCCTGGTCCGGGTGTTCACCCTCGGCGGCGGGAAAATCCAGCTGGCTGTCGCCGGGTACCAGCTGATACGGGTACCTGCGCCAATCACTATTCATGTCGGCTTCCTTGCCACGGCGCCATCCTTCTTTTTTGCTATGTTAGCGTCAATAGCGAAGTTACGGTCACGACCTCATCCCCTTCGCAAGGAAGTGCCCCGATGACAGAAAAATCCGACCATCGGACCTATGCCGAACTGTTCATCGGGGGGCAGTGGCGCAAGCCCGCCAACCCGAGCCAGCTCGCCGTGATCTCCCCGCATACCGAAGAGCCGATCGGCCACGTCCAAGTCGCCGGGCCCGAGGATGTCGACGCCGCGGTCGCCGCCGCGCGACAGGCTTTCGACCATGGCCCGTGGCCACGGTTGACCCATGCCGAGCGGATGGCCAAGGTTGAAGAGCTCGCCGCGATCTACGGCAACCACGTCAACGAGATGGCCGACCTGATCACCGACGAGATGGGGTCCCCGCGCACTTTCAGCCGGATGGGCCAGGGGGCGGCCGCAGCGGGGCTGATCCACCTCACGCTGGCTGCCGCCCGCGACTTCCCCTGGGCGGAACGCCGCCAAGGTGTGCTCGGCGAAGTGCACCTCCGCCGGGCGCCGGTCGGGGTGGTCGGGGCGATCGTGCCGTGGAACGTGCCGCAATTCCTGATCATGCCCAAGCTCATTCCGGCCCTGATCGCCGGCTGCACGGTCATCATCAAGCCCGCGCCGGAAACACCTTTGGACGCTTTGTGGTTGGCCGAAATGATCGAGCAGATCGGCTTGCCAGAGGGCGTGGTGTCCGTGCTGCCCGGCGGTACCGACGTCGGTGAGGCGCTGGTGCGCCATCCCGGCGTGGACAAGATCTCCTTCACCGGTTCCAGCGCCGTCGGACGCCGCATCGCCACGCTCTGCGGGGAGCAGCTCAAACGGGTGAGCCTGGAACTGGGCGGCAAGTCGGCGGCGATCATCCTGGACGACGCCGATATCTCGAAGACGGTGGCCGGGCTGAAGTCGGCCAGCCTGATGAACAACGGACAGGCATGCGTCGCGCAGACCCGCCTTTTGGTCAGCGAACGACGACACGATGAGTTCGTCGACGCGCTCGCCGAGATGATGTCGGATCTCAACGTCGGAGACCCGACCGACGAGGCGACCGACATCGGGCCTCTGTTCGCTCAACGGCATCAGCGCCAAGTGCAGGAGTACATCCAGTCCGGACAAAGCGAGGGTGCCCGCATCGTGCTCGGTGGCCTCAATACCGCACAAGACAGTCCGGCCGAGCGCGGCTGGTATGTGCGGCCAACGCTTTTCGTCGACGCGACCAACGACATGCGCATCGCCCGCGAGGAGATTTTCGGCCCGGTGTTGACCGTGCTGCGCTATCGCGACGAATCCGACGCGGTCCGGATCGCCAACGAGAGCGACTACGGTCTGGCCGGTTCGGTGTGGACCGCGGACATCGCCCACGGCCTGGACGTCGCCGCCAGTGTGCGCGCGGGCACGTACGGCATCAACATGTACACGCTCGACATCGGCAGTCCATTCGGCGGTTTCAAGCACTCGGGAATCGGCCGCGAGTTCGGGCCGGAAGGCCTCGATGAATATGTCGAGCTGCAGACGGTGATCGCCAAGGGGCAGATGCCGCCGCTATGAGCTAGTGCGCTCCGGCCGCCATGCGGGATCACGGCCAAGGCGCGCAAGGAGTTTGGCCTGCACATCACGGTCGCCACTGACGGTGACCGCAGCATCGAACATTCCCGATGCAACCAGAGCGTCGGGATCGGTCGGCAGGCCGGCGTAGCAGAGCTCGCACCACCGGGTATCCAAGCGATCGTCGGCGCCGACCGCTCGAGCGAGATCCCAGCAGTGCACCAAGACGTCGCGTGTCAGGTTCGGCATCAGCCGGTACGCATCCAGTTGTGTCGCTGCGCGGGATTCAAGAGCCTTTGTCAGCGACTCATAGGTCAACCGCCACCGCACCTGCAGATCGTCTCGCGGTCGGTCGGGCTTTAATCCCATGGGCCGCAAGAGAAGTACGTCATGAAAACCGATAACGTGCTCGAGCACGCCCCGGGCGTCCCAGGCATCGCACGGGGTGCGACGATCCCATTTGCCCTCGGCCGACGCCACCGCCTCGCCGAACCGTCGACACACCGCCAGATGCAGCTCGGCTATGCCGTCATCCACAGCACAACTGCAGGGTGAGCTCGACCGGGCAGCACAGGACGCCATGCTGGTTGGTCACTTCGATCGCGATGTCGACCAGGCAGCGCGGTGGGTCCACCGAGGTGTCGCGCCGCTTGGTCACCGCCCGGCCCCGGCCGATCATCGTGTCGCCGGCATAGATCGAACCGGCCAGGCGCAACGAGCGGCGCACCACCCGGCTGCTCGGGCCGGCCCAGTCGGTGGCGACCCGATCGGCGAATCCGGCCAGGTGCATGGTGTTGAGGTAAATCGTTGGGTTGCCCTGGCTTTGGGCATATTCGGGATCGAAGTGGCCCGGGAAATAGTCCCACGTCGCTCCGGCGTTCTCCACCACCCGCTGGTAGCTGATCTCGTCGACCACTTCCGGTAGCTCGACGGGAACGGTGATCTCGTTCCAGTTCAGATCCGCGCCGGTCACGCCGGCGCTCCTGGCGTGAAGCGGAACAACGTATTCCGTGATCGGGCGACGACGGTCCCGTCCTGACGGCGATAGGTCTCCAGCGTCTCGATGAAATGGCCGACACCCAGCCGGGTCTGCTTTTCCGGTGACACCGACACCAATTCCTCGACGGAGCTGAGTATGTCGCCCTCGACGATGGGGTCTAGAAACTCAACGTCGTTGGCGGCGTTGATGAATGTGGTGCCCGGCAACGGCACCCGCAAGATCAGCGACGCCGCCGGCCGCCGGCCGCCGGGCTCCCATGGCGGAGGTATCAGCCACCCCATCAACAGGCCCGGCGGAGCCAGCAGGCCTCCCCATTGCTCCCGTGCGAATTCCGCATCCCAGTAAGAACGGTTGCCGTCGTGAATCATGGAGGCGAACAACTGAATTCGCGCACCGCTGATGGGCGCCATCGCGGTTCGCGGCTCGCTCGCCGCGCCCACCATCTGCAGCGCGTCCTCGTAGGTGCCGAAGGCTAGCTGATAGCTGAGATCGGAATCCACGTATCGGTGCCGCTCACATGACAAGCGGGTGCCGGCTCGGCACCAGATCCCAGGAGAGATTGCGCGACGTGTAGTACCAACCGCCGCGCTCGTAGATCAGCTCATCCCGGTACGTCCCGGTGGCGCGCAGCGTGGTGTCGCCGTAGGAAGCGGAGTAAAGCACGGCGACACAACGCTGCATCGCGTGGACGCCCTCCACGGCGATCTCGTGATCGACGGTCACCAAGCGTTGCCCATCACCGCCGTCGAATGCGGAACGCAGGTCGGCGAACAATTCGCCTTCGCGAACGAAGCTGGCACCGGAGTGACGAAACGTCGCGATCCAGGTGTCACGGTCGCCGTCCGAGTAGGCGCGATTGTGCCGCGCGTTCAGATTCAAGATCGCGTCGCGGCCGGTCGCAGCTTGCAGGAACTGTTCCTGCTGGTAGGTCATGGTCATTTCTACTCGCCAGCCTCTCCCCGAAGGAAAAAAGAAAAGATCTACGTAACATCGACTTTACTTACCGCTTAACAATATATCCGTATTCTTCTCGATCCCAGACCCCCGATGTCAAACCTTTGGCTCGCAATAAATCTTTACGCACCCGTCCGATAATGTTCTTCGGGAGTTCGTTGACCTGCTCGATGTATCGGGGGACGCAGAAGTACGGCATCCTGGCCGCACAGAAGTCGAGCAACTCTGCGCAGTCCAGTGTGGCGTCGGAGCGCAACGTCACAACCAGCAGAATGTCGTCCTCGCCCAATTCGCTGGGCACCCCGATGACCGCGGCTTCGGCCACCGCGGGATGTTGGGCGACTATGCGTTCCACTTCGACCGAGGAGATGTTCTCACCACGCCTGCGCAGCGAATCCTTGATCCGATCCAGATACGTCAGGTTCTGATCGGCGTCGAGTCGGCCCAGGTCACCGGTGCGGAACCATTCCGGGTGCGGGTCCAGCTGCGCGCCCTGGTCCAGATAGCCTTCGCTCATCACGTGCGGGTGCCTTGGTCGGCAGGCGATCTCCCCGACGGTGCCGGCGGGCAGCGGGTTGCCGTCGTCGTCGACGATGCGCACGTCGAAATTGGGATTCGGCTTGCCCGACGTTCCGGGTACGCCCTCGTCGGCCACGCCCTTGACCGCGATCGGAAAGGCTTCGGTCATCCCGTACATCGTGACAATCCGGCAGCCGTAACGCTTTTCGATGTCGTGGTGGGAACTCGCGTCGATCGGCGCGGCGGAGATGAACCGCAGCGGCAGCTGGGCGTCGCGCGCGTCGGCGGGCAGGTTGTGCAGCATCGACACCATTGCGCCGGCTCCGGCAAAACCGACGGCGCCGTGGGCGCGGATGTCATCCCACACCCGGCCGGGATGGAACGCCTCGGCCAGCACGGTCGTCCCACCCACCAGCATCGGGACCAGCACGCTCGGCGCCGCGCTCAGGTGGAACAACGGCATCGCCGTCCACAACGCCTCCCCCGCCTGCAACTTCCAGGCCGACGCGACGGTCGCGGCGACCGAGAACAGGTAATTCCAGCTCGCGGCAACGGCTTTCGACGGCCCGGTGGTGCCCGACGTGTAGAACAGCGCCCCCACCTCGTCGGCGTCCGCGGGGTCGTCGGCCCCGCTGCGGCCACCTTCGTGCACGAGCCGGCGGCGCAGCGAATCGTCTTGCACCACAATGTCGGTCACCGTGTCCAACCGGTCGGCAACCTCGTCGACGCGGGGCCGGCGCTCGGCGTCGGTGAGAATCACCTTGGCCCGCGACAGCCGCAGGGTGTGCAGCAGGAAGTCTCCCTTGTTCGCGGCGTTTACCGCCGCGCTCACGGCTCCGATGCGTGCCGCGCCAAGCCAGAAGTAAACCCATTCCGGGCAGGTGCCGGTGAACAGGGCCACGCCATCGCCGCGGCCCACACCCAACGACGCCAGCAGATCGGCCGCCGCGCAGGAGCGCAGCCGCATCTGCTCGAACGTCACCTCGGTGCCGGCGATCGACATCATCACCCGGTCGGGGTACTCCTGGGCCCGGCGATCCAGCACCGCCGAGACGGTGAAACTGTCCACGCCGAAATCGGAGGGCCCGAGGGGCTTACTCCGAACCGAATGCATCAGGCGCCACTTAGGCTTTCGCGGCAGCCGGGTCGGGCTCGCCTTCGGCGGTGTATCCGAAGTCGATAGCCGAGGGCTCCTCGCCCGGGTAGAAACGGTGCGCCCAGCGGCGCAGCGCCGCATAGTCGTGCGCCTCTTCGGGAGCCAGGTTCGGCTTCTCCAGGTACTTCATGTTCTCCCAGGTGAAGAAGTCCTGTTTGATGACCTGTTGCTGCAGGTCCAGGAACTTGGCGGCGCGCCCGGTGGGCACGTCGCCAGTGTCGCCCGGCTCGCGGATCGACGCCTGGGTATAGAAGTAGTCGGTGTAGTCCTCGTCGACCGGTGTTTGCCCGGTGACCTCGATCGTCGCCACCAGGTCACTCGGGAAGCGGACGAGCCCCAGCCCAAGCGAGTAGTTGTCGTAGATGATCTTCGCGTCGACCGGCCCGTTCGGCGTCAGCCACGTCTTGGCCCGGCCCCCACCGAAGTGGGCGTTGACGGTGGCGTGCAGGTGATATCCCGCTACCTCGAACGACGCCGTATTGGCGGGGTTGGCGGCCTTGTGCACGTATTGCACGTGGTAGGGGTCGGCCGCGTTCTCGATGATCATCTGCGCGTGCACCTTGACCCGGTTGAGCATCCGGCTGTGCGGGTGCAGCGGGTAGTACTCGCCGGTTTCCAGTTCCGGCAGCGCCGGCGGCTGCCAGTACGGCGCACGCCCGTGGCGTTCGTGCCAGACCAGGATGAAGCCGTACCACTCCATGCAGGGATAGGTGCGGATCCGGACGTTGTTCTTGCAGCCGATCTTGCTGTACGGGATCAACGCGTTGGTGCCGTCACCACGCCACTGCCAGCCGTGCCAGGGGCAGACGACGTTCTCGTCTTCGACCGTGCCACCGACGCCCATGTTGGCGCCGAGGTGCTGGCAGTACGCGTCCAGCACGTTGACCTTGCCGGAAGCGGTGCGGAACAGCACCAGCTCCTCACCGAAGTAATGCAGGCGCTTGACGTCGCCGGGCGCCACGTCGCTGGCGAAGGCGACGATGAACCACCCCGTCGGGAACCGATAGGTGGACAGCGCAATGCCGGACTGTCCGAACTCACGTTCCGACGGGTCGGACTCTGAAATCGTATTCGTCACGAGAACTCCGTTTCCCACGCGGCTGGGCCGCTCTTACTTCACCGCGTTTCGACGACTAAAGTCTATTTTTACTATTTTAAGCATAGAACGTCAACGCGGGACCAGCCGGTAGCCGCGTGGTGGGAGAGCGAGCGGGGTTGCGCATGACTGCTGCTGCGGTGGACCTATCCGATTTCGCCTTGTGGCGTAACGGTTTTCCCGATGAATTGTTCGCCGAGTTGCGGCGCACCAGGCCACTTTTCCGACACGGCCTCACGCCGGGCGTGGCACAGACCGTGCACCGTGATTTCTGGGTGGCGACCAAACACCGGCACGCGGTGCGCCTGCATCGCGACACCGAGTCGTTCACCGCTGCCGACGGCCCGCTCATTCAGCCGGTCGCCATGTTCTCGTCGTACCCAACCATCATCACGTTGGACCCGCCGGACCTGAACAAGCGCCGCAAACTGATTTCCAACGCTTTCAACCCGCGTGCCATCGCCAAACTCGAAGACGGCATCCGGGCGCGTGCGGCGCGGATGATCGACGCGCTGCTCGCCGAGGGCGGCGGAGATTGGATCGACGACGTCGCCGACGCGTTGCCGATGACGGTGATCGGCGACATCATCGGCATCCCGGACGAGGACCGGCCGCGAATATTCGACATCTTCGACCGCATCCTCAAGGCGCTTGCGCCCGAGGCGAGCCCGAGCGGGCAGGTGGAACTCGAGCTCTTTGCCTCGGTCTTCGGGTACGCGATGGAGCTCACCGCCGACAAGCGGGGCGATCCCACCGACGACATCTGGAGCACGCTGGCGTCCGCGGTGATCACCGGGGACGACGGCGAGCAGTTCAGCCTGCCCGAAAACGAGCTGGAGTTCTTCTTCTTCGTCCTGGCGTTCGCCGGCAGTGACACCACCAAGAACGCACTGGCCATGGGGCTGCAGGCGTTCGTCGCGAACCCAGAGCAGATCGAACGCTATCGCGAGGATGAAGCGCTGCGGCCCGGCGCCGTCGAGGAGGTGCTGCGCTGGGCGTCACCGGTGGCGTACTGGACGCGCACCGCGAAGGTCGACGTGGAGATGGACGGCCAGCACATTCCCGCGGGCGACCGGGTGGTGTCGATGCTGCGTTCGGCCAACCGCGACGAGGAGGTCTTCGAGTCCCCGTTCACCTTTGACATCGGTCGGCAGCCCAACCCGCATGTCGCTTTCGGCGGCGGCGGCCCGCACCACTGCCTGGGTGCGATGCTGGCGCGCGCGGAGCTGCGGGCGGTGCTCGACGAGCTGCTGCTGCGCTGCGATCGCATCGAAATCGGGCCGGCCAAGGTGTCGTATCCGAACCTGACCACCAACATGTCGATCTATGACGAGATGGCGATCTCGGTGGCCGAGCGACGCTGAATCAGTAGGGGGCCGGCCCGTCGCCGAACGCGGCGAACACCGCCAGCGGATCCAGGTAATCGCGCCAGTGCACGATCTTTCGGCCCTCGATCGTGATAACCGAGACGAATCGGTTGACGTACGGCGCGCCCGTGCTCACCACCGTGCCGTGCATCGTGTACTCGAGAACCACCGTGGACTTCTCGGGGTCGTAGTAGCGGTGCACGTCGCTGCTGTGGCTCTGGACGATCGAATCCCCGTAATCGGCATACAGTTCGGCCAGCGTCCCTCGCCCGACGATTCGCCTCGGGTAGGTCGGGACGGTGATGATGAACTCGACCACCACATTCTCGGCGTGGATATCGAAAAAGTCGGTCCCATCGACCAAACCGTCGAGGGACCCGACGACAAGCTCGAAGTAGGGCCGCATTGCGGCGTACTTCGCCATGTCTCGCGATGACATGGATGCCTCGGAATTTCTCAGTCCTGCAACCGCAGTGCGGCTTTCGGGCACTGCTCCACCGCGGCGCGGACGTCGATTTCCCGATCTGGCGGAACCGGGCCGTCCGCGATCTGCACCACATCCTCGTCGCCCAGTTCGAACACGTCCGGGGCGAGCGATTCACAAAAGCCGTTGGCCTCACACAAGTTCTCGTCGACGGTCACGCGCATCAGATGCCTCCTCATAGACCCTTGGGACGGGTTCCGATCACCCCGCTGGCCGCGAGGTTCGTCAATTCTTGGTCGGTCAGCCCCAACCGATCGCGCAGTACTTCCCCATTGTGCTCGCCCAGCAGCGGCGGCGGGCGCAACAGCCAGCGGTCCTGGCCGGACAGGGATGCGAACGGCGGGCACGGATACATCGCTGACCCGATGCTCGAATGTTGCAACGTCTCGAAGAAACCCCGGTCGCGCAGCTGGGGGTTCTCGGTCACCAGCGACGGCGAGACTACGGGAGCGGCGGGCACCCCCGCGCCGGCCAGCCGCTCCACCGTTGATTCCAGTGGCTGCTCGGCGAACCATTCCTGCAGCCGGTGATCGATGTCGTCGGCTCGTTCGCGCCGGCCGTCGGCCGTGGCCAAACCCCGGTCGCACCAGGCCGGCCGCCCAATCAGGTCGACGAGTGCACGCCACTGCTGGTCGTCGCGCACGGTGATCGCGATCCAATCGTCTTTTTCTGGCGCCCCGGCACATCGGTAGATGTTCTGGATCAACCCACCGTGACCGCGATTGCCGCGGCGGCTCAACGTCGTTCCGAAGACCTCCGATTCGATCGCCTGTATCGCGGTGGCGTTCAGCACCGTTTCGAGCATCGGCAGCTCGACCTGCTGACCGGTTCCGGTGCGTTCGGTGAAGTTCAGCGCGGCCAGCACGGCGAACGCGGCGTGCACCCCGGCCAGCGGATCGCAGGCTCCACGCGGCGTCACCGGCGGGGCATCCGGCAGTCCGGTCACCCAGGCCAGTCCGGCAAGCTGCTCCATGGTGGGGGCGAACCCGACCCGTTCGCGCCACGGGCCGTCGAGCCCGAACGCGGGCATGCGGGCGACGACGAGTTCGGGATTGACCTCGAGCAGCACATCGGCGGTCAGCCCGAACTGGTCCATCACGCGCGGTGAGAAGTTCTCGATCACCACATCGGCGTCGGCCGCCAGCTTCTTGAACAGGCGGCGCCCCTCCTCGGAGCCCAAATCCAGTGTGACCGAACGCTTGTTGGTGTTCATCGCGTGGAAAACCCAGCCGTACTCCCACCAGTCGTCCACGTCTTTGCGCATACCGCCGGAGTACCGAATGCCGTCGGGGCGCTGGATCGACTCCACCTTGATCACCTCCGCGCCGAACGCCGCCAGGAGGTGGGTTGCCGCCGGCCCGGCCCAGAAGGCGGTCAGATCGACGATCCGGACGCCTTCCAGCGGGCGCGCTCGCGGCACCGGATCGCCTTCGGGTTTGCTTGTGCGCCAGGGCGACTCGTCGTTGTCCGCACCCGGGCCGGTGGTGTCGCCGACCGGAGCCGCCGCGCACTCCGACATCAGCCACGGCGGACGGGGCTGGTGAAAGCCGGCGGGGTTTTCCACGAATACCCCACGCTCGGTGACGTATTCCACCTCGCGGATGGTGGCGCCGTTGCCCAGCGACGCGATCGGCAGCCGGAACAGCTGCCCGAGCTCGACGATCTCCGCGACGGTCCGTTCGGCCAGCCACGGGCCGATCTGCTCGCGGATCAGGTCGCGGTAGCCCCAGCGGCCGATCTGAAAACGCAGCTGCTCAATCTCTTCGAGCTGCGGGCACTCGACCATCGCCAAAAAGTCGAGCCATTGCTGGCCGGTGACCATCGTGATCCCGACGTAGCCGTCCTTGGCCGGCTCGATCGAAGGGACTTCGGTGGTGCGGCTGACCGGCGGCACCCGCAGCAACTGCGAATGCAGCCATTCGCTGCTCTGCATCAACGTCATCGCCTCGAGCATGGACAGGTCGAGATGCTCGCCGGGACCGCCGTGCTCGACGCGGCGGCGCACGGCCAGCGCACCGAACGCGGCGAACACACCACCCATGTACTCCCCCAGGTCGCCGCCGATCGAAATCGGGGGCCCGGCCGGATCACCGCGGAAACCGGGCGAGCCCGCCCAGGCCTGCAAGGTGAACTCGCTGGCGGCGCGATCTGCATACGGTCCGGTCCAGCCGAAGTCGGAGATCGTGACGACGACCGCCCGCGGCGAGTCGGCCAGCAGCTGACGCGGATCGATGCCCAGCGCGGCGGCACGCGACGGGCCGGCGGTGAGGATGATCACGTCGGCGCCCGCCAATTCGGCCCGCAGCCGCTCGGAGTCGGGCGCGAAGGTCATGCTGCGTTTGCCGGCGTTGAGGTAGCTGTAAAACGGCGACGCCTGGCCATCCGGCACCGGCGAACAGCTCGCGGAGTAACGCCGCAGCCAATCTCCTTGCGGCGGTTCGATTTTGCGCACCTGCGCTCCGGCGTCGACCAGCAACTTCCCGCAGTAGCTGCCAGCTATCCGGTCGCTGATCTCGACGACACGCAACTCGTGCAGCGGTGTCGGACGGTCATCAGACCCCTGGCTCAATTGCATCCGTCCTTCCGATCGACACGCGACCAGAGATGCTATTTATATCATTACTGCTAAAATAGCTAAGCCAGCCGAGTGCGCGCGCAACATGCCGCGCCACTCTCCCCGATGCTCCTGCGAGGATTGGATGACCGCCCTGGGAATTGGTCCCGATGCCCGTCGCCGGTTGTCGGCGCCGAGGATCGCCGAAATCGTAGCCGACGAATTGCGCCGGCAAATTATCGACGGCGAGCTTGCCGACGGCGATTTGTTGCCGCGACAGGAAGTGCTGGTCGAACAGTTCAACGTCAGTCTGGTCTCGTTGCGAGAAGCCCTGCGCATCCTGGAAACCGAGGGGCTGGTCTCGGTACGACGGGGTAACCGTGGCGGCGCCGTCGTGCATGCACCGGCCAAGACCAGTGCGGCCTACATGCTGGGGCTGTTGCTGCAGAGCGAGTCCGTTGAGGTCGCCGACCTGGGCATGGCTTTGCAGGAACTCGAGCCCGCCTGCGCCGCATTGGCGGCCCAGCGGCCGGACCGGGCGGACACCCTCGTTCCGGAACTCAAGCAGGTCAACGACTCCATGGCCGAGAACCTCGAGGACGGCCGGCTGTTCACCGAAATCGGCCGTGAATTCCACGATCTCATCGTGCAGGGGTGCGGAAATCACACCATCATCGCCGTCGTCGGCAGTCTCGAGACACTGTGGGGCAGCCACGAACGCCAGTGGGCCGACGAGAGCGCGGCGCGTGGTACCTATCCGTCACTGACCCAGCGACGCGCGGTCCTCAACACTCATACCAAGCTGGCCGAGACCATTGCGGAGGGCGACGTCGACCGGGCTCGGCGCATCGCGGGTCGTCACCTCGCCGACACACAGACCTATGTGCTGGCCGGTCGGCCCACGCAACGGATCTATGCACTTTCGCCGCAGGCGTTGTCACGCCCGCGGGATCTCCGGCACTCCTGAGGGAGCCTCACATCGCCATGCGAACCGCGTTGGTCACCGGCGGCAGCGGCGGCATCGGGATGGGATGCGCCCGCAAGCTGGCCGAGCTGGGTTATGACGTCGTGCTGGTAGCCCGGCGCGAGGGCCCATTACGCGCGGCCGCCGAGGAGATCGGGGCCCGTCACATCGTGGCCGACGCATCCGATCCGCACGGATTCGCCGCTGCGATAAGCATTTTGGAATCGATCGACCTGGTCGTCCACGCCGCGGGCACGCTGGGCGGAACCTATGCGCGCAAGCAGACCTTCGAGCAGTGGCAGACCATCATCTCGGCCAACCTGGATTCGTGCTTCGTGGTGACCTCCGCGGTGCTGCCGCGGATGCGCGCCGGCTCACGCTTCGTGTTCATCTCGTCGTCGGCGGCGCACGAGCCGATGATGGCCCGCACCGCCTACTCCGCGTCGAAAGCCGGCATGAACGCGTTCGCCCGGGCCTTGGCGCTCGAAGTCGATCGGGACGGTATCGCGGTGCACATCGTGACGCCGGGCCCGGTGGAAACCGAGATGCTGCAGGACGTTCCCTTCGAGATGTATGCGATTCGGATCTCCGACGTGGCCGCGGCGGTCGCCTGGTTGGACACCGTGGACCCGTCGGTCGATCTGCCGGAGATCCGGCTTTCCGCGGTGCAGCGGGGTCCGTATGCCCGACCGCCGGTCGTCCCTAACGAAGCCCGCCGCCGGCGCCAGGGAACGTCTTGATCACCGTCTCGCCGAACTCGTGCAGGGATTCCGGCTTCGCGAAATCGGCGAACCACACGTAGCAGCGCTCGACACCCTGGGCGGCCAGACCCGCAAAGTGCTGGGTCAGCTCGTCGGCGTCGCCGCACACCAGCCCGGGCCCGAGGTTGCCGAATCGGCGCGTGCTCATCTCGCGCACGGCGTCGGGGTCGTCACCCGACCGGGCGAAGCCGATCATCTGTTGAACCGAAATGCGGGCGCTTCCCGCCGTTGCGGCCAGCTTGGGCAACCGGTCGAGGTGGTTGGCCTGCAGGTTCCACCAATCCGCGTAATTGCGAACGAGTTCCATCATGCGCGGTCCGCTGCCACCCAGAACCAGCGGTATCGGATGGTTGCGTCTCGGTAACTGAACCGCGCCGTCCTCGTCGCTGGCCTCTTTGGTTTCATCGCCCCAGTACTGCCTGATCAGGGCCAGGTGACGGCCGAGCTGCCGGACGCGGGCCACCGGATCCTGCTGACCGACATCAAATCTGGCGAATTCCGCGGGCCAGGATCCTGAGCCGAGGCCCAGATCGAATCTGCCGCCGGACGCTTCGGACAGGGTGACAGCTTGTTTGGCGAGCACGGCGGGATGCCGAAAGGCGTCGCACAGCACCAAATGACCGATCCGCAGCCGCTCGGTCTTGGCTGCCACCCAGTTGGCGACGGCCATTGCCTCCCAGATGCTTTCGCCGGGCAACCCGGGAGCCTCGAGGTGATCGATGAAGGCCATGCCGTCGAAGCCACTGGCCTCGGCATGGCGGGCCCGCTCCGTGATATCGCCCACCGACAGCCGCACTTGCGGCAGGAACAGATACCACTCCACCATGCGCCCACCTATGCTCGTGCCGATTGCAACCGGGTCGCTAGTTTACTATCTTTATTATGTTAGGGGTCTTATGGATGTCGGACTGACTTCGGATCAGTTGTCGCTGCGCGACACCGTGCGCGACATCTTGCGCACCGAATGTCCTCCCGATGCCGCCCGCCAGGCCCTGACGGATCCGGAGCGCTGGCGCGCTGTGTGGAAGACGGTAGTCGACCTCGGTTGGACCGAACTGGCCGCACCCGGTGTCGGCGACTACGGGCCCGTCGAACTGGCCGTGGTTCTCGAGGAGTGCGGCGCGGCCCTCGCGCCGATTCCGTTGCTCAGCAGCGTCGGGCTGGCCGCGGGTGTCCTGCGCGCGGCCGGGCTGGACTCGTTGCTCACCGAGATCGCCGGTGGCGCCGTTGCCACGTTGGCGGTGCACGCCAAGGGATCTCGGACGGCCGGCGCGCCGATGACGCTGCGCCACGGACGGGTGCGCGGTCGCGCGGTCGCGGTCCCCAATGTGTCTCGGGCAGAGCTGATCGTGGCGCTGGCCAAATCCATCGACGGGTACGTCGCCGTCGTCGTCCGCGGCGGCGACGGCGTGACGATCATTGCGGGCGAGTCGACCGATCCTGCCCAACCGGTGGCCGACGTCGAGATCGACGCCGAGCCCGTGGCCTCCGCACCGGTCAACCTTGAATCGGCGCTGACGGCACCGTTGGTCGCCGTCGCCGCGGATCTGGTCGGAGTGGCCGGCGCCGCCCTGCACCGCTCCGTCGAGCACGCCAAGGCACGCCGTCAGTTCGGCACGGCGATCGGGGCATTCCAGGGAATCAAGCACGCGCTGGCCGACAACTACGTCGGCGTGGAGCGCGCCCGCAGCCTCACCTATGTTGCCGCGGCCCGCCTCGCCGATCCGGGCACCGCACCCGCGGATGCCTGGACCGCCGCGGCGCTGGCCAAGGCGGCGGCCGGCGACGCCGCGGCCGGCTGTGCGCGCACCGCGGTCCAGGTGCACGGCGCGCTCGCGCAGACCTGGGAGCACGACATGCACCTCTACGTCCGGCACGCCTGGCAGGGCGCGGCGCTGTTGGGAGACAGTCGCGCGCTCTACCACGAGGTGGGCTGCCGCTTCGCCGGAGGCGCCGCATGACCAGCGCCACGACTCCATCCGAGGCCGTCGCCGAGTTCATCGACTGGTTGGCGGCGTTCCTGCCGAACGACTACTACGAGAACTACCGCCAATATCGCTGGGATATCCCGCTGCGCCGCGACTATCAGCGGGCCGCATTCGAGGGCGGGTGGCTTCAGCCCACCTGGCCCCGCGAGCATGGCGGCCGATCGTTGGGCCTGCGCGACGCGATGGAGATCCGGATCGAGGGCGCGCTGCGGTCGGCGCCCAAGCTGCCCAACATTCAGGGCCCAGGCGTCGCCGCACCCGGCATCCGGCAGTTCGGCACACCCGAACAGATCGAGCGCCTGCTGGTGCCGCTGCTGCGCGGCGATGAGTGGTGGGCGCTGGGCATGTCCGAGCCGGAGGCCGGGTCGGATTTCGCCGGCCTGCGCACCCGCGCCGAGCGCGACGGAGACGCCTTCCGGGTCAACGGTCACAAGATCTGGACCACCCAGGCCCACGAATCGCGATGGTGCACGTTGTATGCACGCACCGATCCGGATGCGCCGAAACATCGTGGCATCTCGTGTTTGATCCTCGACCTGCACTCCCCCGGCGTGCGCATCGAACCCATCCGGATGTCGTCGATCTCCGACGAGACGTTCTGCGAGGTCTTCCTCGACGACGTCGAAATCCCCGTCGAAAACCTGCTGGGGCCGGTGAACGGCGGCTGGAACGTCGCGCTGTCGTCGCTGCACCACGAACGCCAGATGATCTGGATCATGAACTGGGTCGAAATCAAACGCGGACTCGACGCCGTGCGCAACGCAAGTAAGGGTGCCCCCGACGGCGGCCAGGATCTGTGCGCCGAGCTGGGATCGTTGCTTGCCGACGCCGAGGCGCTGCGGGCCACCGGATATCGCGCGCTGGCCAACGAACTGGCCGGCCGGCCCAGCCCGGAAGCCGACACTATGAAGCTACTCGGATCGGTTACCTTGCAAAGGGTTTGGGAACTCGCGGCCGCCGCCGAAGGACCGCACTCGGCCAGCGACCCGGATCTGCTGTTCGAACGCCAGGACGCGCTCGCCGCCACCATCTACGGCGGAACGTCGGAGGTGCAGCGCAACATCATCGCCGAGCGACTGCTCGGGCTGCCGAAGGGATGACGATGGACTACGACCTCGGTGACGACGCCGTCGAACTGCGACACCGCCTGCGGGAGTTGATCGCCCACCATGTCCCGCCCGATTTCCTCGGCGCCTGCACGGAGGATCCGCAAGACCTGGCCACCACCGAGACGTTCTGCAAGCTGCTGGCCTCCGAGGGATTGCTGGCGCTGGCCTGGCCGAAAGAGCATGGCGGCGGCGGTGGTTCGGTGTGGCAGCAGACGGTGCTGCGCGAGGAGATGTGGGCCCAGCACGAGCCCCGTGGTCCGCAATACATGGGGATCAACTGGGTCGGCCCGGCATTGATGCGTTACGGCACCGCCGAGCAGAAGGCCAAGCACCTGGCGGCCATTGCCTCCGGTGATGTGATCTGGTGCCAAGGCTTTTCCGAGCCGGAAGCCGGGTCGGATCTCGTGTCGTTGCGCACCCGAGCCGTGCCGGACGGGGATGGTTGGCGGATCACCGGCCAGAAGGTGTGGACGTCGTATGCGCAGATGGCGTCATGGTGCGTGCTTGCGACGTGCACCGACCCCGATGCCCCAAAACACAAGCGGCTCACGCTTTTTCTGATCCCGATGGACCGGGCCGGTTTCACGGTGCGGGGAATCCCGTCGATGCTGGGGCCGCATCACCTCAACGAGATGTTCCTGGACGATGTGCAGGCGTTCCCGGGTGATGTTCTCGGCGAGCCGGGTGACGGCTGGCGGGTGATGCGCGAAGCGCTCGCGTTCGAGCGCGTGGGTATCGCGCGCTACGCGCGTTGCGAGTCGCTGCTGCATCGAATCCAGAACGAGCTCGGCGACCAGTGGGACCAGCTGCCCGAATCGCTGCGGGCTCGGTGGGTTCGCGCACTTGTCGATTTACGGGTAGCCAGGCTGCTGGCCTACCGCGCCGTGTCGCTGCAGGACGACCCGTCGGCGGGTGCGGCGGCCAGCGCCGCCCGCATCGCGACCACCACCTGCGATCAGCAGGTGGCCGAGCTGCTTTTCGACGTGCTGGGCCCGGTCGCGCTGGACAGCGGCGCGTCGGCGGCACTGCACGGGGCGGTCGAAGACCATTGGCGCTATGCGCAAGCGGCCACCGTGGCATCGGGCACCATCGAGGTGCAGCGCATGCTGGTGGCACGAGAAGCTCTGGGAGGAAGCCGGTGAAAACCGCACTGCCACAAGATATTAGCGACTTCGCGGCGGTCGCCGCCAAGCGGTTCGATCGGCTGGGCGGCCCGCAGGCCGCGCTGCGGGCCGAGACCGACGACAGCGTTCGGGACGCGGCGCGCACCGCGCTGGGCGAACTCGGCGCGTTCGAGCTCGATATTCGGTCCGGCCCCGACGACCTGCTGGCCGCGGCGGTGCTCTGCCAAACCGCCGGTGCGCACGCGCTGCCTTATCCCCTCGTCGAGGAACTACTGGCCATCGACGGCGCCCGGCTGGCCCTGGTCAATCCCGAGGCACCGCGCATCGACCACGGCGATCTGCCCGGCGACTGGATCGCCGCGGACCTCGATGGCAACCGGTACCAGCTGCAGCTGGCATCGCGAACGAACGCCAAACTGGGGCCCTTCCTGGTGCCGGCCTCGTTGAGCGCACCCGACGGGACAGTTCCGGACCGCGACGTTAATCTTCATCTCGTGCTGGGATCATGGCGGATTCTGGGAGCAATGCAGCGCTCGCTGCAGATCGTCACCGACCACGTGCAGGCCCGGATCCAGTTCGGCAAACCGCTGGCCGACTTCCAGGCCGTCCGGTTCGCCGTCGCGGATGCCTCGGTCGCGGTCCGCGGACTGCACGAGCTCGCGAAATACACCATTTGCCGCCCGGAATCGCTGCCGGTGCAGGTGCATTCCGCCGACGCGCTGGTGCTCAGGTTCAAAGCCACCGACACCGCACGGCAAGTGCTGCGTGCCTCACACCAGCTGCTCGGCGCGCTGGGCTTCTGCGACGAGTCCGACGTCAGCGTGCTCGACCGGCACACCCAGCCGCTGATCCGGTTGCCGCTGGGCGCCGAGGCGCTCGGGCTGCGGCTGATCTCCGACGTCCGCGACGGCTCCCTGGAGACCCTGTTCAGCGAGCCGGTGTCGGAGCCTGCATGACGACCGAGTCCGCGACTGCCGGTGCGACGCCCAACCCGCTGGACGACGGCATCCCATTCGGAACCAAACTGCAAGAGCTCGCCCGCGAGCACCCTGACAAGACCGGGGTCACCGTCGTCGCCCTCGACGGCACCGCCCAGAGCCTGACCTTCGGCGAACTCGACGCCCGCGCCAACCAATGGGGACGGGCGCTGGCCGCCAGCGGTGCGCAAACGGGTTCTCTTGTCGCGCTTGCCATCCCGAACTCTCAACACCTCATGCTGGCCACGCTGGGGTGTTGGAAGATCGGCGCGGTTCCCGTTCCTATGCACTGGGACCTGCCCGACTGGGAACGAAACCGGGTGCGTGAGGTGATCGACCCCGCCGTCGTCGTCGATGAGAACACCCGCTGGGCGTTGGATGCTCGTGCCGCCGGCGAGTCCACCAGCCCCCTGCCCGCGGCCATCTCCCCCAATGCCAACGGAATCTGCAGCAGTGGGTCGACCGGCGTACCCAAGGTGATCCTCAGCTTGGCGCCGTCGGTCTGGACTCCGCAGCACGGCGAGCCGTTCTTGTCGAACTGGACACCGGTGGCGCAGCCACAGACCATCATGGTGCCCGCACCGATGTATCACACCAACGGCTTCGCCACCTTCTTCTTCCTGCTGGCCGGTGACCACCTGGTCGTGCTTGAAAAGTTCGACGCTGCACTGGTTTTAGACGTGATCGAACGCTTTGAGATCACCAACTTCACGGCCACCCCCACGATGCTGGCGCGCATCGCGGCCCGGCCCGACGTCCGGCAGCGGGACTTGTCCAGCATCGTTTTCATCCTGCAGGGCGCCGCGGTGATGCCGCCGTCGCTGATGCACACCTGGTGCGAGCTGCTCAGCCCGGAGCGGATCGTGACGGCGTACGGCATGACGGAGAACCTCGGGCTCACCGCGTTGCGCGGCGACGAGTGGCTGGCTCACCCGGGCAGTGTCGGCCGCGGCTTCCGGGACACCGAGATCCGGATTCTCGACGCCGGCTACAGACCGCTTGGACCCGGTGAACACGGCGAGATCTACCTGCGCGCACCGATGAGCGCGGGATCCCGCTATCTGGGCGGCGCGCCGCCGCTACCGTCGACCGACGACGGCTTCCGTTCCGCCGGTGACATCGGGTACCTGGACGAGGACGGCTTCCTCTATATCGTCGACCGCCGCGCCGACATGATCGTCAGCGGCGGTGCCAATGTCTTTCCCGCCGAAGTAGAGTCCGCACTTGCGGGCCACCCCGGCATCGCCGACGTCGTCGTCATCGGACTCACCGACTCGCAGTGGGGACGCCGGGTGCACGCGGTGGTTCAGCTCGCAGAGGGTGCGCCGCTCACCGAACAACAGGTGATCGACTACGCCAAGAGTCGCCTGGCGCACTACAAGGCTCCCAAGACCGTCGAGTTCGTCGAGGCGATTCCCCGCACGGCGGCGACCAAGGTCAATCGCTCGGCGATGATCGCCGCCCGCGAAGGGTGAGGGTCGCGGCTAGATGTGGTGGCCGAACCCCTAGACCCCGGACTAGGGATCGGCCCGAACCCACGGCGGCGCCCGGGACGGGCCGTCCCGGCCGGTCCCGCACGGCGCGATGGTCCGCGCGGTAACCTCATTCTCGATGCGCACGCATGCGCAACGGAAGGGGACCTAGCGCTGATGACCGCCCCCAGTGATGAAGCCGAAGTGACGCGCGGCGACCGCTTCATCAAGACGGCCGTGGAGATCCTGCGGGAGACCGGACGCACCGACTTCACCGTGCAGGAGATCGTCGCCCGCTCCAAGACCTCGCTGCGAGCCTTCTACCAGCACTTCAGCAGCAAGGACGAACTGCTGCTCGCGCTGTTCGACAGGACGATTTCGCAGTCGGTGCTTACCTGGCGCGCCGAGACCGCCGGCCTGGACAGCACCTCCGCATTGAAGTTGTTGATCGACCGCATCAGCCAGCAACCGGAATCGAGCACCCAGGACAGCCTCAACCGGGCGCTGGGGCTCTACAACCAGCATCTGGCCGAGACGCGTCCCCGCGAGTACGCCCGCGTGCTGTCCCCGTTGCATCAACTCATTCGCGACATCGTCGGGCACGGCATCACCGAGGGAGTGTTCAACCCGGGCCTCGATGTCGCGGCGGCGGCCGCGATCGTCATGCAGACGGTGGTGGGAGCCCAGCGGTTGCATTGGCTGGGTACCGAATTGAACGGAAAGCCGGTCGACGCGGGCCAGCTGTACGACTTCCTCAGCCGTGCGTTGGGCATCCGCGACACCGACGACGAAACGAGCACACCGACGCTGGCCGAGCTATTCGCCCAAATCGGCATGCGCGCGGCATCACGCAATGGCGAATTCGCGATGACGATGCCCGTAAGTCCGCATGTAACAAACACTTCCGGTGCGTTGCAGGGCGGCCTGATCGCCACACTTGTCGACGTGGCGGGCGGCCAGTTCGGGCTGGATTTTCTGCAGCCGGGCACCACCATGACGACAGCGGATCTGTTCGTCCGCTACCTGCGGCCGATCCGGCAGGGCGCCGCGCTGGCGGTGCCCAGGATGCTGCGAGCCGGCCGGCGGGCGATGGTCATGCAGATCGATATCTACGGCGACGGCGACGACGAAGTCGCCGCAACGGCGACCGTCAATTTCGCCATCATCAACGGCGCGACACCGAAGGGTCTCCGGGCGGACACCTAGGCCGGTATATGTTGTTGGGCAGAAGTGGTAACGTCATTACCACCCAAAGAGAATCCAGCCTTCAAGGAGATCGCCATGCCGTCTCGCGAGCTTTCCTTTCCGGTGTTCGACGCCGACAACCACATGTACGAGCCGCAGGAAGCGCTGACGAAGTTCCTGCCGGAGAAGCGCAAGAACGTCATCGACTACGTGCAGGTCCGCGGTCGGACCAAGATCGTTGTGCGCGGCCACATCAGCGAGTACATCCCGAACCCGACCTTCGAGAAGGTCGCCAAGCCCGGCGCCCAGGAGGACTACTTCCGCAACGGCGCACAGGGCAAGACCTACCGCGAGATCCTGGGCGAGCCGATGAAGGCCATCCCCGCCTTCCGCGAACCGGGCGCGCGGCTCGAGGTCATGGACGAGCTCGGCATCGACTACGCGCTGATGTTCCCGACGCTGGCCAGCCTGGTCGAAGAGCGGATGAAGGACGACCCGGAGATGACCCACGACGTCATCCACGCGCTCAACGAGTGGATGCACGAGCAGTGGTCGTTCAACTACCAAGAGCGCATCTTCGCCACCCCGGTGATCACGCTGCCTATCGTCGAGCGCGCGCTCGAAGAACTTGAGTGGTGTCTGGAGCGCGGCGCCCGCACCGTGCTGGTCCGCCCGGCGCCGGTGCCCGGTTACAAGGGCAGCCGGTCGTTCGGCCTCGAGGAATTCGACCCGTTCTGGCAGGCCTGCGTCAAGGCCGGCATCCCGGTCTCGATGCACGCATCGGACAGTGGTTACTCCGAATTCGCGAATGTGTGGGAGCCTGGCGACGAGTTCCTGCCGTTCAAGCCGACCGCCTTCCGGAGCTTTGCGATGGGCCATCGGCCGATCCTGGACGCGATGGGTGCGTTGGTCTGTCACGGCGCCTTGTCCCGCAACCCCGAGCTGCGGATCCTGTCCATCGAAAACGGCGCCGACTGGGTGCCCGACCTGTTCAAAGGCCTCAAGGGCGTCTACAAGAAGATGCCGCAGTCGTTCAGCGAGGACCCGGTCGAGGCGTTCAAGCGGTGCGTCTACATCACCCCGTTCTGGGAGGACCGGTTCACCGAGATCGTCAACATGGTCGGCACCGACCGGGTGATGTTCGGCTCCGACTGGCCGCATCCTGAGGGCCTCAAGGACCCGATCACCTTCGTCGATGAGCTCGCCGATTTCAGCGACGAGGACATCGCCAAGATCATGGGCGGCAACCTGATGGAGCTCATGAAGGTTTCCAAACCGGCCAAGAAGCCGGTCTCCGCCTGATCCAGCGCTGAGCATCGCCCGCCTCCGAGCGACATATCGCAGAGTTGTCGCTCGGAGGCGGGCATCTTTATATGTCCTGGTCCCCGGCGCGGCTATAGACGCGGCCTTCCGCCTTGCTATAGAAAAGAAGCTTCCCTCCGAACAAGGGTGTCGCCACCGGCATCTAGCACGGTCTCGTTGACGCGACCGGTTAGGAGTGCACGATGAACCCGACTCCGGTCGAGTCCGCTGTGACCAGGGTGACGCTCAGCCCCCGGCTGGTTTCCGAACTCGGCGATCCGCACAGCACATTGAGGGCAGCGACCCAGCGCAGCGGCGCGGTGGTCATCATTCGCGCGGGCGGTGAGGTCGATGCCTCCAACGAGCACACCTGGCGTCGGCTGGTCGAAGAAGCGGCCGCGGCCGCCAACCCCCCGGGCCCATTCATCGTCGACATCAATGGCCTGGATTTCATGGGCTGCTGCGCGTTCGCCGTGCTGGCCGCCGAATCCGAGCTGTGCCGCCGTCGCGGCGTCACATTGCGGCTGGTCAGCTGCGATCCCGGCGTCGCCCGCGTCATCCAGGCGTGCAATCTCGGCGCAGCATTGCCCCTGCATCCGACCATCGACACCGCGCTGGCCACGACGGTGACATGAGTACGCGCCCCTCGCTCGTGGACAAGCTCACCGGCCGTTAGCAAACTGATGCACGAGGCACCGGCCAACCATTGCTAATCTGATAACTTGCGTGTGTCGAATAGGGCTGCGCATTGTTGGATTTCTCGGTCACTAGAAAGGCCCGCAGGGAGGCTCCGTAGGAGGGACGGCCAGATGGTGGCCGAAAAGGACTGGGACAAAATTGTCGGTGCGGCTGACGACGTGCGCCGTATCTTCGAGAAGGTCCCCGCGATGCTGATCGGCCTGGAAGGGCCCGAGCATCGCTTCGTCGCGGCCAACGCGGCCTATCGTGCCTTGAATCCGGCGTTCAACCCGGTGGGAATGCTGGCGCGCGAGGTCTATCCCGAGCTGGAGAGCCAGCAGATTTTTCAGATGCTCGATCGGGTCTATGAGACCGGTGAGCGCCAATCCGGGGCGGAGTGGCGGCTGCAGGCCGACTTCGAGGGTTCGGGAGTCGAAGAGAGGTACTTCGACTTCCTGGTCACTGCGCGTCGCGGATCGGGCGGATCCATCGAGGGTGTGCAGATCATCTTCGACGACGTCACGGACCGCGTGCAGGCACGCTTGGCCACGGAGGCGCGCATCGAGGAGCTCTCCGAGCGCTATCGCAACGTCCGCGATTCCGCCATCGTCATGCAGCAGGCGCTGCTGGCCTCGTCAGTGCCGGTCGTTCCCGGCGCCGACATCACCGCGCAGTATCTGGTCGCCACGGAGGACACCGCGGCCGGCGGTGACTGGTTCGACGCGATACCCCTGGGGGACCGGTTGGTGCTCGTTGTCGGCGACGTCGTCGGCCACGGCGTCGAAGCCGCTGCCGTCATGTCGCAACTGCGCACCGCGCTGCGCATGCAGATATCGCAGGGCTACAGCATCACCGAAGCACTCGAGGCGGTCGATCGCTTCCACGAGCATGTACCGGGATCGAATTCAGCCACCTTGTGCGTCGGCTCGCTGGACTACGCCACGGGCGAATTCCAGTACTGCACCGCCGGCCATCCGCCGCCGTTGTTGGTGGCCGCCAACGCGACCGCGCGGTACGTGGAACCCTCTGGCGGGGGTCCACTTGGCAGCCACGTCGGATTTCCGGTTCGCACCGAGATGCTCGACATCGGCGACTCAGTCCTGTTCTATTCCGACGGCCTGATCGAACGCCCCGGCCGGCCGCTGGGCGCGAGCACCGCGGAATTCGCCGACCTGGCCGCCAACATCGCCGCCGGCATCGGCGGGTTCGTCATCGACGCACCGGCGCGAACGATCGACCGTATCTGTTCGGAGACACTCGAATTACTGCTCCGGTCAACCGGTTACAGCGATGACGTCACACTGCTCGCGGCACAACGGCGCACTCCCCTGGCGCCGCTGCACATGACGCTGGACGCCACGATCCACGCCGCCCGCACCGTGCGCTCCCGGCTACGCACCTGGCTCTCGGAGATCGGCGCCGACGCCGACGACATCTCCGACGTGGTGCACGCGATCTCGGAGTTCGTCGAGA
Organism: Mycobacterium sp. IDUB_19; assembly: GCF_055419445.1. Lineage (NCBI taxonomy): Bacteria > Bacillati > Actinomycetota > Actinomycetes > Mycobacteriales > Mycobacteriaceae > Mycobacterium > Mycobacterium sp. IDUB_19. The sequence goes on along the minus strand of NZ_JBVAXR010000002.1, from coordinate 31,800 downwards.
ACGCGGTCGAACATGGTTACACCACGGAGGTTTCCGACGGTGTCGTCGTCGAGGCATCGCTGTCCGGCGATGGCAACCTGCGTGCCGCGGTGATCGACCGCGGACAGTGGAAGGATCACCGTGAAGGCGAACAGGGTCGTGGGCGCGGACTTGCGATGGCCGAGGCTTTGGTTTCCCAGGCGCTCATCACGCGTAGCGACCATGGAACGACGGCCAGCGTGACACACCGTCTGTCGCGACCGGCCAACTTCGTCACCGACACGATCGTCAGCCGATCCACCTACCGGCGGGCCACCGACAACGAATTCGTCTCGACGGTCCGCGATGCCGGCCACATCGTGGTCAGCGGTGACGTCGACTCCAACACCGCGTCCACGCTGGACCGCCTGATCGCGGTCGAAAGCCGCTCGGGCATAGCACCTTTGACGATCGACCTCGGCGCCGTCACCCACCTGGGGTCTGCGGGCGTCAGCGCGTTGGCCGCTGCCCGTGACCGGGCCCGCAGACAGGGCGGCGAATGCGTTCTGATCGCCCCGCCGGGAAGCCCCGCGCACCACATCTTGTCGATGGTCCAGATACCCGTCGAAACCGGCGATAGCGAGAACGTCTTCGCGCAGGACTAACGCGGCAGAGCGCGTTCACCGTGCCGCACCTGATTGAACGGCACCCCGCGGTCGGCGGCGTATTCGCGTGGGAAACCCAGCACCCGCTCCCCGATCACGTTACGGGCCATTTCCGTTGTGCCACCACCGATGGCGACATTTTGCCGAGACAGGTAGCGCAGTCCGGTCTCTAGGCCTTCACCGATCTCGCCCACCACGCCGACGGCTCCCCCGACCGCCATCGCGGTGTCCATGTCCAGCGTCACGGTCTCGGAATGGAACAATCGGATGAGCGTGCCGGCCGCCGGGGGCAGCACACCGTCGCGGACATTGCGGTACACGTGATCGATCAATTGCTCGGCCACCGCACGGTGCACCAGCGCCCGGCCGGCCATCTCGCGTACGCGTTCGTTGTCGGCCTGACCCGTTTTTTCGGCAAGGCCAACGTAGTCAACGGGACTCGTATGGCCGCCCTCGCTGCCACTACCGCTGGAAAACTCCGAACCCTGCCCGACCGCCCGGCGCTCGTGATACAGCTGTCGCGACGCCACTGCCCAACCACCGTTGACCTCGCCCACCACGGCGTCGACGCCCACATCCACCCCGTCGAGGAACTCCTCGCAAAACTCCTTGGAGCCACTGAGCATCGTGATATGCCGCAGCGTGACTCCCGGATGACCGATCGGCACCAGGAACATGGTGAGCCCTTCGTGCTTGGGCACATCCCAATCGGTGCGGGCCAGGCACAGTCCATAGTCGGCGGCGAACGCACTCGTGCTCCAGGTCTTGGCGCCGTTGATGATCCAGCGGTCGCCCTGGCGTTCGGCGCGGGTGATGACGCCGGCCAGATCTGATCCGCCGCTGGGTTCGCTCAACAGCTGCACCAGTACCTCGTCGCCGCGCAGTGCCGCGGCGATGTGCTGTTTCTTCTGCTCTTCCGTACCGGTGTCGAGCAGCGTGGCGCAGCAGATGGTGAACGTCGGAGTGTTGAGGATCAACGGCATCTCGTAGCGCCGGGATTCGGAGTCGAATGCCTTCTGGTAGGCGTAATCCAGACCCAGGCCGCCGTACTCGCGCGGAAAGCAAATACCGGCGAATCCGCCTTCGTAGAGCCGCTTTTGCAGTTCTCGGGCCCGTTTCCAGGCGTCCTCGTCGTCGCGCGGCGCGGGCGGCGGCGCCTCGGGGTCGATGGCCGGCATGTTGTCCGCCAACCACGCCCTGGCGCGGGCGGCGAATTCGGCAACTGATTCCGTCGGCGTCATCTGGTCTTACCTCCGGCCGCGGAACGTCCGGCTTTCTCTGATTCATACACCCGCAAGTTGTGCTCCTCCGGCGTGCCGAACAAGGAGCGGTACAACGTAACCCGCCTCAGGTAGAGGTGCAGGTCGTGCTCCCAGGTGACGCCGATGCCGCCGTGCATCTGTACGCAACCCTGGACGATCCGCCCCGCCATCTCGCCGACGTAGGACTTGGCGATGCTGGCCGACAAGCCCGCCTCGGGTGAGCGATCGGCAAGGTCGGCAACCGCGGCGCTCGTGGTGGCGCGGCATGCCTCCAGCCACAGCTTCATGTCGGCGAAGCCGTGTTTGAGTGCTTGATACGACGCCAGCGGGCGGCCGAACGTGTGCCGGTCGAGCGCCCACTGGACGGTGAAGTCGAACACCGTCTGCACGACGCCGACCACCTCGGCGCACTGCAACACCTGAGCGATCTGGCTCTGCCGGTCGATCAGCGCGGCGGTCTCGGCGGCGGTGCCAACGGCCGCGGACGAGTCCACCACCACGCCGTCGAAGTGCACCCGCGCATATTGCTTGACCAAGTCGACGGACTGCTGCGGCTCGACCCGAACGCCCGGCGCGTCCGTCGGTACCAGGAACTGACGGATATCGTCGCCGCATCGCGCCACCACGAGCAGCAGCGCGCTCTGGGCCCCTGCCTCGACGCGGTCCTTGGTGCCGTCGATGCGATAGCCGGAGTCGGTCTGGATGGCCGTCACCGACGGGTCCAGCGGCGCCCAGCCGCGGCCGGGTTCCGAGACTGCCCAGGACGCCACGGTTTCGCCGGAGATCAGCGACTCGATGACGGCGGCGTGCGCTTGCGCGTCGGCGCATTCGGCCAGGGCGGTCAGCACGACGCTGACCGGATACAGCGGTCCGGGTGCCACGGTCTTGCCGAGTAGTTCGGCGACCGTGGCCAGATCCGCGAGACCGCTCTCCGACACGCTGCCGCCGCCCAACTCCTCCGGAACGAGCAGGCCGGTCCAGCCGAGTTCCGCGGCGCGCCGCCACCAGGCCGGATCGAAGGAAACCCCCGCCGCGTGCAGCTCACGGACGCGACCGAGCGGCGCCTCCTTCTGCAGAAAGGATTGGGTTGTCGAGACGAAGAGTGCCTTTTCAGGCGAGTCCACGGCGGTCATGATGCCGACCGACCCTTCCGCGACATTCGGTCGCCGCCGCCAAGAATCACGTTCTCGATATTAGCAAACGTCAATACCGTAAGAGATCCCGGAGTTCAGTCGATAACCCGATCGAGCTGCTACATCGCGAACACTCGGCGCACCGACTGTGCGTGCAAGGCCCGGTTCTCCTGAGAGACAACCCAATCCGGCACCATCGAGTCGAAGCCGTTGAATGTCGCTGCGATGACGTGCAATTCGGTGTGGACGAAAGCATGAAGGAGCCGGTTCGCATAGTCGATGGCTTCGTCGCGGCACGGGTCGATCTCGGAGCAACTGATGAACGTGGGCGGCAGCCCCTCCAGGTTCGCCCGGTGCGCCGGAACGTGTTGGCCGGTGGCGCTGGTCGGGCCGAGATAGTGGCCCCACGCGCGGCTCACCGCGGGGCCGTTGAGCCCCGGCGTGCGCTGAAACTCCCGCCGCGACGGCGTGGCGTCGCTGTCGAGCATCGGCTGGTGCAGGATCTGCATCCGGATCTGTGGACCCTCGTTGTCGAACATGCGCTGCGCCAGGCTCGCGACCAGGGCGGCACCCGCGTCGCGGCCCATCACGGCGATGCGGCTCGGATCGACATCGAGCTCGGCGCAGTTGCGGATGGCGTAGTAAAGGCCCGCCTCGACGTCGTCGAGTGCCGCGGGGGCAGGGTTCTCCGGCGACAGCCGGTAGTCGACCGAAACCACCAGACAGCCGCCGTCGCGAGCCAGCTCCACGCACTCCGCGTGGTCGGTGTCGAGGTTGCCGCTCACGAAACCACCGCCGTGGGCGTACACAAGCAACGGCGCTCCCGAGTCACCTTCGATGCCGCCCCGGTAGAAGCGGAGGTTCAGCTGCTGGCCACCCGGACCGGAGATCGAGCGCGATTCGACGGCCACGCCCTCGGTGTCGACCGCCGCGGCACGCTGGGCGGCCAATCGGTTGGCCTGCTCCCGTTCGTCGGCCAGTGTCTCGGCACGGAATTCGACGATGCCCAGCTCGCTCGCGGCGTCGCGCAGCACCGGGTCGAGGCGGTTAATACCTTGCGGGCGGGTCAGATCCGTTTGTGTCATACCCTCTCAACTTCCGGGCTCATGGTGGGGGGTGTCGTGCGGGCTTGGCGGGAGGCCATGTCGGAAAACATATTTAAGGTAGACCTGATCGGCCGCGAGCCGTCACACTCCGCTTCTCGGCCACGGCCGCGGCATCGAGCGACGACCATTTCTTGTCGTATTTGCTGATCAGTGGCCTCAGCGCGGCGGGGAGACCGGGCCCGGGCGATTCAGCTTTCCGGGGTGACGGCGGCTTGCCGCTCACCGGGGAGCGCCTTGACGGTTGCCGGCAGCCCATACAAAGCCGTCGCATTCCCGCGCATGATCCGCTCCCGCTGGTCGGCGGGGAACCGGTTGATGGCGTAGGTCGGCGAGTCATAGCTCCAGTGCGGATAGTCCGTCGAGAACATGAGATTGTCTCCCAGGTCCATCATTTCCAGATACTCGCGAAACTCTACGGTGCCGGCGTCTTCCAGAGGCTGGGTAGTGAAGCGAACATGTTCGCGCACGTAGTCCGACGGACGGCGCCGCACGTGCGGCAAGTCGCCACGGCGGGCTTCCCAGATCCGGTCCATTCGTGACATCACCGGCATCGCCCAGGTGAAGCCGCCCTCGATGAACACCACCCGCAGGTCCGGATGCCGGTCGAACGCGCCGTCGAAGACCAGGCTCATCAGATGCGACACATACAGCAGCGGCCAGGACGCGAAGAAGTCGTGCCAGTGCGCGGGATTGCCGACCGGATAGAGCGGGATCAATTCGAACGGCGTCTGACCCATCAGGTGCGTGGAAATCGGCAGCCCGTTGCGCGACGCGGCTTCGTAGAGCGGGTCGAAATGCGGGTTACCGAACGGGATTCCGCGTGTCTGCGGAGTCATCAGCACCTGGGCCATGTAGGGATGTCCCGCCCAGCGCTCGACCTCACGCGCCGCCTGCTCCGGTGTCTGCGCGCTGACGCTGATCGACCCGCGCCAGCGGCCGTGCCCGTTGTGCTTGTCCAGCCAGACGTCCGCGAGCCAGTCGTTGTAGGTGGACTTGAGCACGTGTTCGGCCTGGGGTAGCTGCGCGTCGCACATCGGCTCCAGCGACGCGATGCTGACGCCCGCGTCGACCAGCAGCTGCTGGGCGGCGAAGTCCGGGTCGCTGCCGGCGACTCCGCCGTTGGGCGGCCACGAGTCCATGCGCAGCGACGACGTCTTGAACGAATCCGGGGTGTCGTAGAAGTACGACATCGGGCTCACCGCATTCCCGGTCGGCCAGATCTTGTCCACCCACTCGGCCGGTGCGTACGACTTGAGCACCTCGGTCGAGACCGGCAACGGATGCACGTCGGTGTCCACGATGGTCACCGCGATGTGGTCGTCGTGCTCTGTCGACGACTCGACCCGCTCGATCGTGGTCATGGCACTCTCCTTATCCCGGCCGAGCCTCAGCTCGCGCCGTAAGCCCATAGAGGTCACTCGCGTTTCGCCACAACACCTGGTCGCGCTGCGGCCCGTCGAGCCCCGCCGCCGCCACATCCGGCGACGACGTCGACCAGTGCGGGTAGCTCGATCCGTACATCAGCAAGTCGGTTTTGCCGCTGAACTCCATCCAGCGCTGCGTCTGGCCGGGCTCGAGCGCCCCGTCGAATGCCGACGAGCAGAACCGGACATGGCCGGGCAGGTATTCGCTGGGATAGCGATCGACCCACGGCGTCTGGTCGCGCATGGACAACCAGAAGGTGTCCAGCCGCCACATCAGCGGAGTAAGGATGTCGTAGCCGCCGTCGGCGAAAACGAATTTCAGGCCGGTTAGCCGGCCGAACACGCCCTCGATGATCAGCGTGGCGAGATGCACGAAGTAGTTCAGCGGCATGAAGGCCGCATATCCCGGGTACGTGTGCGCGTGCCCGGCGAAGGTCGGCGCATGGTCGACGCCGTTGCCGCCGTTGATGTGCACCGCCACCGGGAGCCCATGGGCGGCCGCGGCCTCCCAGATGGGCTCGAACATCGGCTTGCCGTACGGCTCGCGCGACTGCATCGGAATGCCGACCTGCACCAGCTTCGGGTGACCGGCGAGGCGCTCGATCTCGGCGACCGCGGCGCGGGGATCTTCCGGGTTGACGCGGATGGTGCCCCGGAATCGGCCGGTGGTGTCGGGCTCGAGCCACCGGTCCAGCAGCCAGTCGTTGACCGCCGCGCAGATCCTGCTGTTGAGCAGGTAATCGGCGATGTTGCCGCGAGTCAGCGGGTTGAGGATCGCGAAGTCGACCCCCATGTCATCGAACAGGTGGCGGCTGACGGTGTCGGGATCCGAACCCGGGTACAGGTCGGCGTCGTAAAGGTCTTGCCGGTAGTCGCCGCCGGGGGCCTGGTACCACTGCTGCTCCACGTCGGGGATCGACCGCAGTTGGTGGGCAGCCGGGAGGTAACGCCGGATCTCGGCGTTGTAGCGGAAGTGCGGTTGGACGTTGGTGTCGATGATCATGCGGTCAGGTACACCTCCCCGTCGGTGACGTCGACTTGGTAGGTACGGATGCGGCGACGCGGATCAGCGATGTTGCGACCCGTGGTGACATCGAATTCCCAGTTGTGCCAAGGGCATCGGACGATCTGTCCGTCGCGCACCCGGCGTATCCCGCCGGGCTCGTCCGGCGCCGATTCGGTGGTGCCCCCGAGCAAGCCAAGGCATAGCGGGGCACCTTCGTGCGAGCAGTAATTCACGATCGCGTAGAACGCGCCGTGCACGTTGTACACGCCGACGCCGAACTTGCCGACGTCGACCAGCTTCATCCCGCCGGGCGGCAGCTCGTCGAGGGAGCACACGAAACGCCGCTGGGACACTTGCCAATCACCGCCTCGTTGACCTATCCAGACCAATACTGAGCCCGTTACGGTAACCATCACAAGCCGTTGGGCTTCGTTGCTATTTATACTATGATAGCGACATTCCGCTCGGACACACCCGCCGAAGTCGCTGGGGGCGGTCACGACCGACCCGCGACAACGGCCTTACTGGTTGCTCAGGAGGAGCGCTGATGCCGTTAAGCACCGACCCCGTCGGCCAGCCCGTCACACTCGATTTCACCGGTGAAACCAGCCCCTATCCGTTCTTCGAATACATGCGGCGTACCGATCCGGTCTGGCACGGCGCTCTCGGGGACCACTCTCAGATGCCGGAGGAGCTGCGACCGAACGACGAGTGGGTGCTGTTCGGCTATGACGGTGTGTTTCAAGCGTTCCGCGACGACCGGATCTTCACTTCGGCCGCCTACGAGAAGACCATCGGCCTGGTCATGGGGCACACGATCCTGGCGATGGGCGGCAAGGAACACCACGACCACCGCAGCCTGGTGGCCAAGGCCTTCCGGGCCACCGCGCTCGAGCGCTGGGAGCCGTCCGTCATCGGGCCGGTGTGCGATCAGCTGATCGACGAAATCAAACATGACTGTCACGCCGACCTGGTGAAGGCCCTGACGTTCGAGTTTCCGACCCGGATCATCTCGGTCCTGCTCGGGCTCCCCCCCGAGGATCTCGACATGTTCCGGCGGCTGTCGCTCGACCTCATCTCGATTCCGACCGACATCATGGCGGGGCTCAACGCGGCGAGCGAGTTGCACGGCTACTTCCTCGAGCAGGTCGAGCAGCGGCGCCGCAAGCTCACCAACGACATCATCGGCGACCTGGTCGCCGCCGAGATCGACGGCGAGAAACTCACCGACGACGCCATCATCGCGTTCTTGCGCTTGCTACTGCCCGCCGGACTGGAGACCACCTACCGTTCGTCGGGCAACCTGTTGTACCTGCTGCTGACCCATCCTGAGCAACTCGAGATGGTTCGGCAGGACCGGTCACTGATCCCCGCCGCCATCGAAGAGGGCCTCCGCGTCGAGACGCCACTGACCATGGTCATGCGGACCACCACCGAAGAAGTCGTAATCGGCGGCAAGACAATCCCCGCGGACGCACAGATCGACATGTGCATGGGCTCGGCCAACCGCGACGAAAGTCGTTGGCCCGACGCCAATCGCTTCGACATCCACCGGCCGCGCCAATCACACATCGCGTTCGCCGGCGGCATCCATATGTGCCTCGGCATGCATCTGGCCCGGCTGGAAACCCGAGTCATGCTGAACAGCCTGCTCAACCGTGTCTCGAACCTGGCTTTCGTACCCGACGACGGCACCGGCGAGGAGTCGCGGATCATCGGCCTCACCTTCCGGTCGCCGAACAAGCTGCCCGTCACGTTCACCCCAACCGCATGAAAAGCCGGGCGGCGATCCTGCACGATGTCGGCGGGCCGTGGTCAGTCGAGGATTTCGAACTGGACGCACCGCGAGCCGGCGAGGTGTTGGTCGAGATGGCCGCGGCCGGACTGTGCCACTCCGACGATCACATCCTCAAAGGCGACATGGCGGCGCCAAACGAGATGTTGCGGAAGCTCGGGCTGCCAACCATGTTCCCGACCATCGGCGGCCACGAGGGCTCTGGAACGGTGCGCGAAGTCGGGGACGGCGTAACCGAATTCGCACCGGGCGACCACGTCGTTATGTCGTTCGTCGCGGTATGCGGACAGTGCCGATGGTGCGCGAGCGGGATGGAGTACATCTGCGACATGGGGGCCAGCGTCATGACTCCCGGGATGCCGACCGACGGCACCTTCCGCCATCACACCGCCGACGGCAAACCACTGGGCCACATAGCCAAAGTGGGAGCCTTCGCGAAACACACTGTGGTGTCGACGAATTCGCTCGTCAAGATCGAGCCGCACCTGCCGCTGGCGCCCAGCGCGCTGCTGTCTTGCGCGATTCCGACCGGATTCGGCTCGGTGGCCAACCGCTCCAACATGCGGGTTGGCGACACGGTCGTCGTGGTCGGCGTCGGCGGAATCGGTACGGGCGCGATCCAGGGCGCCCGGGTCGGCGGTGCCGCCTACATCGTGGCGGTCGATCCGGTGGAGTTCAAGCAGAAGTCGGCCTTACAGTTCGGCGCCACCCACACCGCCGCAACGGCGGTCGATGCAATGGATTTGGTGCGCGAGCTGACCTACGGTGTGATGGCCGACGCCGTCGTGGTCTCGCCGTCGCTGATCACCGCCGAGGATGTCCGCGATGCGCTGCGGCTCACCCGTAAGGGCGGGACCTGTGTGCTGACCGGGATGACCTCGCAGTTGACCAGCTCAGTCAAGATCGATCTGCAGGATTTCATCCTGATGAACAAGTCGCTCGCCGGCACCGTATTCGGTTCGTGTAACCCGAAATCCGACATCTTCCGGCTGGCCAGGCTGTACCAGACCGGGCAGCTCCAGCTCGACGAGATGATCACCCGGCGTTACCGTCTCGACGACATCAACGAGGCTTACGACGATCTGCGGAACGGCAAAATCGTCCGGGGCATCATCGATTTCGGGATCGAGTAGATTTACGCCACGCTCGCCGGTCGTCATCCGTCCGTCCTTTTCTTGTGCGCCATCAGCCACTGCACCTGGCCGTATGCATCGATGGGACTGTGCAGTGCCAGACCACCGTCGGCGTGCACGATCTGGCCTGTCACCCAGGGTAATTCGAGCACACCCACGATGGCGCCGGCCACGTCGGCGGCTTGTCCCAGGCCGCCGAGCGCTGTCCGCTCGGACATGCCTTCCACCCAGCCGGGCAGTGCTTCCGGGTTGGCCAGCATCGGCGTCCGGGTGACCCCGGGCCCCACGGCGTTCACCCGGATGTCGTGCGTCCCCCACTCCACGGCGGCGACCTTGACCAGCATGTCCACGCCGGCCTTCGACACGCAATAGGCGCCCATGTCCCGATCGGGGATCGAGCCGCTGATGCTGGACACCGCGACGATCGATCCACCCGCACCCGCGTCGATCATCGCCCGCGCAGCCGCGCGGATCGTCAGCCAGGTGCCGGTGAGGTTCACCGCAAGCACCCGTTCCCATTCCGCGGGCGACTGTTTGAGCAGCACGCCCGCCGCTCCGATTGCGGCGCAGGTCACTACCCGGGTGGGCACACCGTGCTCGCGCACGGTTCGTTCCATCGCCGCCGACACCGCATCGGGATCGCTGATATCGCAAGCGATGTCGGCGTCCGAGAGGTCCCACACCACGACGTCGTGGCCCGCGTCGCGAAGCCGTCCGGCGACTTCGTACCCGATGCCGGACGCGCCGCCCGTTACCAGTGCGACGCTCATTTCGCTCGCCCGATCAACTCGACGAGTACGCCGTCCGGCGCGCTGATCACCGCCATGGCGACGGTCTTTCCGTCCGGGGCCACGACATCGATGCGGCGAACACCCTCGGTGAATCCCAATGCCGCCAAGGCGGAGAGCGTCTCGTCGACTTCACGCTGCAGCGAGAGCAAGAAGAATCCGTGCCGTGGCGCCCCGGACCCGGGTAGTGCCCGTTCGGAGCCTGCCAGCTCCACGAGTTCAACAATCCCGCTGCCCGGTGTTTGCGGATCGCCAAGAAAGATCGACCGCAGCCGGTCCGTCTTGGCGCCGAACAGTTGTGGCCAATCGCCGGTGAAGTGATAGTCCATCAACTGGCTCATGCCCAGGCCGTCACGCCAGAATCGAAGCGAGCGTTCGACATCGGAGGTACAAATCGCTGAGTGGTGGACACCGAGCACGAATACCTCCTGCGCTTGCTTTCTAGGTGACCTCGGCCAGGGTGCGATCGCACAGTCATTGCCTAGTCCTCCACGGGGGAGTGTATCGACCCCGTGTTAAGCGGCTTGCTCAACGGCGCGCGTGTTCGAACCGGGTCAGCCCAGATGCGCTAGCTGCGGTTTGGTCCGCACCACGATGACCGTGGGCCCGGCGACCGTCAGCGCCGTGGTGAACTCTTCGGCGAGCCTTGCGGTGGAGTCGACATTGACCGCTCGGCAGCCGAAACCCCTTGCCAACGAGGCAATGTCAAGACCCGGCAGATCGAGCCCGGGCACGTTCGGTGTCTTCTCCAGCAATGCGAACGCCTTGAGCACCGAGTACTCCTCGTTGCGCATCACGACGAACACGATGGGCAGCCGGTGCTGGGCGGCGGTGTAGATCGCCTGGATCGAATATTGAAACGAACCGTCGCCGATGGTGGCGATCACGGTGCGCTTGACCCCGCGTGCTCGATCGCCAAGTGCGACGCCCACCGCCCCCGGAACACCCCAGCCGATCCCACCGCTGGCGGTCGCGAAGAACGAACCCGGACGGGTGGTGGGCAACCAGTGCAGCTGCTGAGCCATCGTCGACGTCGACTCCGTGACTACTGGGGAGTCTGCGGGCTTGACGGTGGCCAACGTGGACCACACCGCATCCGGGGTTAGTGGCGACGAGTCCGCGTCGACAATTTCGATCTTCGACGCCGACGCGGCAGGAGCCGACGCGGCGTCGCGGCCAGCTATCAAACCCACCAGCTGTTCGAGCGCCAACCGGGTATCACTGATCAGGCTGTCGCCGACCGGCGCGGCTCCGGCGAGCGCGGGATCGGCGGTGATCTGTAGCAATTCGCTGCCCTCGGGCAGGTACTCGCCTGCCACATAGGGGTAATACCGGAAGACCTGCGCTCCGATCACCACCACCAAGTCGTGACCGCGCAGCACCTCGGCCACACCGGCGATGGTCAACGGCAGCATGCCCTCGTACAGCGGGTGGTTCTCCGGAAACGACGCCCGGTCGGGCAGCGGGCCGCTGCGTACCGGTGCACCCAGCTTCTCTGCGAACGCCACCCCGGCGTCCCACCCACCACTGCGATCGACTTCCGGACCGAAGACCAGCAAGGGCCGCTGAGCGCGGTTGATCCGGTCAGCGAAGTGGCGTAACCGGTCGGCATCGGGTGCCACCCGATGGCTCACCGTCCTGACCACCGCCGGGCCCAGGGCCGGCTTTTCCCAATCATCAAGCGGTATCGACAGATAAACCGGCCCAGCCGGTGGCTGCAAAGCCACGGCGTAGGCGCGCATGAACGCCGCCGGTACATCCTCGGCGCGCTTAGGTTCGTACGCCCACTTCACCCAGGGCAACGGGAGCAGCGTTTCATCGGGGTTGGTCAAATACGGTTCGCACAACACCATTTCCCGGGTCTGCTGACCGGCCGTGACGATGAGTGGGGTGTTGCCGCGATACGCGGCTATCAGGCTGCCCATCGCGTTGCCGGTTCCGGCGCTGGTGTGCAGGTTAACCAGCGTGGGTTTGCCGGTGGATTGCGCGAATCCGTCGGCCATGGCCAGCACCGAGGCTTCCTGCAGCCCAAGGATATAGGTGAAATCGTCTGGGAAGTTTTTCAGAAATGTTTGCTCGGTGGAGCCCGGGTTACCGAATACCGTGGTAAGGCCCAACTCACGAAGCAGGTCGTAAGTGACTTCGTGAACCGTTTTCGCGTTTGCCATGAGCTGCCCCAACTTTCTGTACCCAAGCGGTAATCAACACCACCGCAGTGCGCCGAGATTCAGTCTCGCCGATGAGTGCGGCGCTGTCGATGTGCTCGCGCACAGCGTTGGGTGCAGTCCGGTGTGCCCAAACACAACGGCATCGAAAGGCGATCTCCAGGAGTGCCGGCGGAGCCGACTCAGACCAGCGAGTAGCGCACCGGCAGGTGCTTGAGGCCGCCGACGAACGTCGTCGCCACCAACTCCGGATCACCGTTCAGCTCAATCGATTTGAGCCTGGGCAGCAGCTCGGAGAAAAAGCTGTTGACTTCCATCCGGGCCAGGGCCGCACCCATGCAGAAGTGCACGCCGTAACCGAAGGCGAGGTGCTTGTTGGGGTCTCGCCCGACGTCGAAGCGGAACGGGTCGGAGAAGACATCCTCGTCGCGGTTGGCCGACACATAGGACAGCAGCAGGGAATCCCCCGCCGCGATAGGTACCCCGCGCACGGTGGTGTCCTCGTTGGCAGTCCGCATGAACTCCTTGACCGGGGTGACCCAACGGATCATCTCCTCGGTGGCCAACGGCATCAGGTCGAGATTGTCCCGCAGGCGCTCGAGCTGGTCCGGATTATCGATGAGTGCCTGCAGGCCACCGGAGATGGTCGCACTGGTGGTGTCATGACCGGCGGTGGCCACGATCAGGTAATAGGACACGGTGTCGATGTCGGACAGCGGTTCGCCGTCGACGCGGGCATTGGCGATCGCCGAGGCGAGATCCTCGGTCGGATGCTCACGGCGCGCCTCGGTCACGCCGTTGAAATACTGAAACATGTCGAGCAACGCGGGGATCTGATCCTCATTCGAGCTGCCGCGTTTGAATTCGGAGTCGTCGCTGCCGAACAGCTCCTGGGTGAGCTTGAGCATGCGAGCGAAGTCGGCTTCCGGGATGCCCAGCAGCGACATGATCACGTACAGCGGGTAGTTCACCGCGACCTGCTGGACGAAGTCGCATTCGGGGCCGACGGCCAGCATCTTGTCGACGTAGATTTTGGCGAGTTCGTCGACTCGCATCTTCAACGCGCGCATGGCCTTTGGGCGAAACCAGTCGGATCCGATCGCACGCACGACCCGGTGTTGCGGGTCGTCCAGGTGGATCAATGTGCGCACGCCGGCGGCGGCCTGCAGCTCGTCGCCCTCGACCGTGGTGAGCACCGGCCGCGGCCAGTTGGTGAAGAGCATGTTCTCGCGTTCGATGTCCATGATGTCGGCGTGTTTGGTGATCGCCCAGAACGGCTTGTAGTCCGGCACCTCGACCCGTGACACCGGTGCGGTGGCGCGCAGGTGAGCCAGCGCCGCGTGCAGCCGCTTCTCGTCGGTGTACGCCAACGGATCTGCCAACAACCTTCCGGCGTCGTCCATCGTCGTTGTGCTCACTGGCGAAACTCCTTCATTGCGGCGGTAACACAGGGCTGGGAGGCGTTGAAAAATATCGGCAGCACGCGGTCGACCACGCCCTCGCAACGGTCTTTGAGGGCGGCACCGACTTTGTCCACGGGGCCGACGACCGCGAAAGCCGCGAGGATTTCGTCGTCGATCAGCGATCCCATGGCGTCCCATTCGCCCTGCTTGGACAGCCGATTCAGCTCGGTGTGCAGGTCGCCCCAACCGTGCAGGTCGAGCACTTTGCGGTAAGCGGGCGTGGATCCGTAGAAGGCGATCTGCTTGCGCGTGGCCGTCATTGCGGCCGCGACCTCGGCGTCGTTCTCGCCGGTCGCCACCATTACCTCACACGAGACCTCGAAGTCGGCGCGGTCGCGGCCGCTGCGCCCCATGCCGCGCAGCAGTGCCGGCATCGTCACCTCGTTGAGGTAGCGCTTCGAGACCATCGGATGGCCCAGGTGGCCGTCGGCGACCTCGCCACACATCTCGGTCATCACTTCGCCGACCGCGGCGATGAACACCTTCGGCACGGAGTACGGGTGCGGCTCCGGGCTGAACATCGGCGTCATGATCTTGTGCGTGTAGAAGTCGCCCTCGAAACTCAGCTTGGCGTCGCCGTTCCAGGCGGACCAGATGGCATGCAACGCGGAGACGAATTCGCGCATCCGGGGCGCCGGATGACTCCACGGCATGCTGAATCGCTTCTCGATGTGGGGCTGGATCTGGGTGCCGAGGCCGAGGATGAAGCGGCCTTGTGAATACGCCTGCAAGTCCCAGGCGACATTGGCCACGATCATCGGATTGCGCGCGAACGCCACCGCGATGTTGGTGCCGAGTTCGAGTCGCGTCGTGTGTTCGGCGGCCAGCAGCAGCGGCAGAAACGGGTCGTGACTGGTTTCGGCCGTCCAGCCGCCGTCGTATCCGTGTTGTTCCAGGTTGCCGACTGCGTCAACGACGCGTTCGAGTCGATTCGGGATGCCGCCGTCGATCTTGAGGCGGGGGCCGTTACCCATGCGGGTAACTTTACAGTAAGCAATCCAGTATGTGACCCTGCTGGTCTGGGCGCGCGACCATCTCCGCACGAAGGTAGGAAAGAAGCATGACAAAACCCCCGGATTGGGAGGAGACGCTCGAGGACCTCGACCGTCGCCGTCAGCACGCGTGGGGCATGGGTGGTCCCGAGCGGCTCGACAAACACCGCGGCAAGGGCAAGCTCGACGCCCGCACGCGCATTGCACGACTCCTCGATCCGGGCACCTTCCGCGAAATCGGCACGCTCGTCGGCGGCGACATCGCGGCCGACGGGCTCGTCGTCGGTTCCGGTTCGATCAACGGTTCGCCGGTGATGTTGGGCGCGGAGGACTTCACCACCCTGGCCGGCAGCATCGGTCCCGGCGGCAACTCCAAGCGATACCGCATCGCCGAACTGGCGCTTCGGGACAAGGTCCCGCTGGTGATGCTGCTAGAGGGTGCCGGCTTCCGTCCCGGCGGCGGGCACTACGGTCGCACGCCCACCGACCTGCTCGCCCAGGCACAGTGCTCGGGCAAGGTGCCGACCGTCGCCGCGGTACTCGGCCCCTCGGCCGGACATGGCGCCCTGGTGGCGCCCGTGTGCGACTTCCGGATCATGAGCCGGCAGGGCGCGATCTTCACCGCAGGGCCTCCCGTCGTCAAAGAGTCGACCGGAGAGGACATTTCGAAGGAAGACCTCGGGGGCCCCGTCACCGCACTGCCGAGTGGGGTGATCCACAACGTCGCCGAAGACGACGAAGCGGTGATCGCCGACATCCGCCGCTACCTGTCCTACTTTCCGCCCAGCGCGTGGTCGTACCCGGCAGCATTGCCGCAGGACGAGGACAGTGACCCGCGTGCGACACCGGAGCTGCTCGACATCGTGTCCCGCGACAACCGCCGCGTCTACGACATGCGCGCCGTGCTCGACGTGGTCTTCGATCGGCCCGACTGGTTCGAAGTCCAGCCGCAGTACGGCAAGGCGATCATCTGCGCGCTGGCCCACCTCGGTGGCCACCCCGTGGCGGTTGTCGCGAATCAGCCCAACGTGCTCGCCGGCTCGATCGACGCCGACGCCGCGGACAAAGCGGCGCACTTCATCATGGTGGCCGACTCATTCCACCTGCCCATCGTCTTCTTCGCAGACAATCCCGGCATGCTGCCCGGCAGCCGGTCCGAGCGCAGCGGGGTGCTGCGCGCCGGCGCGCGAATGTTCGCCGCCCAAACCGCGGCCACCACGGTGAAGCTGCACGTGACGTTGCGCAAGGCGTACGGGTTCGGCTCGATGGTCATGTCGCTGCTGGGTTTCGACAGCCAGTCGGCGACCTTCGCCTACCCGGGCGCCACGATGGGTGCCATGAGCGCGGCCGCGCTGGGCCGGGCGACGCACGCCGGCGAGGACGTCACAGCGAAGTTGCGTGACGCCGAGTTGCAGGCTTCCTATCGCTCGGCCGAACACATGGGATTCGACGAACTCATCGATCCGCGCGAGACGCGCGACGCCTTACTGGCTTCGCTGCTTCGCAGTCTGTCGGCACGGCAGGCCGTCGCCGAGCCGGTGAGCCGGACCCTGATTTTGCCGTGATTCGTGCCGCGAAAGTGTAACTAGCGACGGCGCTTCTCGGGAAATACGTCGGTAGTTGCACTCTCGCGCGTTAGGAGCTAATCCCCCGCCCGGTAGGCCGCGACGACCGGCTCCAGCTCGTCGGGGGTCGCGCCGTGCATGATCACCGCGTCGGCCCCGTACTCGAATTCCTTGCGGATGCGATCCGCACACTGCTGGGACGAGCCGGTGGCCGACGGCGCCAGCCACTCGTCGGGAATCAGCGTCGCGATGTGCTCGATCTGCGCTGGCGTGGCCTTGTGATCGATGCCGCCGGCGATCGAGGTCACCACCGAGTCTGCCCGGAAGCGTTCCAGCACAGCGGGATCCCAGTTGTTGGTCTTCACCATCAGATCGCCGTACCCCTGCAGATAGGTGGCCAGCCGGGCGACGGTCTTCTTCAGGCGCAACTCTTCGGGAAGGTGGTCGCCGACCGTGGCGAAGCACGACCACACCCGCACACTGTCGGGGTCGCGGCCCGCTTTCTCCGCCGCGGATTTGACGGTTTTGACGCAGCGCTGCAACGTCTCCGGCGTGAAGTAGGTGTGCAGGATGACGTCGTCGAACGCTCGGCCACCGAGTTCGAGGGTGTTGGGCCCGAACGCCACCAGCGCCAATCGAATGTCTTCGTTGAAGGCTGGGTCGAGAAACAGGATGGGGTATTTGCCCATCGGGCCCTCGTGGTTGAAGATCACTTCGCCGTGCCACAGTCGGCGCATGACGTCGGCCCAGTCCTCCATCTGTGCGGTCGTAACGGCCGGTATGCCGAAGGCGCCGTAGATCGCGGCGATGCCACGCCCGATGCCCAGCGTGAACCGCCCCCGGGAGAGCCGGTGCATCGTGGTCGCCCACGATCCGGTGATCAGCGGGTGCCGGGTGTTGTGATTGGTTGCGGCGGTGGCGATCTGCATCCGGCTGGTCACCGCGCAGGCCGCGCCGACGAGAGACGACGCTTCCTTGACGTTCCAGCGCTCGGAGATGAACGCGGTGCCGAAGCCCAGCTCCTCGCCGCGGCGAGCCTCATCCATCAACGTCGCCGGGCCCTCCCCGCCGGCCCCGGCCAGCAGGTAGTAGCCCAATTCGTCGAGCACGCGATCAGTCAATTCCAAACTCCCTGGTGGTAGCCGCAATTCCAGACTTCGGTGATCCGGCCGGCAACGACACGGAACACTTCGATGCTGGCGATGTGAGTTTCGCTGCCATCGCCGGTAGTGATGGTCGAGTCGTAGACGATGGCGACATGCTCGCCGTCCTCGTTCGCAATGACGACGTTCAGGTCGAAGTGCAGTGACTGCACTTGCTGCCACATATCCGAAACCCGGGCAACGGCCTGGGCGTGGGTCAGCGTTCGCGCCTCACCGACCTCGTGCCGGATAACCTTGTCCCCCAACAACTCCTCGGCCAGTTCGATGTTGCATTCATTCCAGACCACGAGGTTGTACAGTTCGACGACTTCGCGCGCCGTCCGGGTGGCCATCATGGCGAGGTCACCTCGCGCAGGAATCGCTCGGATACTTTCTGTACGCGGCGGGAGAAGATGTGGCCCACGTGGCTGCCGTCATACCAGTACAGTTGCCCGCCCCAGCGCTCCTGCAACGCGTCGGTGGGCTCGCGCATGGCCATGCGATCGTGCCACGCCCCAACGATGAGCCGGTGCTGCGGCGGCGGCGCCGGGTCGACCTTCAGCGGATCGATCACCGACGTCAGCTGTGCGACCACCGGGGATCCCAGCAGATCCCGGAAGGCGTCGCGCGCCGACCCCCAACGCGACAGGTGCCGAGCGATCATCGCGTTGAGACCCAGAATCGGCGTGTACAGCGCAACCGCGTCGATTTGCCGCTCCAGGTGCGAAACCAGCGCGGCGACCGGAGTGCCCATCGAAATGCCGGACACCACAACGGCACTGGCTTGTGGCTGCGCCCAGCGCACCACGGCGCGCACCTCCGACACCGAGCGCATCATGCCCGCGACGTTGCCCAGTGGATCCATGTCCGGATAGGCCGGCCATTCGCGGCGCCGGCACCCGTGGCCCGGCTGCACCGGCATCGCGACGTTGAACCCCAGCGTGTGGTGGATATGCCCGATGCGAGACAGCAACAGATCTTCGGTGCCACCCTGGCCGGCTCCGTGCACCCAGATCAGCCACGGCCGGGGACCGTCGCGGTGGCGGCACAGGTGCACCACGGCCCTGGCCGGGCCGCTCAGGCCTGCGGCCGCCAGCGTCTCCGGCAGCTGCGGGTCGTGCTCGAACGTCATCCGCTCGTAGGCCAGTCGACCGATACGGTGGCGCCGTATCGACGTCGCCTGCAAGGGCTTTGGCGCGGCGTGCGCGCCGTCGATGCCCAGCGCCGACAATTGCTCGGCGGCCGGCGCGCAGGCGTCCAGCGGCCGCACATCTTTGGTCAGGTTCCCGCTCAGCAGCGAAAAGCCGCTCAGGACAAGTTCGTCGAGCATGACCTCGCCGAACTGGCGCACTCCCCGTGGTGACGCCGGGACCCAGCCCGTCGACTCGTTGAGGCCGGCCACCGTGCGCGGCAGCACCATGCCGAGTTCACGGCCGATATCCAACCCGCGCGTCGCCAATGACATGCCGCTCACCTTAAACCAGTTAGGCCAGCTTGAAGCCGGTGTATCCGCCGGCGGCGATTTCGTCGCAGCGGCGCCGATATTCGGGGATTCCACCGGTATAGCCCATGTACATCCGCTTCTTGCCAGGCACATTGCCCCCGTTGTACCAAGAGTTGCAAGACGAGTGAACCAGCACGGTCGCTGCGACGAGCGACGTGGCGTGATCGATCCACTCCTGTTGCGCGGTGGCCACCGCCTCGATGGTGCGGAATCCGTTGTCGCGCAGATACGTGATGCAATCGCTGATCCACTCCACATGCTGCTCCAGCGCAGCGACGAAGTTGCTGGCGGGGCTCGGGCCGCCCGGTCCCTGGATGGTGAACAAGTTCGGGAAGCCGGCAACAGCCAACCCCAGATAGGACAGCGGCCCCTCGCTGGCCCAGAACTCGCCAAGCGACATCGCGTTGCGACCGCGGACATCGATACGGCTCAGCGCGCCGGTCATCGCATCGAACCCGGTTGCGTAGACGATCACGTCGAGTTCGTACTCATCGCATTGGGTGCGGATGCCGGTCGGTGTCACCTCGCGGATCGGCGACTTCCGCAGGTCGACGAGAGTGACGTTGTCCCGGTTGAACGTCTCGTAGTAACCCTGGTCGATGATCGGTCGCTTACACGCAAACGGATGGACGGGCACCAGCGAAGCCGCTGTTTCCGGATCTTTGACAATCCGGGCCACCGCTTCGCCGTACAGCTTGGCGGCCATCCGATTGGCTTCGATGTCGAAGAAGATATCGCCCCAACTCAATGCGCCCAATATGCCGTTCTCCTCGATCGCGCGCAATTGTTCTTCGCGCGAGGCCGACTTCAGGGCCGGCTTGCCGAGCATCTCCAGCAGTACCGAGAACGCGCTCAGTCGGGCCGCCCCGATCGGGTGTTCGCGCTGGGCCGCTCGGATCTCGCTGTAGCGGCCTTTCATCTCGTCGAGCTCGCCGGGCTCGAATTGGTGCACCCGCCACGGCAGGGTGTACGTCGGTGAGCGCTGAAACACCGCGAGCTGCAAGGCTTCCTGGGCCACGACCGGAATCAACTGAACTCCGGTGGAGCCGGTGCCGATGACACCGACCCGCTTTCCGGTGAGGTCGAAGCCCCCCTTCGGCCAGCGACTGGTGAACAGCGACGCCCCGGCGAATGTCGCCATTCCCGGGATGTCCGGCTCCAGCGGCACCGACAGGATGCCGGAGGCGGCGACGACGAACGGGGCCCGGAAAGTCTGCGAGGTCTCGCCGGATTCGGTGCGCACCAGCCAGACCGCGGCCTCTTCGTCGAACTCCATCGCGACGACCTTGGTGTGGAACGCAATATCGCGACGCAGGTCCAACCGGTCCGCGACGAAATTCAGGTACGCCTCGATCTCGGGTTGGGCGGGCATCGACTCCGTCCAGACCCATTCCTGCTGAATCTCTTCGGAGAAGCTGTAGGAGTACTCGATACTTTCGATATCACATCGCGCACCGGGGTAACGGTTGAACAGCCAGGTGCCCCCGACGTTTTCGGCCATCTCCAGCACTCGGGTCCGTATTCCCAGCCATCGCAGCCGATGCAGCATGTACAGGCCGGAGAATCCGGCGCCGATCACCAGCGCGTCGAAATGTGTTGCTTCATCACCGTCAATCGCCATTGCTACCGCTTATCCTCAGGATCGTTCGTGTCAGGTGCAGGCTCTTGATCCGCCAGGAGCCGTCTTTCTTGTCGTAGATCTCGTGGTAGTGACCCGCGCCGTGCATCTCGCGGCCGTCACCGAAGATGAGTAGGTCCTCCATCGCCCAGATGCCGGTGGCGGTGGTGGCTGAGGTGAGGGTCAGCTCCGGGGTGTGGCAATGGTGCATGGTCGCCACCCCCACCAGACCACCGAGCACGGTGGGGACGAAGTTGTCGACACCCTCGATCGGCGGAGCCGTCATCGGGTCGGCGCCGCCCGCAGAAACCGCCATGTCCAGGGTGACCACCACGTCGGCGGTGAACACGCCGCGCCAGGATTCGACGTCTTTGGTGTCCAGAAATCGGCAGTAACGCGCCTTCAGTTTCCGAAGCTCTTCCAGCTCATCAGCCACCGAGACAACCGCTTGCGTCATCACGCTCCTTGCCGCGCCCTGGACGAACTTCAGACGACCTGCTGAAATCTATACTGTAACGGACTTAGTATGAGCGAAACTACTACGGGAGGGCAGGCGTGAGGGTCCCTTTCACCTGGAAAGTCACCGGATGGTTCATGGTCGGGTGGTCGCCGGAATTCCCCATGGGCGAGGTCCGGCCCCTGCAGTATTTCGGTGAGGATCTCGTCGCCTATCGCGACGAGTCCGGCGAGCTGCACGTTCTGGAAGCACACTGCAAACACCTCGGCGCCCACATCGGCCACGGCGGCAGGGTGGTCGGCGACTGCGTCGAGTGCCCCTTCCACGGCTGGCGCTGGGGCCCGGACGGCACCAACCGGTACATCCCCTATCAGCCGGACCGCCCCAACCGGGCGCTACGGCTGAGGTCGTATCCCGTCCAGGAGCAATACGACTGCGTGTTCATCTGGCATCACCCCGACGGCAAGGAGCCGCAGTGGGAGATGCCGGACATCTTCAGAAAGTTCCCGCAGTTCGAGACCGATCCGGCGAGCTACTACCGGGCGTATCCGGAGTTCTCCCGGCGCGCGGAGCGCGAACCCGTGCATCCCCAGATCGTGGCGGAAAACGCCCCCGACAGCGCCCATTTCGAGTACGTCCACCACGCGACCGTGACGCCGCGGGTGCTGGACTGGAAGATCGTCGACCAAGAATGGCAATTCATCGCGGGCTGGCCGGATGCGCGCAGCGACAATCCAGAAGACCTCGCGCTGCGGTTCCACAGCCATCTGTTCGGACTCGGCGGGGCGATCAGCGTCTTCGAGGGCGCGCAGAACCACCGCCTGATCTTCACGTGCACACCGGTCGACGACGAGTGCTCGGACCTGTTTTATTCGATCTGGTGGCCACGAATCCCCGGCGACGACTCCGACGTGCCCGACGGCAAGCTGCGCGACCTGATCGAAAAGCAGTTCCTGTCCACCGTCTTCGACGACCTGGAAATCTGGCGCTACCAGAAGTACGTGGAACGCCCGGCACTGTCCAAAGTCGACGCGAAAGGCTATATGGCACTGCGAAAATGGGCGACGCAGTTCTATGACGTCCCACCCGAAGTCACCGCGTCTGCATGAATCCCAAACTTGCCGGCATCGTGGCGCCCGAGCACACCGCGATCATCACCCAGGAATGCCAGGGCGCGGTCATCGGCCCGCACGCGGGATTGGCGGCACTGGCCGAGGAAGCCCGCCGGGAGGCGCTGCCCAACATCGTGCGGCTGTTGCCGGCGGCGCGGGCGGCCGGCGTCCATGTGGTGCACTGCCTGGTGCAGCGGCGCCCCGACGGACTCGGCTCCAACCACAATGCCAAGATCTTCGCGCTCGGACGCGGTGAGGTCGACATCCTTCCCGGCACACCCGGAGCGACGCTGCTGCCCGAGTTAGGCCCTGCGCCAACAGATCTGGTGCTGAGCAGATGGCACGGCGTAGGACCGATGGGCGGCACCGACCTGGACGCGGTGCTGCGTAACCTCGGGGTGTCAACGGTCGTCGTGGTCGGTGTGTCGCTGAACATCGCGATACCCAACGTCGTGATGGATGCGGTCAACGCCGCCTATCGCGTTGTCATCCCCTCCGATGCCGTAGCGGGCATCCCCACCGAGTACGGTGCAGCGATGATCGCCAACACGCTTTCGCTGCTGGCAACGATCACCACGACCGACGATCTGCTCCAGACGTGGCAACAGCAGGCGCAAGGATCCCCATGACCGACACCGCCGACGCGGCGCCCGGAACCCGCGGCGGGTTCCCGCAAGTCTCTCCGGTCGAAAACGCGCCTCCCGAACTGGGCCGTTTCGCCGCCGCGATGCGCCGTTTGCAGGACCTCACGGTGTCCACCAACCCGGACAGCTCGATATGGGCGACGGCCGCCCAGCACGTCGAAAATGCCTGCGCTTTACTCGACGGCCACCAGGCTGCAGAGCACGTGGCACCCGCCGGCCGCGTCCTCGAACTGCCCGGACTGGGCCATCCCTTATTGCCCCCGTGGACCCTGACGGAACCCGGGCCAGACGGCGTCACGATGGAAGGACACTTCACCCGATCCCACGTGGGCGGCAACAACGCCGTGCACGGCGGCATGATCCCGCTGTTCTACGACTGGCTGTTAGGGATGGTGGTTTCCACCGCGGGCATTCGCCCGACCCGCACCGCCTACCTACACGTCGACTACCGCAAGATCACCCCGATCGACGAACCATTGGTCGCGAAAGGCCGCATCACCAATGCCGACGGCAGGAAAGTCTTCATCTCCGCGACGATGACCGCGGCCGACGGATCGCTGCTCAGCGAAGCCAACGGTCTGATGGTCCGTCTACTCCCCCACCAGCCGTGAGAGGCGCAATGTCAGACACCGCAACACAATTCACGGTCCCCGCCGTCGCCCAGGCCGTCGCGGCCACGATCGGCGACCGGGACCTGCTGGTCCAGGGTGATCAGCGATTCAGCTACGCGCGGATCATCGAGCGGTCTAACCGTCTCGCCGCATACCTGCACTCCCGGGGACTCGGCTGCCACACCGAACGCTCCGCCCTCGCCGGCCATGAGGTGGGCCAGGACCTGCTCGGGCTGTACGCCTACAACGGAAACGAATTCGTCGAGTCGTTGCTCGGCGCGTTCCAGGCGAGAGTGGCTCCCTTCAACGTCAACTTCCGCTACGTCAAAAGCGAGCTGCAGTATCTGCTCGCGGATTCGGGTGCGACCGCGCTGGTCTACCACGCCGCGTTCGCACCGCGGGTGGCCGAAGTCCTGCCCGAGCTTCCGCGGCTGCGCGTGTTGATCCAGATCGCCGACGACTCCGGCAACGACTTAGTCCACGGCGCAGTCGATTACGACCGCATCATCGGTTCCAGTCCGTCGCAGCCGCCAGCGGTGCAGCACTCCCCCGACGACCTGTATGTCCTGTACACGGGTGGCACCACGGGAATGCCGAAGGGTGTGCTGTGGCGCCAGCACGACATCTTCATGACATCCTTCGGCGGCCGTAATCTGATGACCGGCGAGCCCTCCAGCTCGGTCGACGAGATCGCGGCGCGGGTCGCCGACAGCGTCGGCACCAAGTTGATGATCTTGCCGCCGCTGATCCACGGTGCGGCGCAGTGGAGTGTGATGACCGCGCTGACCACCGGGCAAACCGTCGTCTTCCCTTCGGTCGTCGACCATTTGGACGCCGAGGACGTGGTCCGCACCATCGAGCGCGAGCGGGTATCCGTGGTGACGGTGGTCGGCGACGCGATGGCCCGCCCGTTACTCGCCGCCATCGAGAAGGGCATCGCCGACGTGTCGTCGCTGGCCGTGATCGCCAACGGCGGCGCGTTGCTGACCCCGTTCGTCAAGCAGCGCTTGATCGAAGCCCTGCCGAATGCCGTCGTCGTCGACGGAGTCGGATCCTCGGAGACCGGGGCGCAGATGCATCACATGTCGGCGTCCGGGGCGGTGTCGACCGGCACCTTCAACGCCGGCCCGGACACGTTTGTGGCAGCCGAGGATCTGACGTCGATCCTGCCGCCGGGCCACGACGGAATGGGCTGGCTGGCCCAGCGCGGCTACGTTCCGCTCGGGTACAAAGGCGATGCGGCCAAGACCGCCGCGACATTCCCGGTCATCGGCGACGTGCGGTACGCGGTGCCCGGCGATCGGGCCCGGCATCGCGAGGACGGCAGCATCGAATTGCTGGGCCGCGATTCGGTGACGATCAACTCCGGCGGCGAGAAGATCTTCGTCGAGGAGGTCGAAACCGCGCTCGCGTCGCATCCCGCGGTGGCCGATGTAGTGGTCGCGGGACGGCCCAGCGAGCGTTGGGGTCAGGAGGTCGTCGCCGTCGTCGCGCTCGCCGAAGGAGCGCACGCCGACACCGATGACCTGATTGCCCACGCCGCGCAATCGCTGGCTCGCTACAAACTTCCGAAGGCGATCGTGTTTCGCCCCGTCATCGAGCGCAGTCCGTCGGGCAAAGCCGATTACCGGTGGGCCCGCGAGCAAGCCGTGAGCGACTGACACCGCAGGGGCACCAGATGGCACTGCTGGCTAAGGACGAGACGCTGAGCGCGTCGATCGAACTGCGAGCCTCCGCCGAGGAGATCTACACGGTCATCTCGGACGTCACGCGGATCCCTGAATGGAGCCCGGAGACCCGCCGCGCCCAGTGGTTGGGGCCGGACCGTTTTCAGGCATGGAACCGCCGCCGGCTTGGCCGCTGGCGCACGGATGCCAATGTCGTCGACGCCATTCCGGGACAGAGGTTTTCGTTCGTGGTTCAGGTCCTGGGCGGGGACTGGACACAGTGGACATATGTGATCGAACCGGGCACTACGGCCGAGACAACGCGTCTGACCGAGGTGTTCACCATGTGCGTTGCATTGCCTTTCTCAGTCGCGCTTTTCGAACGTCTCGCCCTGTTCGTGTGGGACCGCCGGACCGACCTGCAACGCAACCTTGAAATCTCAGTCGACCGGATCCGCAGCATCGTCGAAGCGGGAGTAAGAGCGTGAAGTACCAGGATCGTATCGCCGTCGTCACCGGTGCCGGGTCCGGAATCGGCCGGGCCCTGACTCACGCCCTGACTCAGGACGGGGCGCACGTCGCGGCGTCCGACATCGACAAGACGAGTCTGGCCGAAACCCAAGCAATGTGCCGGTCCGGCCAGGTGACCACCTATCAAGTCGACGTCGCCGACCGCGAGGCGGTATGCGGGTACGCCGACGACGTACGCCGCGACCTTGGGCCCGCCTCGATGCTGTTCAACAACGCCGGGGTCGACCTGTTCGCCAGCGTGGCAGACATGTCCTGGAAAGACTTTGACTGGCTCGTCGGCATCAACATCGGTGGCGTGGTCAGCGGGACCAAGGCCTTCCTGCCGCAGCTGATCGAGTCCGGCTCTCGGGACCGGCCCGCGCGGTTGGTCAATCTTTCCAGTGCGTTCGGTCTGATCGCGGTCCCCTACCAAGGCGCTTACAGCACTTCGAAATTCGCGGTGCGCGGCTTCACCGAGGCACTGCGCCAGGAGATGATCATGGAGCGGCATCCGGTGACCGTGCATTGCGTGCACCCGGGGGTCGTGCGCACCAACTTCGGGACGAACATGCGCACCGCGGACACCGAGGATCCCGAAGTCGCGGCGAAATACTTTGGCCGGATGGCACTCACGTCGCCCGAAAAAGCCGCTCGGGCCATACTGCGGGGAGCCGAGAAAAACCGCCCCAGAATCCTCATCGGGCCGGACGGGCGTGCGATGGCGGCGATGCCCCGTCTCCTGGGTGTCCGATACACCGACATGATGGCGTACGCGGCGAGGCTGAATCCCAACGCCCGCTAGGCGACCGGGCCGCCCTTGAGCCGGCGACGGGTACGAGCCCGCGTCATGCGCATCATCGCGTCGGCGTACATCCGCATCGACTTCCCGAACGGCGGGGCAGCGCTGCCGGTGACGCTGAACGGCAGGTCGCTTCCCACCACCGAGCGGTGATGGCTGAACGCGTCGAAGCCGGCCTTGCCGTGATAGGCGCCCATCCCGCTGCGACCCACACCCCCGAATGGCGCGGCCGACGGAATCATCTGCGCGGCAAAGTCGTTGCGGGCGACGCCACCGCTGCGGGTGTTACCGATGAAGTTGCGGAAGTCGGCGTCGTCGGGTCCAAACCAGTAGGCCACCAGCGGCGCCGGCCGCTGATTGATGTAGTCGATGGCCTCGCCCAGGCGGGAATATCCCTTGACGACCAGGACCGGTCCGAAGATTTCTTCGCTGGCGATCCTCATCCGGTCGTCGATGTCGCGGACGATGGTGGGCGCGATCTTGCGGGTACCGCGGTCGGGCAATAGCTCCCCTTCCGGCGCAACGGTTTCCACGGTGGCGCCGTTGACCCGCGCGTCTTCGATCAGACCCACGACCCGGTCGAAATTGGCCTGATTGACACTCGAGCAGTAGTCGTTGTTGGCAACGATGTTGGGGAACATGTCGCGCAGCGTCTCGCGCGCGACGCCGACGAACGTGTCGATCTGGTCGTCGGGCACGAAGACGTAGTCGGGGCACACGCATACCTGTCCCCCGTTGACCATCCGGCCCTGCGCGATCCGGGCGGCGGATCGGCGGATGTTGGCAGCGGGTGCGACGACGACCGGGTTCTTGCCGCCGAGCTCCAGCGTCACCGGAACCAGGTTCTGCGCGGCCGCCCGTTGCACCAAGGCGCCGACCGAGGGTGATCCGGTGAAGAACAGATGATCGAACGGCAGCGTCGAGAAGACCGCGGCAACGTCCGGGCCGCCGGTGACGATGGCGAGTTCGTCGCGATCGAAGTAGTTCGGCGCGGTCGCCTTCATCAACTCGGCGGTGTGGGAGGTGATCTCGGACATCTTGATCATCACCCGGTTGCCCGCGGCGAACGCGGTCGCGGCCGGCAAGATCACCAGATTGAGCGGGAAGTTCCACGGGCCGATGATTCCCACCACGCCGAGCGGCGACGGCTGAACCTCGGCACGCAGCCCGAACAGCCCCGCCGCGCGCATCAGCTTGGTCGCCCGCATCCATTGAGCTACATGAGATCTCGTGTGCTCGATCACCGAGATCATGCCGATGACCTCGGTGAACAATGTTGCCGCCTTGGACCGGGTGCCAAAATCGGTGGCCATGGCGTCGATAAACGCGTCGGTGTTGTCGAGAACGAGCGCCATCAGCCGGTCGATGCGGTTGCGTCGCAGCGCCAGGGACGGTAGTCCGTCGGCGACGAAGGCCCGGCGCTGCCCGGCCAGGATCGCGCCCAAGTCCGCCCGTTGCTGTTCGACCGTGCGTTCATCGAGTGTGCTCATTGTGACCTCGCTAGACGCCCGCTGCTTCTCACGACGGTGCTGATGGTAAACCCATATTGTCTACTGTAATAATTACAGTACGATCTTACGTAAAGACCGCCCGTTCGTGCTGAGATGCGGAAGATGCTGGAGATTTAGGTGACGACCAACGTTCACACCGCCGGCACCGGCGACCAAACCGTCGATCTGCGTGACCCGTACCCGTACTTCGCGCACAAGCGTCGCCAGTCGGGCGTCTTCCGCGGGACGGTGATGGATTACACCAAGACGCCCGAGGCCATGCTGCCCAAGAACGAGTTCTCCGCGGTGTCGTTCAACGCGGTCAACACGGTGTTCCGCGAAGGGCGGGTATTCAGCTCCAAGCCGTACGACAAGACCATCGGCCTGTTCATGGGTCCAACCATCCTGGCGATGGAGGGCAAGAAGCACCGCGAGCACCGCAACCTGGTGTCGGCGGCATTCAAATCCAAGGCGCTGGCACGGTGGGAGCCGGCCATCGTGCGGCCGATCTGCAACGCGTTGATCGACGAGTTCATCGAGACCGGCCGAGCGGACCTGGTCCGGAACTTCACCTTCGAATTCCCCACTCGGGTCATCGCCCGGCTATTGGGGCTGCCGGACGAAGACGTGCCGATGTTCCACAAGCGGGCCGTGCAGTTGATCAGCTACCACGTGAACTACGAGAAAGCGTTCGAGGCGTCGGCGGCGCTGAAGGACTACTTCGTCGAGCAGATTGAGCAGCGCAAGTCCAAGCCCACCGAGGACATCATCGGCGATCTGGTCAGCGCCGAGATCGATGGCGAAAAGCTCAGCGACGAAGCCATCTACTCGTTCCTGCGGCTGCTGCTGCCCGCCGGACTGGAAACCACCTACCGGTCCTCGGGGAACCTGCTGTATCTGTTGCTCACTCATCCCGAACAGTTCGCCGCGGTACAGGCCGACCACCAGCTGATCGGTCAGGCGATCGAGGAAGGCCTGCGCTTCGAGACGCCGCTGACCACCGTGCAGCGATTCACCACCGAGGACACCGAACTGGAAGGCGTGACGATTCCGGCGCGCTCCGTGGTCGGCGTGTGCATCGGGTCCGCCAATCGCGACGAGGCGCGCTGGGAGCGGTCGGAAGAGTTCGACATCTTCCGCAAGTCCACGCCGCACATTTCTTTCGCCGCCGGTGAGCACACCTGCCTGGGTCTGCACCTGGCGCGGCTGGAGACTCGCGTCGCGACCGAAAGCCTGCTCAGCCGATTGACCAACTTCAACCTGCTCACCGATGACGACCCGCACATCCATGGTCAGCCCTTCCGATCGCCGACCGCGCTTCCCGTGACGTTCGACGCCAAGTAGCGTCCGCGGTAGTTCTTCAAACATGCGGCCGGAAAAAGACGGAGTTGGTGGGAGAAATGGTCAAGGTAATGCAGGGCTTTCGAGTCCTCGAGCTTGCGCAGTTCACGTTCGTCCCGGCGGCGGGCGCGATCCTCGCCGACTGGGGCGCGGACGTCATCAAGGTCGAACACCCCGCGCGCGGTGACACCCAGCGTGGCTTCCTGAACATGGGAGGTATCCAGGTCAATCCGGACCGACACCCGCTGATGGAGCATCCCAACCGGGGCAAGCGCAGCGTGGGGATCGACGTATCCACGCCCGGCGGCCAGGAAGTGATCTACGAACTCGCTAAGACTTCGGATGTCTTTCTGACCAACTACAAGCCCGACCAGCGACAAAAGCACAAGTTCGACGTGGAGCACATTCGTGCGGTGAATCCGAACATCGTCTACGCCCGCGGCTCGGCTTACGGCGACAAAGGCGCCGAGCGCAACGTCGGCGGCTACGACGGCACAGCGTTCTGGACACGCAGCGGCATCGGGTACGCACTGACCCCGGAAGAGCTGGGTGGCGCACTGGGACAAGGAATTCCCGCGTTCGGCGATTCCATCGGTGGCATGTTCATCGCCGGCGGCATCTCGGCCGCGTTATTGCATCGCGAGCGCACCGGGGAGGCAGTCGAACTCGACGTGTCGCTGTTGAGCACCGCCTGGTGGGCCGCGGGCGCCAGCATGACGCAGGGCATGGAGACCGGCGAGGTCATGCGCAGCCCGATGCCGGGTTCCGCCACCGCGATGTCGGTGAATCCGTTCATGGGCAATTACGAAACCTCAGATGGCGGCACGATCAACCTGTGCATCATCAGCCCGACGGGCCTGATCCGCGACACCTTCGAGCACCTCGGCATCCCCGAGGCCGCCGACGATCCTCGCTTCTCCGAGGTGCTCCCATTGATCCAGAATGCCAATGCGGCCGCCGAGTTGATCGCGAAAGCCTTCGCCGCCAAGCCCTTTGAGTACTGGCGTCAGCACCTGAAGTCGATGAAGGGTCAGTGGGCGCCGTTCCAGAGCCTGATCGACCTGGCGAACGACGAACAGGCCATCGCCAACGACATGATCGTCGAAGTCGAGGTTGCTGCGGGTGGTGCACCGTTCAAAGTCGTCCGCGGTCCGGTCCAGTTCAACCACGAGCCGCTGGTGACAACGCGGGCGCCGCAGGCGTCCGAGCACACCGAGATCGTCTTGATGGAGATCGGCATGGATTGGGACCGCATCGAAGAACTCAAGAACGCAGGAGCCATTGCATGAATCGCGCCGGCGACGATGCAGAGCAGGGAAGCGATGTGGGGGCACCTCCCGCTTGCGGGGGAGAGGAGTGGCGCGCATGAATGACGTCGCGATCATCGGAGTGGGTTTGCACCCCTTCGGCCGGTTCGAGGGCAAGTCAGCGATGCAGATGGGCGTCGACGCCATCCTCGCCGCGGTCGCCGACGCCGGTATCGCCTGGCAGGACGTCCAGTTCGCGACCGGTGGTAGCTGGACGGTGGCCAACCCGGACGCCATCGTCGGCATGGTGGGACTGACCGGTATCCCGTTCACCAACGTGTTCAACGCGTGCGCCACGGCGGCCAGTGCGGTCAAGGCCTGTGCCGACGGAATCCGGTTGGGCGACTACGACATCGGCATCGCCATCGGCTTGGACAAACATCCCCGCGGGGCGTTCACCGAAGACCCGGCGCTGGTGGGCATGCCGCGCTGGTATGCGGAGAACGGGCAATACCTGACCACCCAGTTCTTCGGCATGAAAGCCAACCGATACCTGCACGACCACAACATTTCGCACGAGACGCTGGCCAAGGTCGCCGCCAAGAACTTCCGCAACGGAGCCCTCAATCCCAATGCATTCCGGCGTAAGCCGATCTCCGAAGAAGACATCCTCAACTCGACCATGCTCAACTACCCGCTGACTCAGTACATGTTCTGCGCACCCGACGAAGGCGCCGCGGCGGCGGTGATGTGCCGTGCCGACATCGCGCACCGCTACAACTCCAAACCCGTGTATCTGCGGGCGGTGGAGGTCCGCACCCGGCGCTACGGCGCGTACGAGGTCAACACCACCTGCGCGCCGGTCGAAGAGGATGTGGCGCCAACGGTTTACGCCGCCCATACCGCGTTCGAGAAGGCCGGTGTGGCCCCCGGCGACGTCGACGTGATCCAGTTGCAGGACACCGATGCCGGTGCCGAGATCATTCACATGGCCGAGTGCGGATTCTGCGCGGACGGCGACCAGGAGAAGCTACTCGCCGACGGCGCCACCGAGATCAGCGGCCCGATGCCGGTCAACACCGACGGCGGGCTGATCGCCAACGGCGAGCCCATCGGCGCGTCCGGGCTGCGGCAGATCCACGAAATCGTTCGCCAACTGCGCGGTGAAGCCGGCGATCGCCAGGTGCCCGGGAGCCCGAAGGT